>CAYVHP010000077.1:0-76862 GCA_964451265.1 uncultured Caulobacteraceae bacterium | reverse complement strand
ATCAGAAGCTGCTTGAGATCATAGCCGGTGTTGTCCTTACGTAGGGACTTCAGACTGGAAAAGACTTGGCCGTTCGGCAGAACCGCCTCGATCCCCAGCACCAGTTCGCGCATATTGCCGTAGCGCAGGACCGCCGTGCCGCCGGCGTTGGTGGACACCAACCCGCCGATCGTGGCTGTGCCTTCGGAGGCCAGGCTCAGAGGAAACAGCCGACCGGCGTTTTGAGCGGCCTGCTGCACCGAAATCAGCGGCGCCCCGGCCTCCACCGTCATGGCGTCGTCCAGCGGATCAATGCGGCGGATGGCCCGCATCCGGTCCAGCGACAGCAGAATTTCTCCTCGCGGAATCTGTCCCCCGACAAGGCCTGTGTTGCCCCCCTGCGGCGTGATCGCTGCCCCGGCCTGGGCGCAGACCTCGACCACGGCGGCGACCTCGGCAGTGGACTTGGGCAGAACAAGCAGCGGCGTTTGACCGGACCAACGGTCGCGCCACTCCAGCAGCTTGGGGGCCAGACGCGCCGGGTCCTGGCTAAAGCCGCCATCGCCCAACAAGGCCTTGAGACGCACAATCACATCAGCGGAAACGGCCAGGCTCATGACCGCCACCTTAGCCGCAAGGCGTCAGCCTATGAAGCCCGCCGCGCGCTTCAGGCGATCATTGATCGCTTCGCCCAAGCCATGGCGCGGAATGGGCGCGACGGCGATGGCTGTGGGATTTAGCCGGTCAGCCTCGCGCAAGGCGGCGAACAGGCGATGGGCGGCCTCGTCGACATCCCCCGCAGCGCTGAGGTTGAACACGTGGTTCGCCGTCGGCCAGGGTCCGAAGGCCAAATAGGCCTCCCCCGGCGCCGGCGCCTCCGCGTCCAGCCGAAGCGGAGCGCGCGGGGCATAGTGGCGAGTCATTCGCCCGGGCGAGCGGGCGGCGTCGTCCTGAGCCTCGACCAAGGGACCGACCACGGCCTCGATCTGCTCGCGGGACAAGCCGCCCGGACGCAGAAGCCTCATCGGCCCGTCCAGCACCGATACCACAGTGGACTCCAAACCCACCCGGCATGGACCGCCTTCAATCGCAGCGCCCGATGCAATGCCGGTCTCCTCCATGGCCGCCGAAAGTGTCGTCGGACTGGGCCGTCCGGATCGATTGGCCGATGGCGCGCAAACTGGACCGCCGAACGCCTCAAGCAGGGCCAAGGCCGCCGGGTGAGCGGGCGCGCGTACGGCCACGCTATCCAGCCCAGCGCGCGCAAGATCGCATATCGGACAATCGGTCAAGGCTGGGGCGACCAGGGTGAGCGGCCCGGGCCAGAAGGCCTCGGCCAAGGCCTTGGCCCGCCCGTCCAAGGCGACCAATCGGCCTGCCGCCGCGATGTCCGCAACATGTGCGATCAGGGGGTTGAAGCTGGGCCGACCCTTAGCGGCATAGACGGCCGCCACCGCTACGGGATTGGTCGCGTCAGCGGCCAGGCCATAGACCGTCTCTGTTGGCATCAGCACAAGACCGCCCTGCCTTAAGACCTCGGCGGCCTCGCCTATCTCCTGAAACGATGGTTGGGTCACGGGGACTGAGAGCGGCGCTTGAGGAAAGGCAACATGCGCGGCAGCACCGGATTGGGATCGAAAATCTGGTGCTTCAACGCGCCCGCGATGTGCAGCAGGATCAGGACATAGGCGCCGTATGACAAGTAGGTGTGCACGGCAAAGGAAGCGCCCTGCACCGCCTCCCGCCTCGCCGTTGGCAGGGCCGCGACCAGCGGAAGGCGCGGCCAGCCAAACCCCTGAAAATCGCCCATACGCCACAGGGCCATATGCGCGCCGTTCGCGCCGGCTGACACCATCAGCCAGCCGGTAAGGGGCATGCCGATCATGATGACGTAGAAGGCACCATGCACGAGACCTGAAACGGACTTTTCCCAGTGCGCGATCCCCGGGGCTTCGGGCGGAGGCGGATTGGCGAGCCGCCAGCCCAGGCGCAGAATGCTGAGCGCCAGCACCGTCATGCCGATCGACTGGTGCAGCTCAAACGCATTGATCTTGGCCGCGCCATGGCGGCCTTCCACAGATAGACCCAGCCACAGATTGAACAGGATGAACGCCGCGATCAGCCAGTGCAGGAGGATCGCCACAATGGAATAGCGGGTCAGCGGTCTTGCCATGATCCCGATATCCTTCGCCCAAGCCTCGTCTGCCGTCCACCGCCTTCGGCGTGGGTATTTATCGGACCGGGGTCTGATCGCCAAATGGCCCAGACGCCGCAGCGCAGGCCAAGACGATCAGTCCAGTTGGCCGAGCAGATATTCGGCTGAGGACACCTCGAAGGCGCCCGGCTGTTCGACGTTGAGCAGGCTCACGACGCCGTCCTTGATCAGCATCGAATAGCGTTGCGAGCGCTGGCCCATGCCGAACTTTCCGGCATCAAAATCCAAGCCCACCGCCCTGGTAAAGTCCCCGTTGCCGTCGGCGAGCATTAGTACGCTGTCTCCCACCTCTTGCGACTTGCCCCAGGCGTTCATGACAAACACGTCGTTGACCGACACGCAGGCGATCGTATCCACGCCCTTGGCCTTCAAATCTGCTTCATGAGCCTTGAACCCGGGCAGGTGTTTGGCTGAACAGGTGGGCGTAAAGGCGCCCGGCACAGCGAACAGGGCCACCGTCTTGCCGGCGGTAAGGTCCGCTGACGACAGGGGCTTAGGCCCGTCCGCCGTAAAGACCATGAAAGTCGCTTGAGGAATCGTGTCGCCGACTTTGATGGTCATGGATGGCTCCGGGGTTAGGGAATCGGCGACATATCACCGCATTTGGCCTCTGCCTCAAGCAAACACTGGATTTGTGCGCCGGTTCCCCTGCCGCTCCGCTTGAAAGGCGCGCCACAAAGAGAAATCATCAGGTCCATGATGCGGCCTGATCATTCTGATAGAGCGCCGACGAGCGACGATCTGACCGGTCGTCTGCTGATCGCCATGCCTGGCATCGGCGATCCTCGTTTCGAGCGGGCGGTGGTGCTGATGTGCGCCCACAGCCCCAGCCACGCCATGGGGCTGACGCTAAATCACCCGATCGAAGGCCTTTCCGTCGCCCAATTGCTAGAGCGTCTGGACCTCCAGGCCGACGCGCCCCTGCCGGAGGAGCCGGTTCTGTTCGGCGGACCGGTGGACCGCGAACGCGGCTTCGTCGTGCACACCGACGACTATATCAGCCGCGGGTCCAGCCTGCCGGTGTGTGAAGGCGTCGCCTGGACCGCAACCCGCGACGTGCTGCAGGCCATGGGCGACCGGCTGATGCGGCCGCGCCGCTCCATCCTCGCCCTGGGTTATGCCGGCTGGGGCGCCGGGCAGTTGGAGCGGGAGCTTCAGGACAACATCTGGCTCACCTGCGAGCCCGACGAGTCCCTGGTGTTCGATCCCGATCACGACCTGAAGTGGACCCGCGCCCTGGCCAAGCTGGGCGTGGCCGCCGGCAGCCTGTCGGCCCAGTCCGGAAGGGCCTGAGGCCTATAAGATCAATCCGGCGCTAAGTTTCCGCGAAGGAACGCCGCGTAGCCGGCTTCATTCAAATCACCAGCCGCCAAGCCTAGAACGGCATGTGTAGCCGCTTCCTCGCTTGCAACGAACTGCGCGCCGTTGAGCTCCAAGAACAGCACCCCGACCACAAATCCCGTCCGTTTGTTACCATCCACAAAGGGGTGGTTTTTCACGATCCCGGCCGTGTAGGCAGCGGCCAAGGCACACAAGTCTGCCGTATCTTCATAGGCGGCCAGGTGCTGCGGTCGAGCCAGACCTGACTTCAGCAAACCCTCGTCTCGAATGCCTGCGGCCCCGCCGTGCAGCAGGAGTGAGCGCTCATGGACCGCCAAGGCCACGGTCTCGTCGAGCCAAATCCAGTTCGTCATTTGGCCAGGGTATTCAGGGTGTTGCGGTAGCGTCGCATGATCTCGTCCGCCTTCGCCATCTTTTCGGCGAATGATGGGTCATACGGAGTCAGCCGATATCCGCCGTCGGGCGTTTCAACAGCGTAAAGCAAATCCCCTTTACCCAGATTCAAGCGCGCCAGCATCTCTTTTGGAATCACAACGCCGGTGGAGGTTCCAATCTTCGTGAGCTTCAAGGCGGGCATTTCCGGCGCTCCATGCATACGCATGCGCATTATAATGGCTTGCGCCTCGCCTATCAATGGGGCGCCCTACCCCCGGCTCTTGACCACCGGCGCGACGCCGTCGACGTAGCTCTCGTTGAGGTAGACCTCGGCTTCCTGAGCCGACAGCGCCGGGGCGTAGCCGAATCCCTGACCATAGTCGCAGCCCAACCTTAGAAGCTGCTGGGCCATGGCGGCATTCTCCACGCCCTCAGCCACCACTTCCAGGTCCAGATCGCGCCCCAAATTGACGACCGAGCGTACAATCTTGGCCGATCCTTCGTTGGTGCTCATGGTGCGTACGAAATAGCGATCAATTTTCAGCGTATCGAACGGCAGGCGGGTCAAATAGGACAGCGAGGAGAAGCCTGTGCCGAAGTCGTCCAGCGCCAGGCCGGCGCCGACCCGGCGCAGGGCCAGCAGAATCTGCGCGGCCCGCTCGGGATCGCGCATGATGTCGCTTTCGGTGATTTCCAGCTTCAAGGCGCCGGAGGGCAAACCGGTTTCCTTGATCAGCCGATCAACATCCGAGACCAGATTGGGCCGATCAATCTCCACCGTGGACAGGTTGACGCTGCAGGTCAGTTCACCGGCCGCCCGGTGACTGCGCCGCCACGCCGCCAACTGGCGGGCCGAGGCGTCCAGCATGTGCGCCCCGATCTCCAGAAGCAGTCCCATCTCGTCGGCCAAACCCAGGAATTCATCCGGAGCGACCAGGCCGCGCCGGGGATGGCGCCAACGGACCAGAGCTTCAAAGCCGGATATGGCGCCCGTGCTGAGGCGCACGACCGGCTGAAAATAGGGAAGAATTTCGCCGCGCCCCAAGGCCCCGCGCAAGTCCGATTCCAGCGCCAAGCGCGACAGGCCGTCGCTATCGGCCGCCCTGACCGGACCGGCCGTGGGCCAGTTGCGCCGCGAGCCCTTAGCGACTTCCAGATTAAGCTCCGCGCGGCGCAGCAGCTCGCCGGCGTCCGGCGCCTGTTCGCCGCCGTCAGCTTTGACCTGTCCGATTGATAAGGTGGGATAGATGTCGAAACCAGCGACCCTGAGAGGCTGCTCCAAGGCTGTGCGAACCGTGTCGGCAGGGGCCGCCCCTGTGTCAGGCGTCAGAATGGCGAACTCGTCTTCGCCGATGCGCGCTAGAAGGGTGTCAACGGGGAACGCTGCGACCAGACGGGAGCCGAGCGCCGCCAGCACCATATCCGCCCGTTCATGGCCAAGCGCTTCATTGAGCCGGCGCAGGCGGTCCAGGTCGGCGACCATCAGGACGAACGACACCGGCTCGGCCAACCGCTCGGCCGCCCTGTCTATAAAAGCGCGACGCTCCAGCAATCCGGTTAGGCCGTCGCGACGTTCCACGGCGAACCGTCGTTCCGGCGCAAGCACCCCAGCAGCCCGCGCCCCTTCCTCTAACCAAACGCCCCGCCACAGGCAGGAGGCCGCCCCACGCATCTGGGCGCGAGCAGTCACATCTGATCCAGGCGTCTGACGACGCAGCAGACTTTCGAGCAGATTGCGATCTTGCGGCGCCGCAAGGGCTAAAAGCGCAGCGGACGAGCACTCCGGCGCCAGGGGGCCTAACCCGAGGGCCCGGACGGCGCCCGTCAGGCGCATGCGATCCCGGTCAGGATCCCACATCCACAGGACCACGCCCGCAGCGCCAAGAGACTCCAAGGTCGCGGTGGTGTCCCACACGAACCGGTCGTGGGTGCGCTGCATAACAGCGGGCCGGCGGCCCTGTTCACGCGCATCCATTGATCGGCCCAGCTCCCACGCGCACGCGTCAACAGCCGCATGCGCCTCTCGCGCTCAGGCCCTGTCGGGCTGTTTTTGCCCCGGCGCCGAGTCGCTGATCTTCCCAAACAGCAGATGATCTCTCCAAACGCCGTTAATTTTAAGATAAGCGCGCGCCGTTCCTTCGTGAACGAACCCCGATTTCAGCAGCACCCGCCGGGACGGCTCGTTGTCGGGGACGCAAGCAGCCTCGAGCCGATGCAGCCCCAACCCCCGAAATGCAAAGTCGCTGAGCGTCTTTAGCGCTGCGGTCATCCGCCCTTGGCCCGCGAAAGGCGCACCAGTCCAGTAACCCACCGTCGCCATCTGGGCGACTCCTCGCCGGACGTTCGACAGGGTGATGGCGCCCGTCAGCCGGCCGTCTGAAGCGTCCAAAATAAAGAAGGGGTAGGCCGTCCCGGCGTCGATCTCCCGGGCATAGGTGGCCAAACGTCGCCGGAATGCGCCCCGTTCTAAGTCGTCTTTGGGCCAAAGCGGCTCCCATGGCTTGAGATAGGCCTGCGAGCCCAGCCGCAGACTTGCCCATTCCTCGTAGTCGCGAAATCGCGGCGCGCGCAGAACCACGCCCTCGCCCTCCAGGCGCAGGCCGATTTCCGGCGTGATCCAATCGAGTAAGGCCATCGGGGCTCTCCGCAAGAGAGCCTAGACCCTATTGGTCGTGGATTAGAAGGGGGCGACTGGGCGCCCTTAGCCAAACAGTCGACGGCGGAAGGATTCAGCAGCCTCCAAGGCCGGTTTTGGCCCAAGCACGGCGCTGGCCATTCGCCCCGACTCCAGGAGGCTGCGGCCGTAGGCGCGGAGCTCCTCCGCCTCCACCGCGTCTATCGCCTGAGCGATTTGTTCGGAGGTGAACAGCCGGTCGAACAGCAGGGTCTGGCCGGCGGCCTGCTCGGCCCGCGCCAGAGGCGACTCTCGAGCCATAGACAGATGAGCCTTCAATTGCGCCTTGCTGCGGGCGAGCTCGCGCGCCTGGACCTGTTCACTCAGGGCCAGGATCTGGTCCGCGCAGACCTCGGCCGTGCGTCCCGCATCGACCGCCGCCGTCCCGGCATAGATCCCCAGGACGCCCACATCCTCATAGCCCTCGGCATAGGCGTCGATGGTATAGGCCAAGCCGAGCTTTTCGCGCGCCTCCTGGAACAGGCGAGACGACATCCCGCCCCCGAGGGCCTCCGCGAACAGCCGCTGGACGAAATAGGCCTCGTCGCGCGCGCCGACACCGGGCAGTAGCAGCACAGTGTGGGCCTGCTCCAGCCGCCGCGCCTCGCGCGCAGAGCCGCCCTCAAAGCGCGCCCGAACCGGCGCCTCGCCTGCATCTCCGGCGGGGCTGGCGAACGCGCGCTCGACCAGCGCCAGCAGTTCGTCCTCGTCCACCGCGCCGGCCACGCTGACCACCAGATTTTGCGGCGCGTACTGTCGCGCACGAAAGTCGCTTAGAGCTGCGACGTCGGCGGCGTTGACCGTGCGCGAATGACCCAAGATCGGTCGTCCCAGGGGCTGACCGGCGAAGCCCTGGGCCTGCGCCAATTCGAACACCTTGTCATCCGGGGCGTCGGCCGCGTCGGCGATTTCCTGAGCGATGACCGATTTCTCGCGCTCCAGCTCCTCCGCATCGAGGGTGGGGCGAAGGACCAGATCGGACAGGACCTCGATCGCTAAGGGCAGCCCGCCCTTCAAGGCGCGAACCTGGAAACTGGTGCGCTCATAGCCGGTCGCGGCGTTGATCTGGCCGCCCTCAGCCTCCACGACTTCGGCTAACTCTCGCGCCGAGCGCCCGCCTGCGCCCTTGAACACCATGTGCTCCAACAGATGCGCCCAGCCCGACTGCTCCGGACGCTCCGAGCGCGCGCCGCGTCCGACCACCACGCTGACAGCGAGGGTCTCGAGGTCGGGCACGGGATCGCACACAACCCTCAGGCCGTTAGACAGTCGGTGCAGTCTGCCGCTCACGCCGCTCCTGCGAAGGCGCGCAAATAGGCCTTCAAGGCGTCTGGGTCGTTGGGCAACCGGTCGAACCGTTCGGCCTTCTGCCCGATGCCCACGGCCGCGGCGGGCATTCCGGGCTCAAGTCCGCATGCCGCATGAACCGCTTCGGGGAACTTGGCCGCATGAGCAGTGGCCAGGGCGATCAAGGGCGTAGCCCCCATCTTGCCTATCGCGCGTACGCGCTTGGCGGCGGCCACGGCGACCGCTGTATGCGGGTCGATCAGTTCGCCCGTCTCATTCAAGGTGGCCACCATGGTGCGGCTGGTTTCGTCTTCATCTACAGCCACCCCGCCGAACAACTCGGTCATGGCTGAGAAAGCCTGGGGCGGAATGTCCACCGCGCCGGTGGTGGCGAAAGCCTGAAAAGCGCGCGCGGTCTCCATCGCCTCTCGCCGGGTGGCTTCGAAATAGAGCCGCTCGAAGTTGGAGGCGATCTGGATATCCATGGCGGGGCTCTGCGTCGCCTGCACAGCGCCTCGGGCGTATTGCCCCGTCTGCAAAGCGCGCGCGACGATATCGTTGCTGTTGGTGGCCGCCACGATACGCGCGATCGGCAGCCCCATCTTGGACGCTACAAAGCCGGCGAAGGCGTCTCCAAAATTGCCCGTGGGGACGACAAAGCCGATCTTGCGATAGGGCGCGCCTAAAGCCGCCGCGCTGGTGAAGTAGTAGACCGATTGAGCGGCGATCCGCGCCCAGTTGATCGAATTCACCCCGGATAGATCCACGGCCTGACGCAGGGCCTTGTCCTGAAACATGGCTTTGACGATGGACTGGCAGTCGTCGAAGGACCCCTGCACGGCAACGGTGCGGACATTGGCCTCGCTCGCCGTAGTCATGAACCGGCGTTGCACTTCGGAAATGCGCCCCTCGGGAAACAGCACCAGCAGACGGGCGTTGGACGCACCGCGGAAGGCCTCCACGGCCGCGCCGCCCGTGTCGCCCGATGTGGCCGCCACGATCGTCAGCGTCCGTCCCTGGGCCTTCAGCGCCTTATCGTAAAGCCGTGCCAGGATCTGCATGGCCACATCCTTGAAAGCCAAGGTCGGGCCGTGGAACAGCTCCAGCAAGGAGATGCCGGGGTAAAGCTGTTTTACCGGAGTGATGCAGGGGTGGGTAAAGCTCGAATAGGCCTCGCGGGTCATTTCGCGCAGCTCTTCGTCGTCAATGTCGGCGCCGGCGAACTTGCCGATCACCGCCGCGGCGACATCGGAATAGGACTTGCCGTCAAAGGCCGCGATTTCAGCGGGCGTAAAGCTGGGCCATTCCTGCGGCACATAGAGTCCGCCGTCCGGCGCCAGCCCCGCTAGGACTGCATCCAAAAAGCCGATCACCGGAGCTTGCCCCCGGGTGGAAACGTAGCGCATTTCAGTCAGGCCGCCTGCGAAAGAGCATGGCGACATAAACGCCGACCAGGGCTGCGGCAAGACCGAACCAGGTCAAGGCGTACGACAGGTGATTGTTCGGCAGGTCGCTCGGCAGGCCGCTGCGGACCAGAGGACAGCCGTCTGACGCAGCCCCCGGCGTCGATTCCAGGGCGATATAGGATGCCGCAGGCGGCGCGGCGCCTAGGGCCTTGGCCATGGCCGGCAGGTCGCGCGAGTACCAAAGGTTGCCGGAGGGCTGGTTCGTCGGCGTGACAAACGTCGCCTTGTCCGGCTCGCGCAGAATGCCGACGACCGGTCCGGACAATCGAGGCGCCGAAGGCGTGCTTAAACAGGCCGGGCGAGTCGCGGACTGCGGTCCTTGGGCCTCAAACCCCAGATCGACCAACACACTGGCCGCGCCTCCCGCGATGGGACAGGCCGTCATGAAACGATAGCCCGCCTCGCCGTCTTGAACGCCGTAGAGCCTCACGCGGGGACGGCTCATCAGGTCCGGGCAATCCAGGCTTACGCGAACGAACTCCGTTTCGTGGCCGGCGAGAACCTCGGCCAAGGGCCTGGCCGCCTGGGACTTGAGCGCCGCGATGTGCTTGAGCAGGTCTTCCTTCCAAGCCATGCGCTGAAGTTGCCAGACGCCGAGCCAGACCAGGATGATCAGCCCGGCTAGCGAAAACAGAGCGCCTAAAACAGTCGGCCCACCTGGGCGTACGCGATCATTGAACATGGGTCCAAGGCTCACTCGATATCCTTCCCACCCGCTTCGGACGCGCGATGGTGGAATTGCATGGCCAGCATGACGCCCTTGAGCGGACGCAGAAGAGCGAGACAAAGAATCGCCGTCAGCGGCAGCCAGATGACCATGTGCACCCACACCGGCGGATGCAGCTGGATTTCGGTAATCAAGGCCCCGAACCCCACAAGGGTTCCGACAATCAGGATGATGAAGACGGCTGGACCGTCCCCAGAGTCAGCAGCCCTAAGGTCCAGCCCGCACGCCTCGCAGCGCTCGGACACCTTAAGGAAGCCGCTGAACAGCGGCCCCTCGCCACAATTGGGACATCGGCAGGTCAGGCCGGCCAGGACCGGATTGACGCCGCCGTTCATGTCATCGGCCGAATATCACGTAGATAAAGGCGAACAGGAACAGCCAGACCACGTCCACGAAGTGCCAGTACCAAGCCGCCGCTTCGAAGCCGAAATGCTTTTGCGGCGTGAACCCGCCCCCGATCAGGCGCAACAGACACACGGTCAGGAATATGGTGCCGATTAGAACGTGGAAGCCGTGGAAGCCCGTGGCCATGAAGAAGGCCGACCCGTACAGGCCCGCATTGGCGGCGTCAGGCGAGTAGAACAGCTGCTCGGTCAGGATGTGGTGATATTCATAAGCCTGGATCGAGGTGAACAGCACGCCCAACACGATGGTCAGAAGCAGGCCGATCTTGGCGCCCTTGCGGTCGCCTTCGATCAAGGCATGGTGCGCCCACGTGACCGTTGTGCCAGACAGCAGCAGGGTCAGCGTGTTCACCAGCGGAAGGTGCCAGGGGGAAACAGTCTCCACGCCCTTGGGCGGCCACGTTTGCCAAGCGGTGCGAACCTCGTCTATGGCCGAGGCGGTGCGCACGTTGTGGAACAGGGCCATCTCGAAGAAAATCCAGAACCACGCCACAAAGAACATCACTTCCGAAGCGATGAACATAATCATGCCGTAGCGCAGACCGATGGAGACCACCGGCGTGTGGTCGCCGCCGTTGGCTTCCTTCACCACCTCGATCCACCAGCCGATCATGGTGTAGATCACGCCCACGAAGCCCGCGACAGCCATCCAGGGATAGCCCTTGGGCAGGCCGAACAGACCCTTCATGTAGGTCACCGCGCCGAAGGCCAGCAGGGCCGCAGCGATGGAGCCGACCAAAGGCCATGGGCTCGGGTTGACTAGGTGGTAATCGTGTTTAACGCCTGCTTGGGCCATCTTTGCGCCAACCCCTCAATGTCTCGCACGGCCTGCGCCGCTTCGCCTCGCGACAGCCTATAGCGCCGCCCTGGGCGATCCGCCAATAGGCTGTGACGCCTTATTCGCATTCGACGCGCCCGGCGCCGCTTGGGCGCGCGCCGGGGGGGCGGGTTTGTTCACCCGATAGAAGGTGTAGGACAGGGTGATCTCCTTGGCGTTCTTGGTGTCCGGGTCGCTCGCAAAACGCGGATCGACAAAATAGACCACGGGGAAATCCACGCTCTGACCGGGCTTTAGCGTCTGGTCGGTGAAGCAGAAGCACTGAAGTTTTTCGAAATACAGCCCCGCCCCGAGCGGCACGACATTGTACGAGGCGTGCGCCGTGATCGGCTGGTCGCTTCGATTGGTCACATGATAGAAAGCCAAGCCGGTGTCGCCGATACGAACATTTTGGCTTAGCTGATCGGGCGCAAAATCCCACGGCAGATCGCGCACATTGGCGTCGAATCGAATCGTCACCCGCTTGTCCAGAATCGCGCCGGGAGCGGCCTTGGCCCGGCGGCCGGCGCCGTCATAGCCGGTCTGCTGGCAGAACAGACGGTAAAGGGGCACAGCGGCGAAGGCCGCTCCGACCATCGTCACCAAGACCAGCGTGCATAAAGCGGCTGTCCGACCGACGGCCCGGCTGCGGGCCTTAGAAGGTCCGCGGGGCGACATGGGCGCTCAGTTTGGCAATGGTGACGATAAAGGTGAGCACGACAAAAGCCGCTAGGATCGCCCCGATCATCAGGTTGCGGCGGCGGCGCGCCTTGGCTTCCTCTACGTCGTCGTCCTTTGGGTCGCTCACAAGACGGCCTTAAACAGGGGCTCCACCCCAAACGCCCGCTCCGCCAGCAGCGAGGCGAACAACAGCGTCAGATAGAGAATGGAGAAGGCGAACAGGTTGCGCGCGTCGCGCGATCCGGCTTTCACCTCATAAAGACCGTTCTTGGCCCCGTCCGCCTCGCCCGAAGCGGTGCGCGCCAGACGGAGCGCCAGCAACAGGAACAGGGCGCCGCCCAGGCCCGAGACCGCCAGGTACAGCTGACCACCCAAGCCGGTGAAGGACGGCGCCACAGCAGCCGGCACGAACAGCAGACTGTAGATCATGATCTGTTTGCGGGTCGAAGCGGCGCCCTTGGCCACAGGCATCATCGGCACCCCGGCCTTGGCATAGTCCCCCGCCGTGTAGAGCGCCAGCGCCCAGGAATGGGGCGGGGTCCACAGGAAGATGATCATAAACAACAGCCAGGCGTTGAGGGGCGCATGGCCGGACGCAGCCGCCCAACCGATCACAGGCGGAAGCGCCCCGGCAGCGCCGCCGATAACAATGTTCTGCGGCGTAATTCGCTTGAGCCACATGGTGTAGATCAAGGCGTAGAACAGAATGGTGAAGGCCAGCAGGCCGGCGGCCAGCCAGTTGGCGGCCATGCCCATCATCATCACCGACAGCAGGGAAAGCACCACGCCCAGGGCTAAGGCGTCGGCGGACTGGACCTTGCCCATGGGAATGGGCCGCGAGCGCGTGCGGCGCATCAGGGCGTCGATGTCCGCGTCGTACCACATGTTCAGCGCCCCGGCTGCGCCGGCGCCTACCGCGATGCACAGCACCGCCACGAAGGCCAGGGTCGGGCTCATCGGCGTTCTAGCGCAGATGAGGCCGGTGAAGGCCGTGAACACCACCAGCGACATGACCCTGGGTTTGAGCAGCGCCATATAGTCGCCTGATCGCGCCGGAGCGGCGCCGGAAACGGGGGCGGCTGTGGTGTCGGTCATCGTGTTCACGGGCATGGGGTTCAATAGGCCGATGGCGCGGCCGCCGGAAGCCAATTCCGACGGCCGCGCCGAATTCAAAGCAGATCGAGCCCTTAGTGGTGCGCGTCGGCCCGGATCACCGGCAGTTCATTGAACTGGTGGAACGGAGGCGGAGACGGCAGGGTCCACTCCAGGGTCGTGGCGCCTTCGCCCCAAGGATTGGCCTCGGCCTTGCGACGGCGCACGGCCGCCTCGACCAGGACCAGGAGGAACACGCCCACCCCGACCAGGGTCACAGCGTAGCCTTCCGACGACAGCTTGTTCCAGCCTGCGAAGGCGGTCGGGTAGTCGACGTACCGACGCGGCATGCCCTGCAGACCCAGGAAATGCTGCGGGAAGAAGATCAGGTTCACGCCGACGAAGGTGATCCAGAAGTGGGTCGCGCCGAGGAACTCGTTGTACTTCACGCCCCACATCTTTTCGAACCAGTAGTAGAACCCGGCAAACACCGAGAACACCGCGCCCAACGACAGCACGTAGTGGAAGTGGGCCACCACGTAGTAGGAGTCGTGCAGCGAATAATCGAGGCCCGCGTTGGCCAGAACCACGCCCGTCACCCCACCGACCGTGAACAGGAAGATGAAGCCGATCGCCCAAAGCATCGGGGTTTTGAAATCGATAGACCCGCCCCACATGGTGGCGATCCAGGAGAACACCTTCACCCCGGTCGGCACGGCGATAATCATGGTCGCGGCCACAAAATAGGCCTGCAGGTTCACGGTCATGCCGGTGGTGTACATATGGTGCGCCCACACCACGAAGCCGACGAACCCGATCGCCACCATGGCGTAGGCCATGGCCAGATAGCCGAACACGGGCTTCTTGGAGAAGGTCGAGACGATCTGGCTGATGATGCCGAAGCCCGGCAGGATCAGGATGTAAACTTCCGGGTGGCCGAAGAACCAGAACAGATGCTGGAACATCACCGGATCGCCGCCCGCTGACGGGTCGAAGAAGTGCGTGCCGAAGTTGCGGTCGGTCAGCAGCATGGTGATAGCGCCCGCCAGAACCGGCAGCGACAGCAGCAGCAGGAAGGCGGTGACCAGCACCGACCACACGAACAGCGGCATACGGTGCAGGGTCATGCCCGGCGCCCGCATGTTGAAGATGGTGGTGATGAAATTGATGGCGCCGAGGATCGAGCTGGCCCCGGCCAAGTGGACCGACAGGATAGCGAAATCCATCGCCGGGCCGGTATGGCCAATGGTCGACAGGGGCGGATAGAGCGTCCAGCCGCCGCCAAAACCGCGGCCCGGTCCGCCATCGACGAACAGCGATGTGAACAGCAGTACGAATGACGACACCAGCAGCCAGAACGAGATGTTGTTCATGCGCGGGAAGGCCATGTCCGGCGCGCCGATCATCAGGGGCACGAACCAGTTGCCGAATCCGCCGATCATGGCCGGCATGACCATGAAAAAGATCATGACCAAGGCGTGGGCCGTCACGATCACATTATAGCCGTGCTTGGAGCCCTCGATCAGGCCCGCCTGGGCCAGCCACGAGTGGGGCTGGAAGATTTGAATGCCCGGCTCGGCCAATTCCCAGCGGATCAGGCCGGAAAAGGCGCCGCCCACCAAACCCGCCATGATGGCGAATAGAATGTAGAGCGTGCCGATATCCTTGTGGTTGGTCGAAAAGAACCAACGCGTGAAGAAGCCGGGCTTGTGGTCGTGGTCGTCGTGAGCGTGGGAGTCTGCGGCATGCGTAGCCATCGTCTTACTCTTTCCCAATCGGTCGGTTCAGCGCGGCGAGCGTAAGGCTGGGCTTGGCCGCGTGGGTCTGGATGGATGTCTTAACGGCCGCCGGCGCAGCAGGCGCGGGCGTGGCCGCCGGCGCCGGCGCAGCCGTCGGGGCTGGGGCGGCGACCGGGGTCGGGGCAGGCTTCGGCGCCTTGCCCGCGACCCAGGAGTCGAAATCCGCCTGCGACAGAACGTTGACCTGGATCGGCATGTAGGCGTGGTTGATGCCGCACAGCTGCGAGCACTGGCCATAGAACGTGCCGGTTTGATTGGCCTTGAACCAAGTCTCGTTCACGCGGCCAGGAATGGCGTCGATCTTCACGCCGAACGCCGGCACCGAAAAGGAGTGGATCACATCGGCGCCGGTCACCAGGACCCGCACCACCTTATTGACCGGCACCACCATCGGATTGTCGGCGGCCAAGCGATAAAGTTGCGGGGTGGTCTTGTCCTCGGGAGTCACCGTCGAGGCGATCTCATCGATCTTTTGATCCGGATAGGCATAGCCCCAGTACCACTGATAGCCGGTCGCCTTCACCGTCATATAGGGCTGCGGCATGTCGTGATATTTGAACAGCAGCTTGAACGAGAAGATCGCAACGAACATCAGGATCAGGACGGGGACCCCGGTCCAGATCACCTCGATCACCGTATTGTGGCTCCAACGCGCCGGGGTCGGATTGGCGCGCTTGTTGAAGCGCACGATGCAGATGAGCAAAAGCACCAGGACGAACAGCACGATCCCGGTGATGATCGGCATCAGGATGCTGTTGTGGAAGAAAATCACGTCGTCGCGCATGGCCGAAGCTGAGCGCTGTAAGTCGATCGCCCCTGGCGTCGGCTGGCCCAGCAATTCGGCGGCCCGGGCCTGAGCCCCGATTGCGGCCATCAAAAGCGCTGAACCGGCTCCAGCCGCTAGCTTTCGCATCCCCATTCTCGAAGCCTTCATAGTCCCCACAGTTCGGCTGTCGTCGTCGGTCGGAGCAAGTCCGCCTCTGACACTAACGCAAAGGTCAAAGGCGCTAAGCCCTGGCTTCGGAGCGGAATGTCGCACCTGAGCCGAAGCTTGGTCCCCTTTTGGCTTGGGGGCGTGCATACGCGTTCAATTTGCGCTTGCCAAGGCGCTAGCCGCCCACAGTGACGGTTTCCGAAAGGTTGGCGGCGCCCTATCTAGATATGATCGCAATCTCGTACCGCATTTGACCGGATTTTCAGCCATGACCGCTCCCGCGTCCGCCGTTTCCATCCTTGAGGCCTGCGACGTCGATCCCGTCCGCGCCGGGAACCTGCTGGGCGAGGCCCTGGACGGGGCGGACGACGGGGAACTGTTCGTAGAGCGGTCAGAAAGCGAATCATTTGTGTTTGACGACGGTCGATTGAAGTCGGCCGCCTATGACGCCGCCGAAGGCTTCGGCCTGCGGGTGGTGGCCGGAGAGCGCAGCGGTTACGCCCACGCCAGCGAGATCTCCGAGGCGGCAATAGGCCGCGCCGCCCAATCGGCCGCCCTGGCCAAGCGCGGCTACAGCGGCGTCGCCGCCGAAGGTCCGCGCCACACCAACGCCAAGCTGTACGGCGAGGACGATCCCCTGGCCTCGCCCGGCTTCTCCGACAAGGTCGCGCTTCTGCAGGAAATCGACGCCTATGCCCGCGCCCGCGATCCCCGCGTGGTTCAGGTGATGGCGTCCCTGGCGGGCGAACGGCGGCAAATCGAAATTCTGCGCGGCGACGGACGGCTCCTGCGCGACGTGCGACCCTTGGTGCGCATCGGGGTCCAGGTCACCGTCGAGCGCGACGGCCGACGCGAGTCGGGAAATTCGGGCTCCGGCGGCCGGGCCGGATTCGAGGCCTGGATCACCCCCGAGAAGTGGAAGCAAGAGGTCGATGAAGCCCTGCGCCATGCCCTGGTGAACCTGGACGCCGTTCCCGCGCCGGCAGGCGAGATGGATGTGGTGCTCGGCCCCGGATGGAACGGCGTGCTGCTGCACGAGGCGGTCGGCCATGGCCTAGAAGGCGACTTCAACCGCAAGGGCGTTTCGGCCTTCTCAGGCCGCATCGGCGAACGGGTGGCTGCGCCGGGCGTGACCGTATTTGACGACGGCACAGAGCTGGGCCGCCGCGGCTCGCTCACCATCGATGACGAAGGCACCCCCACCGAACGCACCATTCTGATCGAGGACGGCATCCTGGTCGGTTACATGCACGACCGCATGAGCGCGCGGCTGATGGGCATGAAGGCCACCGGCAACGGTCGGCGCGAATCCTACGCTCACATGCCCCTGCCGCGCATGACCAACACCGGGATGCTTGCGGGCGAAACGCCTCGAGACGAGATGATCAAATCGGTCAAACGCGGCCTCTATGCCGCCAGCTTCGGCGGCGGCCAGGTGGACATCACCAACGGCAAGTTCGTGTTCCAGTGCACCGAGGCCTACCTGATCGAGGACGGCAAGATCACCACTCCGGTCAAGGGCGCCACCTTGATCGGCGACGGGCCCAGCGCCTTGACCCGCGTTGAGATGATCGGCGACGACTTCTGCTTCGACCCCGGCATCGGCGTCTGCGGCAAGGCCGGCCAGGGCGTCCCGGTAGGCGTCGGCCAGCCCAGCATGAAGATCAAAGGCCTGACGGTGGGCGGGACGAGTCTCTAGGCCAAGGCCCCCGCCGTCGTCCCTGGCGGATCACCCATCCGCTACCGCCTTACCGCTCTTGATCGCCGCGACTCGGCGGGTCAGGCGCGGATGGCTGCGGAAGATTTCTGTGAGGAAACCGAAGATCGGAGGGACCATGTCCTCCTGGGCCATGAAGGCCTCACAGTTCATAGCGCCGTTAAGCCGCCGGCAACCGCAGCCCAGCATCTGCAAGGCGCTGCGTGAGGCCGCCACATCCTTCGAAATATAGGCGCCGATGCTGTCGCAGCTGTACTCGCGCGATCGCGAATAGGCCCTCATCAGAAACGGTACGAAGTGGGCCGGCAGTTTCACGAAATTCAGCCACGGATTGAGGTGGCCCGCCGCGTGGTGGCCGATCTCGTGACCAATGACGAAGCGGACCTGCTCATCGCTATTGGCCTCCACCAAGGCGGACGTCAGGAAGATATATCGGCCGCCCAGCAAACGGCGCGCGAAGGCGTTGAACAGGCCATTGGAATTATAGAGAAAGGCCTTAGGCGGTTCGCTTAGCCCCAGGTCCTTTGCCCCAGCCTGCACCATGGCATGGAGCTCGGGAAATTGTTTCGGACCCAACAAGATCATATTGCCAAAGGCGCTGGCCCTATAGGCCGCGCTGGAAACCAGCACAAAGACACCGATCAAGACCGCGTAGGCTGTGTAGGTCCCCACCATTATGGCGATCTGCGGGTTGCCGCTCGTGAGCCCCGCTCGAATGCCCCAACCGATCAACACCCAGAGAACCGCGCCGGATACAATCGCCAAGTAGTGATAGGCCTTCTCTTTCTTGTGGCGTAATTTATTGACAATATTAGCCATTTTTTGCCCCTTCTACGAAATTCCATGTTGCCTGGACCCTTCCCGCGCAGCTGTGCATCTGGGGTCAAAGCCAAGCTTTCCACAGACCCGCATGGGTTGGAAGACACAACCATCGGCAGAGCGAAAATAGGGGGAAAAGACGTGGAAAGGCAGCCCGCCGTTGGGCTGCTCTTGCCCGCCACCAAGCCGATGCTAAGCTCGTCGAGAACAACCGGCCGTCTCCATCAATGGAATGATCTGGCCGGTCGAATAATATTGGGGGGAACGGCGAATGAAAAAGCGCGCCATTGGCATCATCGTTGTCATCGTCGCCGCGGGAGTCGCCGCTGCTCTGCTTTGGCATCGAGGCCCCAAACTTCAACAGCCCGAATGGGCCTATGGCGTCTCCACCGTCAAAAACAAACAGACGCCCGACGATGGCAAGGTCTACACCCGGCCGGGCTCGGCCGGCGCCTTTACCCTGACCGAAATTCGAGGGCGCGATCCCCGCCCGGGACATCGGGCGCCCGCCGATTGGTATCCCGGCGATCACCCGCCCATGCCCAAGATCGTCGCAGAAGGCGCAGGGGGCTCGCGCAAGATCGGACCCTGTTCGTTGTGCCACTATCCCAACGGCAAGGGCCGTTCGGAAAACGCCGGGGTCTCCGGCCTGCCCAAGGACTATATCGTCAGGCAGTTGCACGACATGGCGGCCGGTCGGCGCGTGTCCGCCGAGCCGCTCAAGACCAACGCCAAGGTCATGTACGGCTACGCCAAGGCTCTCACTGAGGACGAAATCAACGCCGCCGCTGATTATTTCTCGTCGATCCCCTGGACGCCTTGGATCAAGGTGGTCGAGACCGACACCGCGCCCAAGGTGCGCAGCAACGGCGGGCTCTACCTGCCCCTGACCGGACCCGACGCCGGAACCGAGCCCCTGGGCAACCGGATTGTGGAGGTGCCGGTCGATCCCATGGGCACCGATGTTCTGCGCGACTCCCGCTCGCCCTTCATCGCCTATGTTCCGCCGGGCTCGGTGGCCAAGGGCAAGGACATCGTCATGACCGGCAAGGGCGGCCAGTTCGCCCCTTGCGGCACCTGCCACGGCGCGGATCTCAACGGCAACGGTTCGTTCCCCGGCATTGCCGCGCGTTCGCCCAGCTACATCTGCCGTCAGCTCAATGACATCAAACAAGGCACGCGAAACGGCGAATTGGCCGTCTTGATGAAGCCGATTGTGGCTAAGCTGTCGGCGGACGACATGACCAACGTCTGCGCTTATCTGGCCTCAAGACCCGCGCCGGCGCCCGCCCCGACGACCGCGCCCAGTCCGCCCGTGACGGCCGGCTAGGCCTCCACCACCGTCCGGCCGACCGGAGCGAAGGAGATCGCCGCTAGCTTCAAGTGCTGCCAGGCGAAGGGAATGCCGATGATCGTCGCCGCTAGCGCCACGGCGAGGACGAGGTGGTGCAGGGCCAGCCACCAACCGGCCAGGACAAACCACACCACGTTGAGGACCAGGCTGGTCGGGCCGCTGTGACCCTCCTCGATCGTCTTGCCGAAGGGCGCATAGCTGAAAAAGCCCATGCGGAACGCCGCCGGCGTCCAGGGCAGGCCGATTATGGTGCAGGCCAGGATCGCCCCCGCCAGCAGCCAAAGCGTGCCGGAAATCCATCCGCCCAGAATGAACCACAGGATGTTCAGCAGCAGTCGCATCGGGTCACCCTCTTCGCAGTCTGGAGGCCATGGTCGGACATGGCGGGCCGTGTGCAAGTCATTTCGTAGTCGTTGGCTTGACACCCTGCTTTGCGCGAGGTTTCCAGCAACGCCCAAGTCTGGCACTGCTGGGCATCGCTGGAGCACCGCCGCGCATGACTGACCCCGCCGCCGCGGACAAGGCCCGCGTTGAATTGACCATACGCGGCCTGCTGCTGGGCTGCGTGATCACGGTCTTCTTCACCGCCGCCAACGTCTACGCCGGTCTGAAGGTCGCCCTCACCTTCTCAACCACCATTCCCGCAGCGGTCATTTCCATGGCTGCCCTGCGCGTCTTTCGCAGTTCGACCGTATGGGAGAACAACATCGTCCAAACGACAGCCTCCGTCGCCGGGGCCCTGTCGGCGGTGATCTTTGTCCTGCCGGGCCTGCTCATGGTCGGTTGGTGGACCGGCTTCCCGTTCTGGACCTCCTTCGGCATCTGCGCCATCGGCGGGGTGCTAGGCGTGATGTACACCATTCCCCTGCGCCGGGCCCTGGTGACCCAATCGGACCTGCCCTACCCCGAAGGCGTCGCCGCCGCCGAGGTGCTCAAGGTCGGCATGGCCAGGCGTGAGGCGGCCGGTGAGGGTCAGGACGGTTTCAAGGCCTTGGTCGTGGGGGCGGCAGCCTCCGCCGGCTTGATCCTGCTGGTCTCCATGAAGCTGTTCGCCGACGGCTTTTCCCGCTTTTTTCGCCCGACCGCCACCTCAGCTACAGGTATCGGCGGCGGCTATTCCTTCCTGCTGATCGGCGTCGGCCAATTGATGGGCATAGCGGTGGGCGCGGCCATGGCGGTGGGCCTGATCATTGCCTGGGGCGTGGCCGTTCCGTTGCTGACCGCCGCGCACCCCATGGCCGGAGAGGCCGAAGCTATGGCCCGGGCGGTCTGGAAGAGCCAGGTCAAGCTGATCGGCGCCGGAACCATCGCCGCAGCCGCCCTGTGGACCCTGGCCAAGCTGGCGGTCCCGGTCTGGACCGGCCTGTTATCGGCCCTCGCCGCCGTCCGCAGGTCCCCCGAAACGCCCTATGACTTGGCCGAGCACGATATACCGATCTGGATCGTCGGGCTGGTATGCCTGGGGTGCCTAGCGCCCATGGCCTGGCTGATGCACGCCTTCCTGGCCGTTCCCGCCGGCGCGCAACTGCAATCCATGATCGTCCCGCTGATGATCGGCGCCCTGGCCTATGTGGCCGTGGTCGGCTTTCTGACGGCTGCAGTCTGCGGTTACATGGCCGGGCTCATCGGCTCCTCCAACAGCCCCGTCTCGGGCCTGGCCATCCTCGGGGTCCTGGGCGCGGCGCTACTGCTGGTCTTGCTGGTCAAGGCCACAGTCGGTCCGTCCGGAACTCACGCCCTGGTGGCCTTCTCCCTGCTGGTCACTGCCTTGCTGGTGACCGTGGCCACAGCCGCCAACGACAATCTGCAGGACCTGAAGACCGGACAGCTGGTCGGCGCCACCCCCTGGCGACAACAGGTCGCCCTGATTGTCGGCGTGTTCGCCGGCTCCCTCGTCATTCCCTGGACCTGCAACCTGCTGCTGAAATCCAATGGCTTCGTCGGCGTAGCCGGCCATGCGATTTCCGACACGCCGCTCCAAGCGCCTCAGGCCACGCTAATCTCGACCCTGGCGCGCGGCGTGATCGAAGGCGGTCTGAACTGGAGCCTGATCGGTATTGGCCTGGCCATCGGCCTGGGTCTGGTTCTCGTGGACGAGACCCTGCGCCGAACCACGCCCAAGCTCAGCCTGCCGCCCCTGGCCGCGGCCCTCGCCATCTATTTGCCGCCCGATGTCGTCACTCCGGTGGTGCTGGGCGCCGTCATCGGCTGGATCTATGACCGCTGGGTGCGGACCAAGCCCTGGGGCGCGGCCGCCCGAAACCTCGGCGTATTGCTGGCCTCGGGCCTGGTGGTCGGCGAAAGCTTGATGGCGGTGGCTCTGGCAGGATTGGCTATCGCCACCCACAAAGGCGATCCCCTCGCCGTTTTCGGCAAGGACCCGACCGGAGGGCATGGTCAGGCCTTGGGCGCGGCGGGCTGTGTGATCGCCCTGGCGGCGCTCTATTATTGGACCGGACGGCTGGCGGAAAAGGGCGCGGAGCGAACCGCCCGGCCGGACGTTCAAACACCCTGAGGAGCTAAATAATGACACCCGCCCCCCACACCGTGCGCATCAAGGCCAACCTACACAGCGTCAGAGCCATGTTCGCCGGGCATGTCATCGCCGACACCAATCACGCCTTGACAGTGCTGGAGACGGGACTTGAGCCGGTGCAGTACTTCCCGCGCGAGGACGTGGTGATGGACCTGTTGAGCAAAACCGACCACCGCACGCGCTGCCCCTACAAGGGCAAGGCCAGCTACTTCACCCTGACCAAGGACGATCAAATCGCTGAAAACGCGGTGTGGAGCTACGAGGACCCGATCCCCGCCGTCCTGGCCCTAAAGGGCTATCTGGCCTTCTACCCAGACAAGGTCGAAATCTACCAGCGAGCGCCCGGCGAAGAAGCCATGGAGCCCCACGCGGTCCATCCTTAGGCCTTATCGATCCGCTTCATCAGGTCTCACCCGGCGCAAGCCGGGAGCAAGATTATTGAACCACCAAGCTCACCAAGGACACCAAGGAAACAACGCGCTCTTGGTGATCTTCGTGAGCTTGGTGGTTCAATAATCTGTTCACCTCGCCCTAATAGGCGAGGTCCTCGTAGGCGCGGCCCGCATCCCCCTGCCAGGGGCCGTTATACAGCTCGAGCAGCCGTTCGGCCGGCGTGATCCCGCTGTCGGCGATCTCTTCCAGTTCGCTGAGGAAACCGGTCTCGTCGTTGCCGTTGGCGTTCAGCTTGGCCCGGCGACGCAGGCCGCTCTTGGCGATGGCCACCATGTCGCGCGCCACGCCCTGCACCGTGCGCGATCCGATCTCGCCCTTCAAGCCGGTGCGCGCCGCGTCCTGTCGCAACTGAGCCCTTTGCTCGGGCGTCCAGTCCTTGCAAAGGCTCCACGCGGACTCCAAGGCCACGCTGTCGTACAGCAGGCCCGCCCACAGCGCCGGCAGGGCGCAGATGCGGTTGGCCGGGCCTGAATCCGCGCCGCGCATCTCCAGGTACTGCTTGAGCCGCACCTCAGGGAAGATAGTGGTCAAATGGTCGGCCCAGTCGCCCAGTGTGGCGCGCTCGCCCGGCAGCTCGGGAAGTTCGCCCTGCATGAAGGCGCGGAAGGAACGGCCGGCGGTGTCGATGTACCGCTCGCCGCGTTTGACGAAATACATGGGCACGTCGAGCGCATAACGCGCGTAGGTCTCAAAGCCGAACCCCGGCTGGAACACGAAATCCAGCATGCCCGTCCGGTCCGGATCGGTGTCGGTCCACACATTGGCGCGGCTGGACAAAAGCCCCGAAGGCTTGCCTTCCACGAAAGGCGAATTGGCGAAAAGAGCCGTGGCGATCGGTTGCAGCGCCAGGCTGACGCGGAATTTCTTGACCATGTCGGCTTCGGAAGCGAAGTCGAGATTGGCCTGCACCGTGCAGGTGCGCAGCATCATGTCCAGGCCCTGGCCGCCGACCTTGGGCATGTAGGCGCGCATGATGCCGTAGCGCTGCTTAGGCATGATGGGGCAGTCCTCGCGCCGCCATGTGGGCGTGAAGCCCAGGCCCAGAAAGCCGATGCCGAGGGGATCGGCCACGGCCTTGACCTCGCTCAGATGCTGACGGGTTTCAGCACAGATCTCGTGGATCGACTCCAGCGGCGCGCCCGACAGCTCAAACTGCCCGGCCGGCTCCAGGCTAACGCTGGCCTTGCCCCTTTGCAGGGCGATCAGGGTCTCGCCCTCGTAGACGCCTTTCCAGCCGAACTGCTGGAGCCCCTCCAACAAAGCCAGAATGCCGTCCGGCGCATAGGGCACGGGCGAATGAGAGCCGGTGTGGAAGACAAATTTCTCGTGTTCCGCGCCGATCAGGAACGGACCATCGGGCTTGCACCCAGCGGCCAAATGCTCGGCCAGCCCTTCGGTGGTCAGCGGCCTGTCGTCTATCGAGGCTGCAGCCATGCCCTACTCCCAAATCCCCGCCATCGGAAATGACGCGAGGGCCACTACGTTGCGCCCGACACAGCGCAGTTAAGAGCCTTGCGGCCCAAGCTCAAGAGGCTGCGCCGATCAACGCCAGTCGCCCAGCATCGCCTGCCACAGCGTCAGGGCGCTGATCGCGGCCGTATCGGCGCGCAATATGCGCGGCCCAAGCGACACCGGCGCGACAAAGGGCAAGGCGCGCAGGCGGTCGCGTTCCAAAGGATCAAACCCGCCCTCAGGCCCGATCAACACCGCCCAAGGCCCGCCCGTCCGGCCCGCCAGACCCTGTAGCGCCGGCCCCGCCCGGCCGCTTTGCCCGCCCCATTCGGCGGTTGGATCATCGCCGGCCTCGTCGCAGAACATCAGCCTGCGCCCCTCTTCCCAGCCCTCCAGCAAGGTCTCCAGCTTCTGGGGCTCCAGAATGTCTGGAACATCCAGCCGACCGGTCTGCTCCGCAGCCTCCGCAGCAATGGCTCTTAGCCGGTTCAGGTTGGCGCGGTCGGCGTTGGTCCGGCGGGTGACCGCCAGGCGGATGCGGCGCGCGCCCAGTTCGGTCGCCTTCTCCACGATGGTCTCCAGCGGCCCGCGCTTGACCAGGGCCAGGATCAGATCGAGGTCAGGGCCGACAGCCTGGGGCCGGGTCTGAACCGTGGGCTCCAACAGACAGCCCCGCTTAGACATCTGCGCGATACGCGCGCGCCATTCGCCCTCCCGTCCGTTGAATGCGAGAATCTCAGCGCCCACGCCCAGGCGCATGACCTGAGTCAGGTAACGCGCCTGTTCGGGCCGGGGCTCAAACGGCGCGCCCGCTTCCAGATTGCCGTCGACAAACAGTCGGATCATGGCGCCTTCTTAAGGCTGCGGCGTTCAAACTGCGATGATTTCTCACAGCCACGCTGACCAAAAGAAAGGACGCGATGAGCCGAGCCGAGGAAGACGACGACGAGTTCCGCCACCTGTCCATCGAACTGGTCAAGGCCCAGATCCGCGCCATGGACAGCGGACACAAGGCGGTGATCGTGTTCGAGGGGCGCGATGCGGCCGGCAAGGATGGGACCATCCGTCATCTGACTGAGCACCTGTCTCAGCGCGCCACCCGCGTCATCGCCCTGCCCAAACCGTCGGATCGCGAACAAAGCCTGTGGTGGTTTCAGCGCTATGTGCGCCACCTGCCGGCGGCGGGCGAATGGGTCCTGTTCAACCGCTCTTGGTACAATCGTGTCGGCGTGGACAAGGTCATGGGTTTCTCCACCCCTGAGCAGCAGGAGCAATTCCTGGTCGACGCGCCCGCCTTTGAACGGATGCTGACGGACTCGGGCATCCGCCTGATCAAGTACTGGCTGGATGTGTCCAAGAAGGAGCAGCACAAACGCCTGCAAGAGCGGCTGACCGACCCGCTCAAACGGCTCAAGACGGGGCCGATGGACAAGCAGGCCCAGATCCGCTGGGACGACTACACTCATGCCCGCAACGAGATGCTGGTGCGCACCCACACCCCGGCCGCGCCTTGGACCTGTGTTCAATCAGACCACAAGAAGCGCGCCCACATCAACGTTATGCGCCATCTTCTGCACACCCTGTCGGCGCCCAAGAAGGCCAAGGGCGTGAAAATGCCGGACGCTGATGTGCTGTTCCCCTTCGAGGCCGAGGCGTTTAGCGACGGACGATTGAAGCGATGAGCGGCCTGAACTTGCAGGTAATGCATTTTTACATTATCTTCTGACTTTGCGGCTGGAGCTCTCAAGCCATGACAACGTTGACGGTCACCGCCCGGGGCCAGGTCACATTCCGCAGGGACGTTCTGCAGCACCTCGGAATTCGGCCGGGCGAAAAGATCGAATTGAACAAATTGCCGGATGGCCGAGTGGCGCTCAAGGCGGCCAGACCGACGGGCGCGATAGATGGCTTCTTGGGCTTGCTTGCCGACAAAACCACGAAAGTGGCAACAATCGACGAAATCAACGAGGCGGCAGCGGCCGGCTGGGCCGGGCGGGAGTGAAGGTCACAGTCGACACCAACATCCTTGTCCGCGCCGCGGTCAGAGATGACGCAAAACAGGCCCAGGCTGCCGCTACGCTTCTCAAGGAGGCAGAGGTTATCGCGGTTTCCCTGCCTTGCCTGTGCGAGTTCGTTTGGGTGCTGCGCCGGGTTTACAACACGAGCCCGGCTGACATTTGCGCCGCCCTTGAAGCCCTACTGGAAACCGCCAATGTCGCCGTCAATCGGCCCGCCGTGGATGCCGGATTGGCGGTACTTAGAGCGGGCGGCGACTTCGCTGATGGACTCATAGCGTACGAAGGCGCCTGGCTGGGCGGCGAAACCTTCGTCTCCTTCGACAAGAAAGCTGTCTCCCTGATAGCTCAACAGGGCGGGTCGGCGGTATTGTTGGCCTGACTTCAGAGGCGTGTGGGATATCGTGCCCCTAATGTCCCCCGATATTTCTAAGGCTTCAATTAACCCGGAACTCTCGTTATGGTTGGGTGATCGACGGTGCCACGCCAATGGACGCCGCCACTATAAAGGTGGCAAGCTGAGCAATTCGGGGGAGGAAGCACATGACGGTAACGGACAACGAACCGGCGGTGCCTAAGAAGCGCGGCGTCTCTCTGATCCTTGGGATTGGAATCTTCCTGATCCCATTAATTTTCTGGTGGTTCACGCTCCGCAAGGGCTACAGCACGCGCGCCCGAGCAATTTCCGGAGCTTGGGCTGGACTCTTCTTGCTGGTTTATTTGGGGGGGCACTCAACACACACGACGCCTCAGGCAAACGGCACCACCAAAGTCAGTTCAACCCAAACTACGCAACAGGCCGGCGCTGAGAGTACAAATTCGGGTACGGGAGCTGCAGCGTCTGGCGCGGCGGTAGCAGACAGTGGCGGCTGGACCTATTCCGAGACAAAAGATGAAATGCGAGGGACTTCATCAAAATTCGCCATACTCGATAGTCAAGACGAGCAAAGCTTTGGTTTCCCATATCATGGCGGCACGACAACTCTTGAGTTACGAAAAGATCACAGCGGAACTAACGTCTTGTTAAAAGTTAAGCGGTCAGTTTTTATGTGATAGCTACAACCACACCACTGTTTCCGTAAAATTTGACGACAAGCCAATTGAACACTTCGGTTGTTCGGAGCCGTCAGACGGTACAACGGGCGTGCTCTTCATTAACTCCGAATCAAAGTTCATTGGCGAACTCAGGAGAGCGAAAAAACTAATTGTTGAGGCCGAATTCTTTCAGGAAGGTCGGCATCAAATGCATTTCGACGTCCAGGGTCTAGACTGGAAATAGCCACCAGCCCAACCGGGCTAAGTTAATGGTGTAGCTGGCGCGCTGGACGCCTCTTACGGCCCCGGAAACCTGGGCGCTCCATTTTCCCAGTAGTACCGCCCCGTCTTGGTGTCGAAGTAGTAGTAACGCGCCACGCGCGGGTCATAGTACTGGCGCCGGTTGGCGACCTTGTCGCAGGGGTCGGTCTTGGGGCAGGTGGTCAGCGGGTCGAGATTGGGGTTGGGCTTGGCTGGGCGGTGGCCAAGGCATCCGGTGAGGGCCAACAGCGCGAGCCCAATCAGGGCGGGATAAGGTCTCATCGACGATCTCGCTCTCAATCCTAACACCCAGACATCGGCTCAAGGCCGCCGCAAGTCCATTCATAGCGGAACTTGTCGCCCTGCGGCGATGTTCCAGGTTTGATATTTCCTTGTGGCGGGGCCGCGCCATCCATCGCACAAAGCTCATCCATGTCCACCGCCCTGCCCGACGCCGCCCCCGCCAATTGGGTGGACCGCCATGTTCCGCCCGTGTTGCGCCCCTGGCTCAAGCTGGCCCGGCTGGACCGGCCCGTCGGCGCCTGGCTGCTGCTCCTGCCCGGCTGGCAAGGCGTGGCCCTGGCTTGTTCGCAGCAGGGACGCGGCCCCGACCTGGTTCTGCTGGCCAAGATCTTCGTCGGCGCGGTGCTCATGCGCGCGGCCGGCTGCGCCTGGAACGACATCCTGGACCGAGAGATCGACGCCAAGGTGGCCCGCACCGCCCAGAGGCCCGTGGCGAGCGGCCAGATTAGCGTCAAACAGGCTTTAGGCTTCATGGGCGTCTGCTCGCTGTTCGGACTGATCATCCTTCTGACCATGAACCTGTCCGCCATCGCTCTGGGGCTGAGCGCCCTGTTGCTCGTGGCGCTCTATCCCTTGATGAAGCGCATCACTTGGTGGCCCCAGGCCTGGCTCGGCCTGACCTTCAACTGGGGCGCCCTGCTCGGCTATACGGCGGTGTCCGGCAAGCTCGGCTGGCCGCCGGTGCTGCTTTATCTGGGCGCCGCCTGCTGGACCTTCGGCTATGACACCCTCTACGCCTTGCAGGATCTGGAGGATGACGCCCTGGTCGGGGTCAAGTCCTCGGCCCTGAAACTGGGCGATCGCGCGCCTCGGGTGGTGCTGGCGTTTTTCGCGCTCAGCGTCGTGCTGGCGCTGGGCGCCGCCGCCGTCGCCCGGCTGGGGCCGCTGTTCTTGCCCTTCGCCGCCCTCTACGCCGTGCACCTGTCGCGCCAGGCGGCCAAGGCCAACACCCAGGATGGCGCCTTGGCCCTGCGCCTGTTCAATTCCAACCGCGAGGCGGCGTTGATCCTGTTCGTCGGCCTGGTCGCCGGGGTTTGGCGATCCGGCGGCGGCATGGGTGGCCTGCACGGTTGACGGCCATCGACGATCCCGCGGCCTTCACCGGGCCTGGACAATCCCCGGTTGACGCGATAGGAACAAAAAAAGAACATAAAGGGGCGATCATGCGCCAGGACGGAAAACTTGATTACCTTGAAATGCCCGGCCTGGAGCTCGGCGCGGTCAAGGCCTTTTACGCCCAGGCCTTCGGCTGGCGCTTCATCGATTATGGGCCCAGCTACGCCGCTTTCGACGAAGGCCTGGAGGGCGGATTTCAAGCCGACCCGGACGAGGCCCAGGCGCGGCCCCTGCCGGTGCTCTACGCCCACGACCTGGACGCCATGCTGGCCAAGGTGTCGGCGGCCGGCGGCGTCATTCTCAAGCCGATCTTCGCCTTCCCGGGCGGCCGCCGGTTTCACTTCCGCGACCCTGCGGGCAACGAGCTGGCGGTGTGGTCCGAGGAGTAGGCCCGCAGACCTCACGGCGGCAAGTTTATTAAACCACGAAGCTCACGAAGACCACGAAGCCGACCAAAGGCCGTCATCCTCCGGCCGCCTGCAAGGCGGACCGGGGGACCCAAGCGAGTTTGGCAATTTCAAGCGTGGCTTGGGTCCCCCGGTTCGGCCTTCGGCCGCCCGTGGGATGACGACCATAGCGATTAGAACGCCACCTTCAGGGTGACTTGATAGGACGTGCCGGTGTCATAGACGAACTGGTTCAGGTTCGCCTTGCCCGCCACGGTCGGCGTGCGGGCCAGGATGGTCGTGCCGGGGTTATAGGTCTTGCCGGACACGCCGGTGATGCCGGTGCTGTTGGCCAGGTTGAGCACCTGTCCTTGAAGGCTATAGTTCTTCCAGCTGTAGGTTCCGCTGAAGTTGAAGTCGGCGTAGCCGTCGATCGTGCCGCCCGGTCCGAGCGTGGCGGTCGCGGGGTTGACCGTGTAGGGGCCAGTCCATTTGCCGGTCACGTTCAAAACCAGGCGGCCGGCGGGAACCCCGACATCATGCCACTCCGAACGCAGCCCCGCCGCAGCGGTCCAGCGCGGCGCGCCGGGGATTTGCTGGCCATTGTTCAGCGGCAGGACCTTGTCGTCCTTGGCCACGGCGTTGATGCGGCCATAGTTGGCGAACGCGCTGAAGCCGTAAGGCAGAACATAGGTGCCCTGAACTTCGAAGCCCGAGAACACGGCGTTGCCGTTGTTGGTCGAGATGGTCTGCCCATTGAGCGGGCTCGTCGGATCGGAGATCGTCTGGCTTTGGATCTTGTGCTTGAAGTCGATGTAGTAGACGTCCGCATCGACGCTGAGCTTCCCGGCGCTGTAGACCATGCCGAACTGGTAGTTGGTCGATTCCTGCGGGATCAGCGAATTATTGCCCGGGTTGGCCACATTGAACACGCTGACGTCCGGCACCAGGAACCCCTGTGCATACTGCGCATAGACCGCCCAGTTGTTGGCGATGTGATAGTTGGCCGTCAGGAACGGCAGGGTCTTGGTGAAGGTCGGCGACAGGAACACCGGCTGCAGAATCTTCGCGTCGTCCGGCGCGTGCACGAACAGATTGAAGTTCACATATTTGACGCCGGGGGTGATGCGAAGGGCCTCCATCGGACGCCACTCGAACTGGGCGAAGATCTGATACTGATGCCAGCCTGAATATTCCAAATTGTTGTAATACAGCGGAACCTGGCATGATCCGTTGGACTGCGCGCCGTACCCTTGGGCGGCGCAGGACGTGCCGACCGGCTGGTTCTTGGTGGACGTCTCGCGATAGTCCAACCTGTTGGTCAGCATATCGATGTCGGTCTTGCTGCGCTCCGTGTTGGTGTACTCATACATGCCGCCGAGCGTCGCCGTGCCGACGGAAAACTCCTGATCAAACCTCAGAACGTCGCCGATCACCCGGTACTGGTTCCGCTTCAGATAGCCGGGAAGGCCGGCAACCTGCGCCGATGACGGATAGGCGCTGCCCGCGGCGGGATAAGCGGCCGGCGGGGAGATCGTCACCAGGTTGGCTTTTTTCAAAGCCGCGCCGCCGTCCCCTGTCACCAAAGTCAGCGAGTTGTCCGCCGTCGCGTCGTTGGCCGCGTAGGTGTTGTTGACGTAGGCGTAGGTGTAGGTGGTGTTAGCCGCCTTCAGCCCATGGCCGAAATCATTGTCTAACTTGAAATAGGAAAAATCGGTCGTCTTGTTGGTATAGTTGTAGCCCTTATAGGTCTGCAGGCTCGGATCATTGCTGAGCGCGAAGCGCTTTCCGTAAACGGACGTCTGAGCGACGCTCGCGGTCGAGTTGCTGTCGCCCTGATTATAAAAGTCCTTATTCCAGGTGTAGAGCACCGTGAAACCCAGGGTGCTGGTGATCGGCGCCGTCGCCTTGATGAAGATATTCTGGCCGTTGCTGGGGCTGTTCGTCAGGTATCCGTTGGTGGCGTAGGACATATAATTGACGACCAGATTGAGGTCGTGCAGCTGCTTGAGAGGCCCGGTCGTCACTGTGGTGGCGCTCAGCCAAGTCCCATAGCTCGCCGTCGTCAGGGTTTGGCGCAGGCCGAGCTTATCTTCGAACGGCAGAGAGAACAGATTGACCTGACCGCCGAAGTTCGCCTGCCCCAATTCCGTCGCCCCGCCCGGCCCGCGATCAATGATCACGGCGCCGATTGCGGATGAAGGGAAGAAGGAATTGGCGTGGTGCGTCGGTCCGTTAGCGTCGCCCCAAGCGATGCCGTCGTAGGTGACATTGAACGTCCCGTCCTTAAAGCCGCGCAGGGTCAGCTTAGCGCCGTCAGTCGAGCCCGAGCCGTTGGGGTTTGGGGTGGACGACATGGACGGGGCGAGGGTCGCGGTGGTGGTGTAATCGCCGATACGAGGCGCCACTTCCTCGATTTCCTTGCGGCTGATGAGCGCCTGGGGTTCGGTCGCCATCAGCGAAGACTTCACCGGCGCCACATCTGCGGCCTGCCCTTTGGGCGCGGTAATGATAATCGCGTTGACTTCCGTGCCGGCCGTTTTATCGGCGGGCTGAGCCGAGGCGTATCCCGCAGCCGCCATCATCACGGCGAAGCTTGCGCCCGCAAATAGTCGCGTGTAGGTTGATTTTGCGAACGTCATGGTATTCCCCTCTTTTGACAGCGGGGTCCGGCCACGGATCAGGCTCAGCACGCCGTCCGGCGGCTAGGCGCACATGCGAACAGATCGAAGCCCGACGCTTCGAGTCTGTTTCGCACCCCACGGGGCCTCAATCATGCGGCGGGGCGAGAATTTCAAATGAACTGTCCTTGACGGTTCCATGAATACTTTATTTCAAAAACTCCGATGACTGATCCTTCAGCCACCTAAGAATAGCGTTTGAGCTGGAAGGTGCGTCAAGCTTCAAGACCTTGAAAAATTTGGCTGAAATGGCCGTGGTCGCCATTCTAAGTCATTCTCAGCCTCAGTGGACTTGAACACGAGGTCCACGTTCATTCGGCGCCCCATTTGCGCTGTGGCGCCCGGCAGAAATGATCTCGCAAGTGCGAAGCCCAGCCGCCACAGCCATAGGGGCGGCGAGACGATACGCACCGGCCGGCCCAGAGCCTGAAAGATTCGCTCCGCCATCTGACGGTACGTCAGAGTCTCTCCGCCGGACAGGTCGTAGGCCTTGTCCCGCGCCGCCGGCCGGACCGCCGCCTCTAAAGCCCCCGCCGCCAGATCCTGGGCGTGCACCGGCTGGCGCAGCCCCTCGCCCTGACCCGCCAGGGGCAGAAAGCCAAACCGCCCAATCAAACGGGCCAACCGCGAGACATTCTGATCCTGCCCCTCGGCATAGATCATGGTGGGCCGCAGAATAGTCCAGGCCACGCCATGCGCCTGGCAGAAGGCGATGATTGCCGCCTCGCCGTCGGCCAATTTCCGGGCCGTGCGGCGCTCGCCCTCATCGTCCGACTCGGCCTTGGTGAACAGGCTGGTGGATGAAAAGGCCACCAGCCGCACCATGCCCCTGGCCTTGAGCGCCGGCAGGGCGGCAGGCAAAATCCAGATGGGCGAGAGGCTGAACACCGTAGCGGCCTCAGGCAGCCTCGCCTCCAGTTGCGGGTCGTCCAGCGATCCCTGCACCCAGTGAACCGCCCCGGCCGGCGCGACCGGCGCCTTTCGGCTCAGGGCGAATGTCTGCACGCCCAGCCCCTCCAGCAAAGGGAGCATGAACCGGCCGATCAGGCTGGTGGCGCCCAGCACCAGGACCGGGGCGGCAAGGGTTGGGGCGTGCGTGGTCACGGCACGTCCTATACTGATCGCCGAGGCATCCGGCGAGCCCGCGCTTGGCCGTGGCGATCCGGGCGCGAACGTCGTAGGTACGCCGGAGGGAAGCGAGGGGCGACATGGCCTACCGATCTTTGCGCGACTTCATGGCGATGCTGGAAGCGGCCGGCGAGCTGGTGCGGGTGAATGCGCCCGTCTCCACTGTGCTGGAGATGACGGAAATCCAGACGCGTCTACTAGCCACGGGCGGCCCCGCCGTTCTGTTCGAGAACCCGATCCGCGCCGATGGTCAGCCCTCGTCCATCCCATGCCTGGCCAATCTGTTCGGCACGGTGGCGCGGGTCGCCATGGGCGTCACCCTGGCCGACAAGCCGCGCACCACCGCCAAGGACCTGCGCGAAGTGGGCGAGCTGCTGGCCTTCCTGCGTCAGCCCGCCCCGCCGCGCGGCCTGGGCGACGCGCTTGAGCTGCTGCCCCTGGCCAAGACCGTCATGTCCATGCGGCCCAAGACAGTGAAGTCCGCCCCGGTGCAGGAGGTGGTGCTCACCGGCCAAGACATCGACCTGAACAAACTGCCGATCCAGACCTGCTGGCCGGGCGAGCCTGCGCCTCTGATCACCTGGCCCCTCGTCGTGACCAAAGGGCCGGGCGACAGCGCGCAGGACGACTACAACCTCGGCATCTACCGCATGCAGGTGCTTGGGCCCAACAAGACCGTCATGCGCTGGCTGGCCCACCGCGGCGGGGCCCAGCATCATCGGCGCTGGAAGGCGGCAGGCAAGCGCGAGCCCCTGCCCGCCTGTGCGGTGCTCGGCGCCGATCCCGGGACCATCCTGGCGGCGGTCACGCCCGTGCCGGACACATTGTCGGAATATCAATTCGCGGGGCTGTTGCGCGGGGCCAAGGTCGAGCTGGTCCGCGCCAAGACCCAGCCCCTGCTGGTGCCCGCCCAGGCCGAGATCGTCCTGGAGGGCCTCGTCCACCTGGACGACTACGCCGACGAGGGCCCCTACGGCGACCACACGGGCTACTATAATTCGGTCGAACGCTTCCCCGTGTTCGAGATCACCGCCATCACCATGCGGCGCGATCCGATCTACCTGACCACCTTCACCGGCCGTCCGCCCGACGAGCCCTCGATCCTGGGCGAAGCGCTCAATGAGGTGTTCATCCCGCTGCTGCAACAGCAGTTCCCCGAGATCGTCGACTTCTGGCTGCCGCCGGAGGGCTGCAGCTACCGTATCGCCGTGGTGTCGATGAAGAAGGCCTACCCCGGCCACGCCAAGCGGGTGATGCTGGGCGTGTGGTCCTATCTGCGCCAGTTCATGTACACCAAGTGGGTCATCGTGGTGGACGAGGACATCGACGCGCGCGACTGGAAAGAAGTCATGTGGGCCGTCTCCACTCGCATGGACCCCGCCCGCGACATCACCGTGATCGAGAACACCCCGATCGATTATCTGGACTTCGCCTCGCCGCAATCCGGCCTTGGCTCCAAGATCGGCCTGGACGCCACCAACAAATGGCCCCCGGAAACGCACAGGGAATGGGGTGAGCAGATCGCTATGGACGCGGAGGTGGTCGCCCGGGTCAGCGACATGTGGGCGAGCCTGGGCCTGCCGGGGGATGGCAAGCCGATCTGGAAGCCTAACGCCCAATTGGCCCAGCAACTTGGGAAGCCTTGAAGAACTCATACCGCTCGTTCTCGTCCGGATCGCCCACGAAGAAAAACAAGCAGGTTGCACGGCACATCATGCGGGTGAAATTGGCCTCCGCGCCGAAGCCGCCCGGAGCACCTTGGGTCGGAGTTGAAAACGATATGTCCACCGCCCAGAAAGGCTTCATGGTGGGCCATGACGGCTCGCCCGGCGGAACAGTCAGGCCCCAAGTCCCCTTGCCACTGTAGGAGACCGAAGGTTGGTCATCGAACATTAGGCGCCGTAACGAGGCTTTGGAAATCGACGCCGAACCATCCGAGTCGATGACGAGCTTCGCGCCGTCTGAACTATCCCATTCCCCGACGAGATCGGACTTAGACGGCGACGGGCCAGCGCTCAGGCGGCATCCCCCCAGCAACGAAGCGCAGGCTATGAGAAGGAGAGTCCTCATCAATGAGACGCCTTTGTCCTGTTCAACTGGACCTGCTCAGTCCAATCGAAATTCTGCCCCGTGGGCGAAAACGGACCCTTCTGGAATGGTGCGTTGATCGCTGCTCCGACAGTCTGGTCCCAACCGGGCAGATAGCCCAATACAGGAGGGTGGGTCGCTGAGCGTAGATCGGAGACATTCCCAACATGAAATTGCACCGTAGCCACCCCGTCGGGGCTAACATTCGTAACTCTATGTCGCAGCGTATATGAGCCCAAAAAAGCCGCCGCTAAGTTTCCAGTAGCCCCATTATCCGCAATTGCAGAGTAGTCACCGATAAAGTCGGGAATGCCTTTAATGCCGCTCAGGCTATAGTTGTCGGGAGCCCAATTTCCAATTTTTGGCGGTGACGCCGCAATCTTCGCTCGCACGTCCTGAATATGCTTGTGCTGCATGAGAATCTGAGTGGCGGGATCGTTGGGGCCGAAGTTATGGACGCGGGGTCCTTGTCCGGTAAGCCATTCTTCGCCTAGCTGATAGTATCCGGTGTCATCCCCCGATTTGTGGAGATCCCTCGCCGGCTTGGAGCCAACGACTTTGTACAGTTGGCCGCCTCGCGGCGGGCCATCGGACAAATGTGATCGCGCATCGTTGTCGTCCGAAATCGGCGCCAGCAGGCCTCCGTCCGGTGCTATCGACGCCAGCCCCAGGCTAAGCATCATAGACCGTTGACGGTCGCCGGCGCTCCGCGCGTCGTCCAAGCCGATATGGTATCGCAGCGCCTGGGTGATGCTGTCCTTCAAGGGATCGCCGGTGGGTCGAAAGCCGCCCTGCGCTCCCTTAGCGAACGCCCACAATGCTGGGACCTTCAGCGGCCGCGCGCTCCAAGGGGGATCGTCTCTAAGGGAATTAGGGCCCATGGTCGCGAAATGGCCGGACGGATCGTAGGCGGCGTCGGTCATCCTCTGGCTCCACATGTGCGGCCGCAAGTTTGGCGCCCGAGTCAGGGTCAGTCCAGAACACAAAGAGAACATATTGCGCCGTCGAACTGCCCTGCCAGCTCCCCCCTTGCGGCGCGGCCCCGCCCTGCCCCATATGGCGGCATGGATAAAAACCTGTTGCATGATCTGGTCGGCGCGGCTCTGAAAGCGGGCGCCGACGCCGCCGAGGCCGTTTCGGCCGAGCGTCAATCCCTCTCCGTGAATGTGCGACTGGGAGACCTGGAGGAGGTTGAGCGCGAGGAAGCGCGCGATCTCGGCATCCGGGTGTTCATTGGCCAAAAACAGGCCAGCGTGTCGGGCTCGGACGTCTCCGCCTCCGGACGCGCCAAACTGGTGGAGCGCGTGCTCAACATGGCCCGCCTGGCGCCCGAAGACCCCTACGCGGGTCTGGCCCCCCAGGACCGCCTGGCCAAGGGCCCCTTTCCTGACCTTCAGCTGTTCGACACCGCCGAGCCCTCGCCCGAGGACCTCGAGGCCCGCGCCCTGACCGCCGAGAACGCTGCCCGCGCCGTGCCTGGCGTGACCAACTCGGACGGCGGTTCAGGCTCGTGGTCGTCGGGACGCTACCTGATGGTCACCAGCGGCGGCTTTGTTGGCGAGCACAAGACCTCGAGCTTTTCGCTCTACGCCTCTGCCATCGCCGGGGATGACAGCGGCATGGAACGCGGCGGCGACGGCCGTTCCACCCGCTGGCAATCGGACCTGCCTGCGCCGGAAGCCATCGGCGAGGAGGCCGGCCGCCGCGCGGTGGGCCGCCTGGGCGCGCGCAAGATCGACAGCCAGACCGCCGCGGTGATCTTCGAGAACCGCATCGCCATGTCGCTGATCTCGCCGATGCTGGGCGCCATTTCAGGCCCCTCCATCGCCCGCGGCGCCTCCTTCTTGAAAACCAAGCTGGGCGAGGCGGTGTTTTCGCCGGGCATAGACATCATCGACGAACCCCACCGGGTGCGCGGCCTGGGGTCCAGCCCCTTTGACGATGAGGGCGTGGCTAACAGGGCGACCACCCTGATCGACAAGGGCGTATTGACAACCTGGCTGCTCAACAGCGCCTCGGCCCGGCAACTGGGATTGCAAACCACCGGCCACGCCTCGCGCGGCCTGGCGGGTCCGCCCGGCGTGGGCGTGAACAACATCACCGTCAAGCCGGGAAGCGAGGACCTCGCGGGTCTGATGGCGGGGGTCAAACAAGGGCTGCTGGTCACCTCCATGTTCGGCCCGTCGCTGAACGGCAACACCGGGGACTGGTCCACCGGCGTGTCGGGCTTTTGGTTCGAGAACGGACAGGTCGCCTATCCGGTCAATGAGATCACGGTGGCCGGCAACCTGATCGACATCTACGCGCGGGTGATCGCCGGTTCGGACCTGGAAATCAGGGGCGCGAACAATGCCCCGTCCTTGTTGGTCGAGGACATGGCCATAGCGGGGCGGTGACCAATCGGCGCACTCAAGGCTCGAAGGGGCCGATTGCGGTGCAGGGCTGATTGATTTTGCTAAACCACGCCTTTATCGAGCCCCAAAGCCGCGCGACCCGCTTTTTGAGTCGCTCCAGGAGCCGCCAGTCCATGACCGACCCAGACGCCAAACATCATCTGCACATCGTGCTGGGCGGGGAACTCAAGTCGCTGGAAGGTCATCCGCATTTTCGCGATCCCTCCACCGTCGAATTTGTCGGCGCCTTCCGCAATTACGATGAGGCCTACAAGGCCTGGAAAGCCCGCGCCCAGGCCACCGTCGACAACGCCCACGCCCGCTACTTCATCATCGACGCAGACAAGCTGCTCGACCCGGATATGGACTAGGTCGCGCGTTCATCACCGCCTCCCGGCGCAAGCCGGGGGCAAGATTATTGAACCACCAAGCTCACGAAGGACACGAAGGAACACCAAGCTCTTGGTGATCTTCGTGCTCTTCGTGGTTCAACTTGTTCAATCCAATTTGGTTTAAGGCCGCAGCGGCGTGACGCTGGCTTCGGGGGTGTCCGGGGCGGGCGTGCTCTTGACCACGGCCAAGCCTTCCGTCGTGATTTCCCACCCCTCACGCGTGCGCCGGGCAAGGCCCAGCTCAGTCAAGGCGCGGGCGTCGGCGATGTTGATCCACGCCACATCCTCGCCCGCCTGTTTGGCGGCCAGATTGTGCAGGGCTCGCCGCTCCGCGGGTGAAAGAGTCATCGACGGCCGCCGCCGGGGACCTTCGCCTTGGCCGACTCGCTGCGGATCACCGCCTTCAGCAACACCGCACGGCGGAACGACAAGGATGGCGCCTCCGATTCCAGGCGCGCGCCGACCAGCACCTGGCCCATGTGCCGACCGCCAAGGGCGAAGGCCTCGCGGCGAATTTCCTGATACCGGACACGATAGGACAGGGCCTGGCCCACCACAGCGCGCAGGCCGCGCAGGGCTTGGTCTCGGGCGCCGTCGAACAGAGCGGCCAACCTAGCCTGCCAGCCAGGCCAAGGCCGCGCGGACCCCGGCGATCAGTTGGGCATTGATGGCCAGCAGCAGCAGGCCCGCCGGGAGGACCGAAAGCAGGCCCGTCCAATGGACCCAGCCCGCCATCTGGCACCCCAGAGCCGTCAGGCCGCCGACGGCGCACAAAACGATGAAGGTGGTCCAGAGGCTGAACTTGCCTGTCGGCCGCCGCAGTTTGCGGTTTTGCCAATTGATCAGGCCGGGCTGTCCGAACTGGTGGTCCATGCCCATGGGGCGAAGGTCTCCTGGAATTCGCCGGAAAAAGCTCCACGCCCGCGCGAGACGATCGGCGGACGGCAACCGGCGTGGTGTTAGAAAGGCCACGCGCAGCCTACAGCAGAAGCTGATCTTTCGCGCCTAAATAAGCGAAGTTTCAAAATAAATTCGCGCGAGCCCAAGAGGCTCCGCCGTCGATTTTGCCCCTACTCCCGCCGGATCAGCTGTTCCGTCAGCAAGGTTCCCCACCACTTGGCGCGGAAGTCGGCCTTCATTTTTGCGGGGTCGTAGGCGTCGCTGTTGACCCAGTCGATGAAGCTGATGCCTTGCGGTTCGGCGTCCGCTAGGTAGCGGTCAAAGGTGTAGTCGAGCACCCCTGTCTTACCCGCCCTCATGTGCAGATAGCGCAGGGACAGATGGTCGATCGCCTCGCGGATCGGCTTGCCGAGGCGGAAGTGGGCGTACAGCACGCTCATGATCCCGGCCCGGTCTGCGCCGGACTTGCAGTGCATCAGGGCCGGGTATTCGATGGACTCGAACAGGGCCTTAGCGCCCAAGACCTGGGCGCGCGACGGCACTTCGCGCGAGGTCACCGTGAAATCCACCAGCTTGAGGCCCAGCGCCGCACAGGCGTCCTTTTCCAGGGCGTAGAAGCTGGCGTCGAACCCGCCGCGCAGATTGATGATGGTCTTGATGCCGGCGTCGCGCCACGCCTTCAGCTGAAACGGCCAAGGCTGGTTGGTCCGCACCAGCTCATCGCTGACCCAGTGGGCGTTGCGGAACCGCAGGCGCAGATAGGCGTGGTCGTTCCACAAATAGTTCAGATAAGTCGAACGGCGCCCCTTGGGCGTGGAAAGGTCGAACTCGGCCAATAAAATAGTCCCATCCAGGTGAGCGGGTCCTGATACCCTGAGCCGCCGGCAAAAAGAAGACGCCGCTGCGGCCAAGGCCCCAAGCCCGCTCGCACTTGACACCGAATTGAAAAACAAGCGACCGAACCGCATGAGTTCCGCCCCGCCCGCCGCCAAGACGCCCGCCTCGGGGGCCGCCGCCGCCCGGCGCATCTTCCGCGTCTATCTGGCGCCGCGCTGGAGGGAACTGGCGGTCTCCATGGTCTGCGCCGCCTTTGTCGCGGGTCTGACCGCCAGTCTGGCTCAGGTGCTGGGCAAGACGGTGCAGGCGCTGTTTGTCGACAAAGCCATCTCCTCCTTGTGGATATATCCGGCCCTGATCGGCGTCCTGGCCCTGGCCCGGGGCATGGCTCAGGTGGGGCAGGCTTCCCTCGTCAACAAGGTCGGCAATCAAATGGTCGGCCAGATCCAGGTCCAGCTGTTCGCTCGCCTAGTCCGCGCCGACCTGGCTCAGCTGCGCGAAGCCCATTCGGGCGCTCACCTCTCCAGCATCCTCTATGAGGCGGGCCTGGTTCGCGAAGCCGCGACCAACGGCCTGGTCAACTATGTGCAAAACGCCCTGACCATCGTCGCCACCGTGGTGGTCATGCTGCAGCAGGATGTCGGCCTGACCCTCGTGGTGCTGGTGGGCGGTCCGATCGCGTCGGGCGTCATGACCCGCTATTCACGGCGCACGCGCAAGGCGGCCCAGGGCGCCATGACCGAGACCTCAGCCCTGTCCACAGCCGTGATGGAAAGCCTGGACGGGGTGAAGATCGTTAAGATCGAGAACCGCGAGGGCTATGAGGAACAGCGGGTCGCCGAAGTGGTGGCCCGGCGCGAAGCTCACCTGATCAAGGGCGCCAATGCCCGCGCCACCGCCGCCCCGGCCACCGAAGCGGTCATGACCCTGATCACGGCGGCGGTCATCGCCTTCGCCGGCTGGCGGGCCTTAAACGGCGCCTTCACCGTGGGCAACCTCACCGCCTTCCTCGCCGCCATCGGCATGGCGTCCCAGTCCCTGCGACAGGTGGCCAATCTGCAGACGGTGATGGGCGAGGGCCTGGCCGCCGCCGAACAGTTGTTCGCCGCCCTGGACACCACGCCCGAAATCAAGGACGCACCCGGCGCCGTAACCTTGCCGCGCAGCGAGGGCCATATCGCCCTGACCGATGTGACCTTCGTCTATAGCCCGGATGTTCCCGCCCTCAGCGGCGTGACCCTGGAGGCCCGGCGCGGCGAGACCATCGCCTTGGTCGGGCCGTCCGGCGGCGGCAAGAGCACCATCCTCAACCTGATCCCGCGGTTCTTCGATGTGCAGTCCGGCTCGGTCAGCATCGACGGCCACGATGTGCGCAACGTCACCTTGGCGTCCTTGCGCAATCAGATCGCCCTGGTCACCCAAGAGCCCTTCCTGTTCGACGACACCATTCGCGGCAACATCGCCTATGCCCGGCCTCAGGCCTCGCCTGGCGAGATCGAACAGGCCGCAAAGGCTGCGGCGGCCCATGAGTTCATCATGGCCCTGCCCCAGGGCTATGACACGCCGGTGGGCGAACTCGGCTCGCGCCTGTCGGGCGGCCAACGCCAGAGGATCGCCATCGCCCGCGCGTTCCTCAAAGATGCGCCGCTGCTGTTGCTGGACGAGGCCACCAGCGCCCTGGACACCGAAAGCGAAGCCAAGGTGCAGGAGGCGCTTGAACGGTTGATGGCCGGCCGCACCGCCATCCTCATCGCGCACCGCCTATCGACGGTACGCGGCGCCGACCGCATCTATGTCATTGATCGCGGCCGGGTGGTGGAGACCGGCCATCACGAGAGCCTCATGGCGCGCCACGGCCTCTACGCCCGGCTTGCGCGCAGCCAGCAGTTGGACGAGGCGGTGGCGGACCCGGATCAGGCGACGTGAAAGCCGTCCTCCGATCCAGGTTCGTGCAAGGCATGCTGGCCTTCGCGACATGGGCCTATCTGTGGCTCGTGCTCAAGACGGTGCGCTGGACACATCTGGGCCGCAACGTTGCAGAGGCCGAACTGGCGCTGGGGCGCGGGGCCATCGGCTGCATCTGGCACGGCACTATTCCCCTCGTCGTCGCCGCCAAACCGATGATGGGGCAGCGGGAAGCCAAGATCCTGATCTCCCTGTCTGCAGACGGTGAGTTCATAACGCGTGCAGCCGCTCGCCTGGGCATACAGGCGATCCGGGGGTCCAAGGCCAAGCCCGGCGCCAAGTCCAAGGGGGGGGCGGCGGCCTTTCGCGAATGCCTGGACTGGCTTGCGGGCGGCGGCCTGCTGCTGCTGACGCCGGACGGTCCGCGCGGCCCCGCTCAGGTCATGGCCATAGGCGTCGCCCGTATGGCTAAGCTGTCCCAGGCGCCGGTCTATATGATCGGTCTGGCCGCCCGACCGGCGGCAGTGATGAACAGCTGGGACAGAACCCGCCTGCCCCGTCCGTTCGGGCGCGGCGCGGTCGTGTGGCAAGGTCCCTACAGATTACCTGCCGACGCCTCCGACGACGACATGGCCCAGGCTTGCCTGGACTGGGCCGGCGCCCTGTCCGCCGCCTGCGATCAAGCCGAGGCGGTGCTCAGGTGAGCGGCGTGATGCTTGGGGCCTACCGCTTGGCCATGGGGGCGTTGGAGCCCCTGGCGCCAGTGATCCTGCGCGCACGCGCTCGGGCCGGGAAGGAAGATCCCGAACGCTTCGCCGAAAGGCTGGGCCACGCCTCCCTGCCCCGCCCGCCCGGCGATCTGATCTGGCTGCATGGGGCCAGCGTGGGCGAGACCATCTCCCTGCTGCCGCTGGTGCAGGCCTTGAAGGACGAACGGCCCGATCTGACCTTGCTGGTCACATCCGGCACCGTCACCTCGGCCAACATCCTCGGCCGTCGCCTGCCCAGCGGAGTGTTCCATCAATATGCGCCGCTCGACACCCCCGCGAGCGCCAGGCGTTTTCTGGGCCATTGGCGGCCCAGCCTGGCGATCCTGGTGGAAAGCGAACTGTGGCCGGGCCTGCTGATGAACGCCAAGGCCGCGGGAACCCGCCTGGCCTTGCTCGGCGCCCGGCTGTCGGCGCGCAGCGTCAAGGGATGGGCCAAGGCCCCCCGTTCGGCGCGCGCCTTACTGGGCGCCTTCGACCTGATCCTCGCGCAGGACGCGCTGAGCCGCAGCCGAATCGAAGCCCTCGGCGGCAAGGTGGCGGGCGAACTGGATCTGAAATCCGCCGGCGCGCCGCTGGACTATGACGAAGCGGAACTGGCCCGTCTGAAAAGCGCCGTGGGCGCGCGCCGGGTTCTGGTGGGCGCCAGCACCCATCCCGGAGAGGACGACATTATTGCCTCAGTCGTGGCCTCCACGCCCGAACCGCGACCCCTGCTCATCCTCGCGCCGCGCCATCCCGAGCGGGGCGCGGCCGTAGCGGCCGGCTTGACCCAGCGCGGCATGACGGTCGCGAGGCGCAGTCTCAGCGAACCGATCACCGATCAAATCCAGGTCTATCTCGCCGACACCTTGGGCGAACTGGGTCTGATCTATCGTCTGGCTGATCTGGTCATCATGGGCGGAAGCCTGACGGGCGCAGTGGGCGGACACAATCCGCTGGAGCCGGCGCGGCTGGGTCTGCCCATTGTCACCGGCCCGGACGTGGCGAATTTCCGTGAGGCTTACGCCGGACTGATATCCGCCGGCGCCGCGATCCAGGCGCCCGATCAGGCCGCCCTGACCCGCGTGGTCGGGGAGTTGCTGTCCGAACCTGCCTTGCCCGCCCAAATGGGCCGCCGGGCCAAGGCCTATGGCGAGGCGGGCCAACATGCCATCACCTCGGCCCTGACGGCCCTACGTCCGCTTCTGCCCAAGGCGCCCGAATGAAACTGAACACGCCGCGCTGGTGGTATGTGCGAAACGGTGCGCCGGCGCCGGTGATGCGCGCCCTTCTGCGCCCAGTTTCCTGGCTCTGGGCCTACGTCACGGCCCGCAAAATCGCCCAGGCCAAGCCGTTCGATCCAGGGGCGCCGGTGATCTGCGTGGGCAATCTGACCCTCGGCGGAACCGGCAAGACCCCCATCGTGCGTGAATTGATCACCCGACTGACCGAACGCGGCGTAGCCGCCCACGGACTGACGCGTGGCTACGGCGGACGTCTGAAGGGTCCGCTGCGTGTCGACCCGGCGCGCCACACGGCGACCGAGGTCGGCGATGAACCGCTCATGCTGGCCGGCGCCCAGTCGATCTGGATTAGCCGCAACCGGCCCGCAGGCGCCAAGGCGGCCGTCCAGGCCGGCGCTCAGGCCATCGTGATGGACGACGGCCATCAGAACCCCAGCTTGAAAAAGACCCTATCCTTAGTGGTGGTCGACGGCGAAACTCGAAGCGGCGAATGGCCCTTCGGCGATGGCGCGGTGTTCCCATCCGGCCCGATGCGCGAGCCCCTCGCCCGAGGATTGACGCGCGCCGACGCCGTCGTCCTCATGCTGGCGACCGATGTCGCTGAGGCCGATCCTGAACTCCTGGCCCTGTTCGCCGGCAAGCCGGTGCTGATCGCCCGCCTGGCCCCCTGCGCGCCCCCGCCGCCCGGCCCCCAGCTGGCCTTCGCCGGGGTCGGCAAGCCTTGGAAGGTCGCCCGCAGCCTCAAGGCGGCAGGCTGCGAACTGGTGGATTTCGCCGGCTTTCCCGATCACGCCTTCCTGAGCCAAGACACGCTTGCGGCGCTCGAGGAGCGCGCTCGGGCTTATGGCGCCGGACTATTGACCACAGAGAAGGACTGGGTGCGCCTGCCGCCCCCATGGCGCGCCAAGGTTAAGGCCTGGCCGGTTCGGGCGGTGTTTGAGGATGAGGCGGCGCTGGAGCGCTTGCTGGACCTGGCCGTCTCGTCCTGAGCCGCCTTATTGCACTCGGTGCAGCTTGACCGTGACGCTGTGGGCGGGCGCGCCGTCTCTGGGCGGGGTTCCCAAGATCATGGACAGGTTATCGCCATCGGTCACCCAGGTGAGGCCCTCCAAGTAGATGTGCCCCGGATCGATCGCCACCAGCTTGCGATGAGACCATACGCCCTTGTCTTCCTTCTCGGACAGATCGGCGCCGAAGTGCTTCTGGCTCAGCAGGACCGAGGCGCCGTCTGCGCGGAAAACCCACATCTCGTCCAGACGCGGTGCGCCGCCGCTGCTCAGCACCAAATGGCCGACGACCTGATGGTCCGGGGTTGCCGTGAAGCCGGCCGCAGCGGTGTCGCCGACCCAATTGCCTAGCAGGCCTTTGAGATCCGCGAGCGTGGCGGGGGCGGGCTGGCTCCCTGGGGCCAGATCGCGCACCTCTTGCGCCCGAGCCGAGCCGGACATGAGCACGAACGCAGCGAGCGCCGCAGGCGCGAACTTGATCATTAAAATCCTCCCGGCTTGAACCTTTGCCCCACTATGCGCGGAGACGGACCCACGCGTCGAGAGAAGTCAGCTCAGGGCGCGCCAACCGATGTCGCGCCGGCAGAAGCCGCCGGGCCAGTCGATGGCGTCCACCGCCGCATAGGCTCGCTCGCGCGCTTCCTGCAAGGTCGCGCCCCTGGCGCAGACGTTCAGCACCCGCCCGCCTGATGCCAGCAGGCTTCCGTCCTCGCCGCGCGCCGTGCCGGCATGAAACACCTGCACGCCCTCGCCGAAATCGGCCTCCGCCCCCTTGATCGTCGTGCCGGCTTCAGGGGCGTCCGGATAGCCCTTGGCCGCCAAGACTACGCAGATGGCGACATCGTCGGACCATTCCGGTTCGGGCAGCTCCGACAATCCCCCGGTCGCCGCCGCCGCCAGATAGGGCACCAGATCGCTCTTGAGGCGAAGCATCAACACCTGGCACTCCGGGTCGCCAAAGCGCGCGTTGAACTCCACCAGCTTGGGTCCATCGTCCGTCAGCATCAGGCCCGCATAAAGCACGCCGCGATAGGGCCGGCCCTCCGCCGTCATCCCGGCAACGGCCGGATCGATCAAGGTCGCGCGCGAGGTCTGGGTTAGCTCAGCCGTCAACACGGGCGGGGGCGAATAGGTCCCCATCCCGCCGGTGTTGGGACCCAGATCCCCGTCATAGGCGCGCTTATGGTCCTGGGCCGCGCCAAACAGCATGGCCGTGCGTCCATCGCTAATGGCGAACAGCGAGGCTTCCTCGCCGACCATGAAGTCCTCGATGACCACCCGTCCCCCGGCCGCGCCGAAGCGGCGCCCGCGCAGCATGTCGTCGATGGCCTCCTCGGCCTCGGCCCGGGTCTGAGCGATGACCACGCCCTTGCCCGCCGCCAGGCCGTCGGCCTTGATCACGTAAGGGGGCGAAAAGCGGTCCAGCGCGGCCCTGGCCTTGGTGGCGTCATGGAAGGCCTCGAACGCCGCCGTGGGCAGGCCGTAACGCTCGGCGAAGCTCTTGGAGAAGGCCTTGGAGGTCTCCAGCTTGGCGGCCCGTTCACTCGGTCCGAAACAGGGGATGGCCAGGTCGGCCAGCCGGTCAGCCAGACCCAGCTCAAGAGCGCTTTCCGGCCCCACCACCACCAAGTCGGCGGCCATCTCCTGCGCCAAATCGACCAGACCCTGCACGTCTGTGACCTTGATCGGCCGCGTTTCGCACAAGGCCGCAATGCCGGGATTGCCCGGCGCGGCCACCAGCTTAGTCAGACGCGGGCTTTGAGCGATCTTCCAGGCCAGGGCGTGCTCGCGCCCGCCCGAACCGACGAGAAGGATGTTCATGACCCGGCTGTGACGCGCGCGACGGTCAACGTCAAGCGCCCCTGCCGCGACTCGCCGCGAACGCCTATGTTCGCTTGATGAGCGATGTCGATATAGCTGCCGATCCACCGCCCTCTGCGCCCGGGGGCAACGCCGAGCCCTATTCCGTTTCCGAGCTCGCCTTCGCCCTCAAGCGCACCTTGGAGGCAACCTATGGCTTCGTGCGCCTGCGCGGGGAGCTCAGCAAAGTCACCCACCACGCCTCCGGTCATGTCTACCTGACCCTGAAGGATGACAAGGCGGCCATCGACGGCGTGGTGTGGAAAGGTCAGGTCCGCGCCCTGCAATGCCGCCCCGAGCAGGGGCTAGAGGTGATCGTCACCGGACGCATCACCACCTATCCAGCCTCGTCCAAATACCAGATCGTCGTGGACAGCATGGAGCCGGCGGGCATCGGGGCCTTGCTGGCCCAGCTCGAACGCCTGAAGGCGCGTTTGACCGCCGAGGGCCTGTTTGATCCGGCGCGCAAGCGTCCCCTGCCCGCCATGCCTGCGGTCATCGGCGTTATCACCAGCCCCACCGGCGCAGTGATCCGCGACATCCTGCATCGCATCCGGGACCGCTGGCCTTGTCAGGTATTGGTATGGCCGGTGGTGGTGCAGGGCGAGGGGGCCGCCGCGCAAGTTACGCGCGCCATTGAAGGGTTCAACGCCCTGACGCCGGATGGACCGATCACCCGGCCGGACGTCATCATCGTCGCGCGGGGCGGCGGCTCGGTGGAGGACCTTTGGCCCTTCAACGATGAAGTTTTGGCGCGCGCGGCGGCGGCGAGCGTCATCCCCTTGATTTCCGCCGTGGGGCACGAAACCGACACCACCTTGATCGACTTCGCGTCCGACCGACGCGCGCCCACGCCCACGGCGGCGGCGGAAATGGCCACGCCCGTCCTGGCAGAACTGAAAGCCGCCTTGGCCGACTACGCGCGCCGCCTCGCCCAAGGCGGCGGACGCATGCTGGAAGATCGCCGTAGCCGCTTGAACGCGACCGCGCGCGGCCTGCCGCGCCCGGCGGACATTTTGGCCTTGGCTTCCCAACGTTTTGATATCGTCGCCGGCCGCCTGTCGGCCGCCCTGGCCCGCAATACCGAGGTCCACGCCCAAGCCCTGACCCGCACATCCGCGCGCTTCAATCGGGGCCTGTTGGAGCGGCCCAGCCGCCTTAAGGCGGAAAGGTTGGCGGAGTTGTCCCGGCGATTTTCGCTGGCGGCCCGGCGCGGCCCCGAACGGGCCGCACAGAACGCTCGTCTTCCCCTTTTGGGACGGCGGCTGTCGAGCGCCTTGGGCCGCAGCCTGGCGAGCGCGGGCGAACGGCTGACTCAACTGGACAAGCTGCGTCTGTCGCTTGATCCCAATCGGCCCTTGACCCTGGGCTTCGCCTTGGTTCACCGCCCAGACGGTACGATCATCCGTCAGGGGACGTCGCTTCAGGCCGGTGAAACGGTAAATCTTCAATTTGCAGACGCCTCTCGAAGCGCCGTTATTGAAGGCGCGGCGCCCGCAACAGCGTCACCGCGTGCGCGTCCGCCGGCAAAGCCGCCCACCGGCGGGCAAGGCAATTTGTTTTAGAGCAATTGGGCGCTATTATACGTCTCATGAACGCTCATGACCGGTCCATACCCGGCCCACGATCCGACGAGGCCAAACTCCACTACGGCGACGGCGAGTACGCCGTCCTCAAGGCCGGACGCTATGTTCTGTGCGCTGTCTCCGGGGCGGCGATCCCGCTTGAGGCCCTGCGGTATTGGAATCCAGAGCTGCAGGAAGCTTACGCGGGGCCGAAGGAAGCTCTAGAGCGATGGCAAGCGCTGAATCCGAAGGCTTGAACTTGCAACCTGGGATTTTTGGACGGTACAAGCTCGACCGACTTGTGTCGCGAGCGCAATGCGAATAACAGCGTTTTTCTAAAATCAACCGATCCTTGTGCGATAACCCTTTTTCAGGGTTTTAAGTGCAAGCTTTGGGTTTGGATGTCCTTGGCCAGCCTATCTGAGGGAGGCTAAACATGAGCGGCCCGCTCTCAGGGTTGAAGGTCCTGGTTGCGGACGACAACGTGCATCTGCGCGCTATTGTCGTGTCGATTTTAGGCGGCGTGGGCATCACCGAAGTGCGCGAATGCAGCAACGGCGCGGAGGCCATTAAGTGTCTGCGTAATTGGACGCCCGACATAGCCATTGTTGACTTTCACATGAGTCCGATCGACGGGGTGGAATTCACCCAGCTGGTGCGCAATTCCGCTGAAAGCACCAATCCCGAATTACCGATCATCATGCTGACGGGCTATGCGGACAAGACCCGCGTGTGCGAAGCGCGCGACGCCGGGGTCACCGAATTCATCGTCAAACCGGTCACCGCGCGCGCGGTGTTTGATCGGGTCAATGCGGTGATCTTCAAGCCTCGCCCGTTTATTCGGTCGAGCGACTATTATGGTCCCTGCCGTCGCCGGCGGCAGGACCCGAAATTCCACGGTCCGTTCCTTCGCCACACCGACCCCGAATTCAAGGGCCAAAAATCCTACACCGTGTGAGGCCCATAGGCTTGCGCCGGCCATCGCTTGTGCACCCAGAACCATTCGCCGGGCCGCTCACGCACCCGGTCTTCAATAAAGGCGTTGATGCGCCGCACGCCTTCCTCGATATCCGCCGCACGATCCCCTGATCGTTCCAGAATAATCGGGTCGTGCACCACTACCCGGAAACGCGCCCCTCTGGTCCTCTGCACCGACATGGGCTGCAACACCCCGGAAGACCGCAAAGCCAGGCGCGTCGGCCCTGGGGCTGTGTGGGCCATCACGCCAAACACGGGCGCGGCCACGCCGCCATTGAATTTCTGATCGTTCATCAAGGCCACCGATTCCCCACGCCTTAAGGCCTCCAGAATCTCGCGTGAGCCCGACTCGCCCTTGGGCGCGAACAGCTCGACGCCATAACGCGCGCGGCTTCGAATGATGCGGCGGTCGATATAGGGGTTGTTGGCCGCGCGGTAGGTCATCTGGCAACGCACGCCAGACCGGACGATCGTCATGGGCATGACTTCCCAGTTGGACAGATGGCCCGACACGAATACGACGGCCTCATCGCCCTTGCGGATGGCCTCCAGACGATCTGCGCCGATCACTTCCACGCGCCCGCTCTCTTCCGTCAGGCGACCCATCATCTGAAATTCGGCCGCCAGCCGACCAACATTGTCCCATTGCTGGTCGAGCACCTTTCGCCTTTGCCCCTCGTCCCAATCCGGAAATGCGATCATCAGATTGCGCCGCGCGGTCCTGTGCGCGCCGGTCAGGGGTCCGATCAACCGCAAGGCCGCGCCGCCGACCGCGGAGGCCAAGTCAATGGGCATGAGGGCGAACGCGGCGCCGATCAAGTCAAAGCCCAGGGCCTCCAGCCGCCAGATTAAATCCTGGGCCCAAGGGGGACGTCGGTTGCTCATGTCCCCTAATTGGCGCCGCTTACTCGCCTACGCAATGGCGAGGCCTCGCCTGCAGGATGAACCCCAGACAGGCGAGCTTGGCGCCGCCTTTGCGGCGAGTTGGGTCACCTGTCCCGCTCTGGGACACCTGGACCGAGGAGACGCCACATGGCGAACGATATCGACCTTCACCTTGGCAAGCGCCTGCGTCGCCGCCGTCGCCTGCTTGGCCTCACCCAACAACAACTGGCCGTCGCCGTGGGCGTGCGCTTCCAGCAAATCCAAAAGTATGAGTGCGGCGCAAACCGCATCTCCGCCGCCCGCCTCTGGCAGCTGGCCGAGGCGCTGGAGGTGCCGGTGTCCTACTTCTTCGACGGTCTGGCCGAAGCTCAAGAGCGGGCTGCGGACGATCCGTCCGAAGGCGGCGGTGAAATGTTCGCCCGCAAGGAGACCCTCGACCTCGTGCGCGCCTACTATCAACTGGGCGAGCGTCCCCGTCGTCGCCTGCTCGACCTCGCCCGTTCGCTGAACGGCGAGACAGACGCAGCATGATCACGTCAGCCAGGCGGTTGGCGCCGAGGGGCAAAACCCTCTAAGCCTTCGCCATGTCCGCGAAGACCGCCTGGCCCGACGACCCGCACTCAGCCGCCCGCCTTGCCGAGCTCGAGAGCTTTGCCCTCGAGTTGAACGCAGCGGCCGCGCGCATCACCCTGCCTTTGTTTCGCGCCGAACTGGGCGTTGAAAACAAGGCCGAGACCGGAAAAGCCTTCGACCCGGTGACTGCCGCCGACAAGGGTGCGGAGGCCGAGATCCGCCGATTGATCAAAGCCCGATTTCCCGACCATGGCGTGATCGGCGAGGAATACGGAGAGGATCGGCCGGAGGCGGAATTCGTCTGGATTCTCGACCCCGTCGACGGCACTCGCGCTTTTGTCGCAGGCCTGCCGCTGTGGGCCCATCTGATCGGCCTGCGATTCCGGGGCGAACCCCTTTTGGGCTTGATCGGCCAGCCCTATTTGGATGAGGTCTATGTGGGGTCGCCCACCGGCTCGCGCCTGATCGACCGCCAGGGCGAACGGGCGTTGAAGGTGCGCCCCTGCCCGCGTCTGACCCAGATGACCCTCGCCTCCACCGACCCGTATGGCTACTTCGACGGCGCGGAACTGGGCGCCTGGAATCAAGTGCGGGCGGCCGCCAGGATCGTTCGGCTGGGCGGCGATTCCTATATCTTCGCCCTGCTGGCTGCCGGCAGGATCGACCTTGTCATCGAGTCCGGGCTGAAGCTTTGGGACATCGACCCCATTGTGCCGGTGATCGAAAACGCCGGCGGGCTTGTGACTGACTGGCGCGGCCAAAGGCTAGGACGCCACGGCGGACAGGTGGTCGCGGCGGGCGATCAAGCCTGCCTGGACGAGGCTCTGGTCGCACTCAAACGCTCCGCGCGCTGATCCTTGAGGCCAGGGCGTCGAATTCACGCCAGAACGTCGCTCGCACCGGATCGGTTTCCATCATGATCTCGTGGTAGGCATTGGGGACCTGCACAAATCGGCCCTCCGGCGCCCGCGCGGCGAACCGTTTGGCGCAAGCACTCAGCACCAACCGATCATCACCCGCCGCCACAATGCTGAGCGGCAAGCGCAAGCCGGCGGGGGTATCCGGGCGATCCAGCGCGGCGCCGGCGGCCAAGGCAAAGTCCAGCCAACCCCAGGTGGGACCGCCCAAAGCCAGATCGGGACAAGCCTTAAGTTGGGCCAGGAACCGCTCATAGCGAGCCCGGTCATGGGTCAGAATATTGCCTGCAAATGGCTGATCAAAAGGCTCGGACGCCTGGACATACAGGCTTCCCAGGCCGCACCCGACCACGGCGCGAGCGATCACCCCCGCCAGACGCGGTGCAACGCGAACCGCGTGCAGTCCGATCATCGGCGCGCTCGCCAGCAGCCCGGCCAGCCGCCCCTCCCCGCGCGCCAAGGCCAGCAAAACCAGGGCGCCGCCCATGGAATGGGCCAAGCCGATCCACGGCTTGGGCAGCCGGTCGCCCACGCGATCCAGCATCACCGCATAGTCCGCCAGGAATGGCTCGAAGCCTTCGGCGTGGCCCTTAAGGCGATCAGGCAAGGCGCGGGCGGACAGGCCCTGGCCGCGCCAATCGTGGGCCAGCACGTGAAAGCCCCGCGCGCGAAGGTCTTCGATAACCTCAAAGTATTTCTCGATCGGCTCCGCGCGTCCCGGACTGAGCACCACCGAGCCGCGCGCGGGAGCCTGGGCCTCAAACAGCGCCGCGCGCAGCCGCGCGCCGTCGTCTGCCTCCAGCCAAAAGGCGCGGGCGCCGTCAGGGATCGGCGCCTGGGCGATCCCAATGAGGGGCGCCGCTTGCACCGGTCAGTCCTTGGCGCTGGACAGAATAGGTTGCAGGCGCAGGGCCACGCTCATGTCGCCGGTCACCCGCATACGCCCCCGCATCAGGGCGCTCATAGGGTCCAATCGCCCCTGGGCCAAAGCCACCAAGTCATCCGTGGACACCGACACGGTGCAGTCGGCCGGCCGGTCCTCGTTACAGACCTCCGCCCCCTCGATGAACACCACCCCATCGCCGCGCAGATCGAGTTTCAACGTCTTGTCCAGGCCGGACTGCCCCTGCAGCGCCCGGCGCAGGCGCCCGGTAATGTCTTGCAGGCTGGTCACGCGCCGGCCGGCTTGCGAAAGCGTAGGGTCATGCGATCGCTTTCGCCGATGGCGTCATACTTAGCATGGTCGAATTTCGGATCGTCCGGCTTGCCCTTGGGCGCGGACATGCGCCAGGGCGGCAAGGTCCACACGCCGAACGGATAGGATTTCGTGTCCTTGGGATTGGCGTTCAGTTCACTGGCGCCGTCCAACACAAAACCGGCCTCTTGGGCCATTCGCTTAACGTAGGCCTCTTGCACATACCCTTGAGCGGCCAGGACGTCCTGCACCCCGCCGGGCGCCGCCCGGTTCTCCTCAACGCCCAACACGCCCCCGGGCTTGAGTGCGGCAAAGGCGTCATGAAACGCCTTTTCGGCAATCCCCGCAGCCATCCAACAGGACACCACCCGGGCGAAAACCACGAGGTCGGCGCTGCCGGCCGGAGCGACCGGTCCGCTGGTCAGACCAAAGGCGGTCACAGTCGGCTGCCCGTACACAAGGGGCATGGCGGCGAGTTTCTTGGCGTAAACATCCGCCAGCTGCGCCTCGGCCGGTCTGGCCGCGACGTCAATCTGGAACTGCGCGGCATAGAACTTGCCGCCCGTCGCCGCCAGAAACGGAGCCACAATGTCGGTGTACCAACCCGCGCCGGGCCAGAACTCCACCACCGTCTGGCCGGGTTTCAATCCCCAGAACGCCAGGGTTTCAGCCGGATGGCGCCACGCGTCGCGCGCCCGATCAGCCGTTGAACGCCAATCTCCGCCCACGGCCCAGCTCAGACTGGCCGGGGCAGGACCCGCAGCGGCGGTCGGCGCTGTAGCGGCCTTGCGTTTGCACGCCGCCACGAGCAGGACCAAGGCGGCGGCGCAAAAGCCGCGGCGGGGAAGCTCAGACGTTCGCACGCTCATCGCGGTCGCTTAGCGCGGGAACGGCCTGGGGTCAAAGCGGCCGCGCCTACACAGCGACAGGGCGCCCCTTGCAAGACTGTCCAGCCCATCCCAAATTCTGCGCGAAGACGCCCGGTATCGGGGTCTTTCGAGGCGGGCGAGGGCCAAAAGGCGCGCCCGGATCGTCACACGCAACCTTGCTTACGCACAGAAGGATGTTGTCATGCGAACCATCGATTTTTCCCCTCTGTATCGTTCCGCCGTCGGCTTCGACCGGCTTGCGGCCCTGCTCGAAACGGCCGCCGGCGCCGACAGCGCGTCGGGCTACCCGCCCTATAATATCGAGGCGACCGGCGAAAACGCCTACCGCATCGAGATCGCGGTCGCCGGCTTTCGGCCCGATGAACTCAGCCTGGAAGTGCGCGAGAACCTGCTGACCGTACAGGGCCGCAAAGCCGCTTCGGACGACAGCAAACACTACCTGCATCGGGGCTTGGCCGAGCGTAATTTCGAGCGCCGTTTCCAACTGGCCGACCACGTGGAAGTGACCGAGGCCAAACTCGCAGACGGCTTGCTCTCCGTATCCCTCAAGCGCGAAATTCCCGAAGCGCTGAAGCCGCGTACGATTCAGATCAAGTCCGGCGACAACACCGCGCTGATTCAAGGCAAGGCCGCCTAAATCACGCGGGGTCAACCGAGGCGGGGGCGGCGCGCAGCGCCGCCCCTTTTTCTTTGCCTAATGCGCGCCCGGGGGCGGCCCGGCGCCCATCTTGGGCTTGGGCGCAAGCCAGATCGCGCTAGCCGAGATCACCATCAACGCGGCCACCACCATGAACACGTGGTTGGTTGAAATCATGATCGCTTGGCCCTGAACCATATTTTCCAACAGCGCGGCCGCCTGCCCCTGTCCCACGCCCGATTGCATCACCTGATGGATGAAGCCGTCGGCGCCGTTCATGCGCTCAACCAAGGTGGTTCTCACCGTGGTGGCCCGGTCATCCCAGGCCGTGGTGGTGATGGATGTTGCGAACGCCCCCGCCGTGGTCCGTACGAAGTTGAGCAGCCCGGCGCCCGAAGCGATCTCGCTCACGTTCAGTTCGGCCATGGCCACCGACATCAGGGGGATGAAGAAAAATGGCATGGCCAATCCTTGGGCCAATTGGGGTCCGACCAACTGGCCAAAAGCCATCCCCGGGGTGAAGGTGGTTCGCCAGAACATGTCGGCGGCCAGCCAAAGAATGCCGAACGTGACCAGGCGGCGGGGGTCTATCTTGGTCACCAGGGCCGCCACGATCGGGGCGAACACCACGGCAAGCACCCCGTTGAACCCGGTGAGATAACCGGCCCAAGTGGCCGTATAGCCCATGTTTAGCTGCAGCCAGAGCGGGATCAGAACCAGGGAAGCGTACATACCGGCAAAGCCGAGCGTCATGGCGAAACAGGCGGCGCTGAAACCGCGATAGCGGAAGATTCGCAGATCCACGACCGGGTGCTCTGCGGTCAATTCCCAGATGACGAATGAAATGAACCCGATCACGGCAACGGCGAGCAAGCCGACGATGAAGCCCGAGGAGAACCAGTCCAACTCCTTGCCCTTGTCGAGCATGATCTGCAGAGCGCCGACCCATAAGATCAGCAGACAGAGACCCACGAAATCCACCGGCGTCCGTTGGGTGACTTCCTTACGCGGCAAGGTCCGCATGGCCAGCAGAACCAGCAGGATCGACACCGGCACATTGATGAAAAACACCCATGACCAGCCGAGATTGTCGGAAATCGTGCCGCCCAGGACCGGCCCGGCGATGGGAGCCACCACCGTCGTCATGGCCCAAATGCCCATAGTCTGGCCACGCAAATGCGGCGGAGAAAACCGCTGGAGCAAGGTCTGGGACATAGGCAACAGCGGTCCGCCCGAAAGGCCCTGCATCACCCTGAAAAACACCAGGGCGCCTAAGGACGGCGATAGGCCGCACATCATGGAGAAGAAGCCGAAGGCGCCCATGGCGACGATGAACACCCGGACCGCGCCGAAACGGCTAGCCAACCAGCCCGTCAAGGGCACGGTAATGGCCTCGGCCACCGCATAGGACGTGATGACCCATGTGCCTTCCTGAGGCGAGACCGCCAGTCCGCCGGCGATATTGGGCACCGAGACGTTGGCGATGGTCATGTCCAGCACCGCCATGAAATTGGCCAGCGCCAAGGTGGCCACCGCCATGACCAGGGCGATGCCTCTCAGTTGGACGTCGGCCTCAGATGATGCGGCCATCGGTGCGTCGGCCATATCAGCCTCCGGAAGCCGGTTGCCCCGACTTAGACACGTCGATCTTGACCTTCATCGACAGGCCCAGGCGCAGTGGGTGCTGGGCCAGTTCGTCGGGTTCCAAGCGTATGCGCACGGGCAGGCGCTGCACCACCTTGATCCAGTTGCCGGTCGCGTTCTGGGCCGGGATCAGGGAGAAGGCCGAGCCGGTTCCACCGGCCACGCCGACCACTTCGCCGTGATAGGTGACGCCGCCGCCGTACAGGTCGGACTTGAGCGTGACCGGTTGACCGGGACGCACCTTGCGCAACTGTACTTCCTTGAAGTTGGCGTCCACAAACACCTTGCTGACTGGCACGATGCTCATGAGCGGAGCGCCCACAGCCACGCGCTGGCCCAGCTCAACCTGCTTCTTCGACACCACCCCGTCCACCGGCGCGCGTATCGCCGTGCGGTCCAAGTCGAGTTTGGCGGCGTCACGGGCCGCCCGCGCGGCCGCCACCTGAGGATTGGCCTCCACCGACCCTTCAACCATCGCCTGCTGGGCCTCTAGCTGGGCCTTGGCCGCCTGCCGGGCCGCCAGGGTCTGGGCGGCGGCGGCTTGGGCGCCCGCCAGGCCGGACTTGGCGTTTTCGTAGTTCGTTTTGGCCGCGGTCAGCTCCTCGGCGGACACTGCGCCCGTGTTCGCCAATCCGTTTCTCCGGTCATAGTCGAGCTTAGCTTTAGCGACGTCGGCGGTGCTCGCCTCCACCTGGGCCTGGGCGCGCGTCATATCGGCCGTGCGCGCGGCCACCTGCGCCGACAGGGCCCCTGCCGTGGCTGCGTCGGCGTGGGTTTTGCGAACCATCGCCTCGTAGTCCGCCTGGGCTTTTTGATAGGCCAAGGTCGCCTCGGCGCGATCAAGCTCCACCAGCACGTCTCCGGCCTTGACCGTCTGGGTCTCGGACACGTGGACCGCCTGCACGGCCCCGCCCACCAAGGGCGTGACCTGAGCCACTTCCGCCCCGACATAGGCGTCGTCAGTCTCAATGTAATGCGACGCGACGAGCAGCCACCACAGGGCCAGGATCACCAAACCCGCCGCGCACGCAGCGCCCACCATGGTAAACAGCCGCTTGCGCTGCTCCATCCGCCCAGCGTTGACCTGGGCGTGCGCGGGAGAGGGACCGGCTTGATCATCAGCCATGGCGGTGTCCTTACGGGTTTGATTTGGGAGCAGCGGACGGGGCGTCAAAACCGCCGCCGAGTGCACGGATCAGAGCGACGTCTGCGCCCAAGGCCTGGGCGCGCAGACCGTCCAATTGACGCCGACTGGCGACCCGGGCGCTTTCAACGCTGATCACGGCCAGATAAGGCGTCAGCCCGGCCTTGTAGCGTAGATTGACCAGCTTATAGGCGTCTTCACTAGCGGCCATCGCCCGCTCGGCGTGATCGATGCTTTCCTGAGCGCCTTGCCGCACAGTGATCGCGTCAGCGACCTCGTGCAGCGCCTGGATGAGGGTCTTGTCATAGTTGGCGACCGCGGCCTCGTATTCGCCGCGCGCGTTGCGCGCCGCACCCGTCAGCCGCCCGCCCTCGAAGATCGGCAAGCTGACCGCAGGGCCGGCTTGGAGCAGCTCCAGGTTATGAGTGAAAATGTCCTTGGGCGTCATGGACAGCACCATCGCCGAACCCACCAGATTGACGTTGGGATAGAAGTCGGCGCGCGCAACCTTTTCGCGCTGGGCCGCAGCTTCAACGCGTAGGCGCGCCGCAGCGACATCGGGGCGTCGGCCGATCAGATTGGCCGCCAGATTGGCGGGCAAGCCGACCGGCGTGGTCTTCAACCCGGCCGCAGGCTGGAGGTCGAGCACCGCATCGGGCCCTTCACCCAACAACGCCGCCAGAGCGTATCGGGCTTCCAGAACGGCGCCGGTGGTGGCGATCAGATCCACCTGACTGGCTTGGTCAGCAGCGCTCGACTGACTATACTCCGCCCGCGTCTCCAAACCGTTTTTGAGCCGATCAGCGACCAGCGCGCTGCTATTGTTGCGCAGGCGCGCAGCGTCTTGCGCGGCCGCTTTATTGGCTTCAGCCAGGATAAGGTTGGCGTAGGCGGTGGCTACCGCCGTCGACAATTGCAGCCGCGCTGCGGCCAGCTCGAACTGGGCCGCCCGCGCGGAGGAACTTGCTGCGGAGACGGCGGCGCGGTTACGGCCGAAAAAGTCCAACTGATACGAAAGGTTAGCGCTTAACTGAGTGAACGGCTGAGCGCTGGAGGGCAAGAATTGATGAAACTGGGCCGGCGTGCCTGGAAAATTCAGTTTGACCCCGGTTTCCTCAATCGAACCCTTGGCGGAAAGACTGGGCAGCAGTCCCGCCCCTGCCTGTTGGGCCTGGGCCTGGGCCTGATCCAGCCGGGCCTGGACCATTTTCAGGTCAGGCGAGCCTTTCAGAGCGCGCTCGATCAGGCTGCTCAACTGAGGATCATTGTACGCTGCCCACCAATCCTCGGCGGGCCATTCCGTGACCGCCCTAGAAAAGGTCTTGGCCGCTGCATAGTCCTCGGCGGACCGGATCTTCGGGGCCGGCCCTAAATCCGGAGCGCATGCGTCCAGCCCCGCCACCCCAAGGACCAGGGCCGCGCAGAGCGCCGTCGCGGGCAGACGCCGGGAAACGGATCGGAAAGACATGACGAGCCTAGTCAAATTATGCTATTGACCGTACCGTACGGTCAGGCCGAGATTTGTGTGCGCCGCGGCGTGATCCATGTCAAGGCGCAACCCACGCTCGCAAGGCGAAATGAAGGCATGAACGCTGTTTCCAAACCCTGCCGGGACAACCGACGTGAAGCCATCCTGGGCATCGCGCGCGAGGTGTTCATGGAAGAAGGCTACGCCGCCGCCTCCATGTCGTTGATCGCCGCGCGAGTCGGTGGATCCAAAGGAACTCTATATAACTATTTTCGGTCCAAGTCAGAGTTGTTCGGCGCCGTCGTCCATGCAGATTGCGAACGCAATCAAGCGGCCTTGTTAGGCCTCGTGACCGATCAGGGCGACATCGACGGGGTGCTGACCACTTTAGGCCGCGCCTTCCTTCGCCTCATTTTGTCCGACGACGTCATTGCCTTTCACCGGATGGTGGTCGCTGAATCGGGACGGTTTCCGGAAGTCGGACAAGCGCATTTCCAGGCCGGTCCCTGCCGCGGCAAGGCCTTGGTGCTGTCCCTGTTGGCAAAGGCCCAGGCGGAGGGCCAACTGCAGATGCCAAACCCTGACCGGGCTGCCGACCAGATTTTCGACCTGACGTTGTCCGATCTTTATCGCCGCCGACTTTGGAATATTGAGCCTCGCCCCACCGAAGCGGAGATGGACGCCAACGTCGACGCTGCGGTGGCCCTGTTCATGAAAGCCTATAGACCGGGCTAGAGGCGCCCAGGACGCAGCCTTATGTTGCGCTGCACACAATACTGGGTTCTCACCCCCTGTATCGAGGGCTAAACCGACGCCAGCCCCCAGCCGGACCTGGCCTCGTCGATCCGCGCCAGCTTGGCCTGGAACGGACCCCAGTCGTCCTGGGCCATAATCGGCGCCCAAATGGCCTCGATCTCATCGTAGAGCAGTTCTTCCGGCTCGGGCCGCGCGAAATAGGGATGGGTCAGCCGCCCCGGCGTTTGCGGCTCGTAATCGGCCAAGGCCTCTCGGAACGCCCTGGCGGCCTGCCCCTGGTAGAGGCCGGCCCGCCGCCCCCCAAGAGCGCGTCGTTCAGACCCTAGGCCGCCGAACCAGTCAAAGAAGAACGGCTCCCATCGCAGGGCTTCACCGCCTTCGCTCAGGGTTTTGAACGCGGCCGCCGATAACGCTTCGTCCTGAGCAGGGTCCCGGGGCTTCAATCCCAGGCGCGCCACGACAGCTGCGGCCAGGGCTCGGCGATAGGCCGCTCCGAATCCTTGCAGTGTTTCGGCCAGGGGCTCCGGCTCGCAACCGGACTGGATCAGGGCCAAGGCCAGTTGCTGCAGGTTCCAAAACACCGCCTCGGGCTGCCGACCGAAACTGTAAAGGCCGGTCTGGTCGAAATAGGCCGCCGTAAAATTCGGATCGCTATAGGGTAGAAAACGGTAGGGACCGTAGTCGAAGCTTTCCCCGGTGATGTTCATATTGTCCGTGTTGAGCACCCCGTGAACGAACCCGGCCGCCATCCACCGGGCTGTGAGCTCCGCAGCGCGCTCAGCCACCGCGCCGAATAGGGCAACGGTGCGGTCCTCGCCCTCCAGGGGCGTCAGAGCGGGGTAATAATTCTGGACCACGTGATCGATCAGGCGGAGCAGCAGGTCCGGGCGTTGGGCATGGGCGTGACGTTGGAAGGTCCCAAAGCGGATGTGGCTATGCGACAGCCGGGTGAGCACCGAAGAGCGGGTCGGACTGGGCTCATCGGACCGCTCTAAAGCCTCGCCGGTTTCGTACAAGGCAAAACTGCGGGAGGTCGGCACGCCTAGCGCTTCGAGCATTTCGGTGGCCAGCACCTCACGCACGCCGCCTTTGAGGGTCAGGCGTCCATCGCCGAACCGCGAATAGGGCGTGCGGCCCGAGCCCTTGGTCCCCAGATCCAGTAGTCGATCACTGTTGGCTTCACGCAACTGGGCGAATAGGAACCCCCGGCCATCGCCCAGCTGTGGGTTATAGGTGCGAAATTGATGGCCGTGATAGCGCATGGCCAAAGGCTGCGACTGGTTATCGGGCAAGGGCTCAAAGCGAGCGAAGGCTGCGGCCCATTCCTCAGAGGTCAATTCCTCCAGACCGACGGCGGCCGCGGCCCTCTGATTGCGAAAACGAAGGATTTCGGCCGGAAAGCGCGCCGGCTCCACCGGGTCGGCGAATTCGGGGCCCAAGGCTTGGAACTGTGGGTCCGGTCTATATCGAAAGGATGTCGGCATCGTACTCCTGGCGGCGGCGACCGTGACCGGCGCGCATAAGCCATGTTAGGGCATAGGAACGCTGAAGTTTACTGTCGAAAAACACGCATGCGCCGTCCGACCTTGGAGTTCCTGCAGACTGAAGCGGGCTCGGGCCTTGTCCTGGGTTTGGCGGCGCTCGCCGGCATTGTCGCGGCAAATTCCAGCCTAGCCTGGGCCTATTTCGGCTTCATCCACGCCCCCTTCACCATCCAGTTCGGCCCCCTACGACAGACCGCCTCGGTGCTTGACTGGGTCAAGGAAGGCCTGATGGCGGTATTCTTCCTCGTGGTGGGCCTGGAGCTCAAATACGAGGTTTTGAAGGGTGAACTGGCCAATCCCCGCCGTCTAGCGGTGCCTATCATTGCAGCCATTGCCGGCATGATCGTCCCCGCGCTGATCTATCTGGCGATCAATGCAGGCCATCCGCATATTCCCGGAGCCTGGGCAACGCCCACCGCCACGGACATCGCCTTCGCCATGGCGGCCTTGGCCGCCTCCTCCCGCCGGCTGCCGAGTTCGCTACGGGTGTTTCTCCTGACCTTGGCGGTGGTGGACGACATGGGCGCTGTCGGCCTGATCGGAATTCTATTCAGCCATAATCTGCAAGTCTGGCCCCTGGCGGGGGTCGGCTTGACCCTGGCTGCCCTGGCCGGCATCGGCCGTTGGCGCTCCGCCCCCTTCCTGGCCTATGGAATCGGCATCGCCCTGGTCTGGCTATTCAGCATTCGCTCGGGCGCGGCGACCTCGCTCACAGCCGTGCTGGCGGCCATGACCGTGCCGATCGGGCCCCACAAACGAGCTAAGGACGGAATGCTGCAGCAGACCATGCAGAGCCTGCATCCCTATGTGGCCTATTTTGTGCTGCCCCTATTTGCCTTCGTTTCCGTGGGATTTTCATTCAAAGGCCTTTCCCTGTCCGTGCTTGAACGGCCGGCCCTATTGGGCATTTTTGCCGGCTTGTTCCTGGGCAAGCAGATCGGCGTGTTCGGCGCCGCCCTACTTGCCACCACCCTCAAGTTCGGGCGTAAACCGACAGGCGCCACTTGGCTGGAGATCTACGGCGTGTCGCTGTTATGCGGCGTCGGCTTCACCATGAGCCTATTCATCGGCAGTTTGGCGTTTGCACAGGACGATGCGGCCGGCCAGGCAGACGTACGCATAGGCGTGGTTTTGGCGTCGCTGCTGTCTGGGGCGCTGGGGATGTCCGTGCTGGCTTGGGCCGGAACCCTGCGGCCCGATCCCGCGCAAGGGGACGGGACTTGACCGGCCGCAGCCCACGGCGTTCCATGGGGTGAGGAGGCCATGATGTCATCCCCCATCGCCGGAGCCATTAACGCCGCTCGGGCTTCTGCGGCCTCAACCAACCCTCTGGCCTCACTCAGGGGACGGCTGATCCTGGTCACCACCATGATTGTGGCGACGGCTTCCTTGATGGCGGTGGGCTTGCTGGACGAGTCCGCTCAGCGGCAGAAAGCGACCGTTGAGGAACAGCTGGGCGAGACCGCCCGGGCGCTATCCTTGGCCGCCGACGGAGCCTACCTGGAGCGCCGCGCCGTCATGCGCACCCTGGCGGCCGCGCCGTCGCTGGCGACGGGCGACCTGAAAAGTTTCGAGGGTCAAGCCAATATCAGCCCGACGGGATTGGGGTCCTGGGTTATTCTGCTTGACCCCCAGGGAAAGGTCCTCATCGACAATGCGAGGCCGAACCAAATTCCGTCCGACAAGGCCGTCCGCGACAGCGTCGTAGGCCACTGGCCCAATCTGGCCAAAAAGGGCGAGGCTTTGAACGGGGTCTATACAGGCAACGGCCACTTCATCTTTCACCTGGACCATTTGGTCAAAGTGAAGGGCGTGGCCAACTATCACCTCGTCCTGGCGACGCCTTCTTCCAGTCTGCAATCCCTTTTCACGCGCCAAGATCTGCCCAAGGCGTGGCATAGCGGGATCATTAGCCCGACGGGCATGGTGATCGCCGAGAACAGCGCCTTCGTAAAAGCGGTTGGCCAGCAGGTGTCGAACAATCTCATCGCCCACCTGAAGACCTCATCGTCAGGGGTGTACGAGCAGCTTAACCGCCTGGGGTATTGGAGTTTCACGGCCTACAACCGATCGCCGGTCACCGGCTGGACCGTGGTCATGACCGTGCCGCGCTACCTGGCGAATGTAGACCTGGTGCGTTCGCTGCAGTGGCTGTCCATTGTCGGCGCCGGGCTGGTCCTGCTGGGCGGCGGTCTGACCCTATGGTTCATGCGCAGCGTCGCGCGCGCGGTGTCGCAGTTGGAACACTACGCTGACAGCATCGGGCGCGGCGAGGTGGGCTATCCGCCGCCCACGGGACTGAGAGAGACTGATTTCATCGGTTCGGCGCTCGGAGCGGCCGCCGAGCGGCTGCAGGCCCGCGAGCTGGAGCTGGAAAAGATCAACCAGAATCTCGAGGTGCGGGTGCGCGAAGCGTCAGCCCAACTCGTTCAGTCGCAGAAGATTGAGGTCATCGGGCGGCTAACCGGGGGCGTGGCGCATGACTTCAACAACCTGCTCACGGCGGTCATCGGCAACCTGGAGCTTCTGCGCCGTAAGGTCACCGATGAAAGACAGCTTCAGTTCGTGCACAACGCCAGATCGGCGGCCGACCGGGGGGCCAAGCTGACGGCTCAACTGCTCGCCTTCGCCCGCAAGCAATCGCTCACGCCTGAGCCCGTCGACGTCAACGAACTGATCAGGGGCATGGGCGAACTGTTGGCGTCCAGCCTCGGGCGAGACCGTCGCCTGGAGACCTTGCTGGATCCCTGCTCGCTCTTGGCGATGGCTGACCGAACCCAGCTTGAAATGGTGCTGCTGAACTTGGTCATCAATGCGCGGGACGCCATGCCGGACGGCGGGGTCGTCGAAGTGATCAGCGGCAGCGAACACGTCGCTGCGCCGTCAGACATGCCGGAGCATCCGCCGGTCGGCGATTTCGTCAGAATCACGGTTTCGGACAACGGCGTCGGGATGGCGCACGATGTCTTGGAGCGCGCCTTCGAACCGTTCTTCACCACAAAGCCCCCCGGGCGAGGATCCGGCCTGGGCCTGCCTCAGGTGTTGGGCGTGGTTCAACAGCTGGGCGGCGGCGTGCGCATCGAGTCTCACCCGGGGCAAGGCTCGCGCGTGCACGTCTATCTGCCGGTGGCCCATATGGACGCCCCCCCGCCCAAGCCGCGTCGCATGGCGGCTGTCAACTAGCCGAAGGCAAGGCGAGACCTGCGCAGATACGCCTGCGCGTGTCGCCGGTAACACTCGTTGGCAGGTCGTCGGGCGAGAACCAACCTATGCGCAGAATTTCCCCGGCGCCGCCCGCCGGACATGGCGTCCATTGGTCAACCCGGTAAAGCAAAACGTGGTCGCCGCGAAAACGGGCTTCGTCGTTGTCAATCTGGACCAGCCGGACGGGTCCGATAGGCTTGACGCCGGCCTCCTCGCCCAATTCGCGCACCAGCGCCTGCTCGGCGCTTTCCCGCCGCTCAACGCCGCCGCCCGGCAAATGCCAACCATGAACGTAGGTGTGCTCCACCAGCAGCACCCGTCCGTCGGCATCCAGGATCAAGCCGCGCACGCCCAGGGTCATACCCCGTCGCCATCGAAACCCCGTCCGAATGAAGGGCCGAGCCCAGGGTTCAATTCGACGTCGCCAACCCATGGTGGCCCTAATCCTGCGCTGCGGCCCGACGACTTGAATTAGAGCAAGACAGACGGCTTGCGAAGGCGGAGCGAGACGGTTAGAGCCGGTATCAAAGCCGGAGAGTCCCATGACCGCGATCCTAGCCATTGCCGTCTTCATCGCCGTGATCGGCGCGCTGAATATTCTGGAGTTCGGCAGGCTCGACTGATCCGGGCCCCGGCGCGCGCACAATGAGCCCTCTGCGGGGCGTCGCCTTGGTGACGGGTTCGGCCCGGCGCATTGGCCGCGTCCTGGCCACGGCCCTGGCCGGCGCGGGTTTCGACATCGTCGCTCACCACCACCAATCGCATGACGAAGTTCAATCCCTATGCGCATCTCTGAACGCGCTGGGACGTCAGGCCGTGGCCCTGGAGGCGGATCTTTCACAGGAGGCCCAGGCGTCGGGTTTGATTGAGCGGGCCCAGGCGTTGGGGCCGTTGACGGTTTTGATCAACAACGCGGCCTTGTTCGAGGACGACCGGATCGAGACCTTGAGCACAGATCTATGGCGCCGACACATGGCCATAAACCTCCACGCGCCTATCCTGCTGAGCCAGGCGTTCGCCGCCGCGCTTCCTGCCCCTTTGGCGGGCGTGATTATCAATCTGCTCGATCAAAGGGTCCTGCGGCCCAATCCACAGTTTTTCAGTTATGGCCTGAGCAAGGCCGCCCTTTGGTCCGCCACCCAGACCATGGCCCAGGCCCTGGCGCCACGCATTCGGGTCAATGGGATCGGCCCAGGTCCCACCTTGCCGTCGATCCACCAAAGCGCCGCCCAATTCTTGGCCGAAGCCCAAGCCACGCCCCTATCGCGCGCGGTTGACCCAGAGCAGATCGCCAATGCAGCGCTCTATCTGATTGACGCGTCTTGCGTCACCGGCCAGATGATCGCTGTTGATGGCGGCCAGCATTTGGCCTGGCGAACACCGGACGTGAGCGGGCCGTGAAAAGCGTCATGCCGTGAACCCATCGCCCTTTTCACCCTCTGCCGTGCGAATGAGCAGCGCCAAGGTGTTCGTGCGCGGCTTGGTGGTCGAGGCTGAGATCGGCGTCTATGAACACGAGCACGGTCGCCGCCAGCCCTTGGTGATCGAGGTCGAGCTTGACCTCAGCCCCGCCCCCTTCGAGCACATCGCAGACACCGTCAGCTATGAAGCCGTGGTTGAACAGGCGCGCGAAATCGCCAAGGCCGGCCACATGAAACTGGTGGAAAGTTTCGCCGAGGCCTTGGCCCGCGCCTTAATGCGCGACCCGCGCATCCTGGCCGTGCGCGTGCGCGTCGACAAACCCGAGGCCCTGTCCCCGGCGCTGGCGGGCGTCGAAATCAAGCTGACACGCGATTGATCGCGCCCGTTCCGGGGCCGGTCCTGACCCTGCCGCCGCGCGGGTGGGGCGCCCCTGAGTCCCTTCATATGGACTCGGGGTTCCTCATTCGCTCAGTGGGGCGCCGACAGTCCCGCTGGCCCCTAGCGCGCCTGCAAAAAGTCACTCTGGGCGTCAGGCGCAGCCCCTACACAGGTCCGCTGCGTTTTATGCGCCTGCATTTCGGTCGTCAGGTCCACACCATTGTCTGCGGGCCGCAGGTTCAGAACTACGCCGCTTTCGTCTGCGCCCTTGCCCACGCCGCGCCGCAGGCCCGTCTCGAAGCAGAAGGCGGTCGGTTGGCCGGCGTCTTGGTGATGAGTTCGTGTCTGCTGGCCGCCGGCGCCGCCGCCATGGCTCTGGCGGCGGTCATGGCCGGTCTGGAGCCTCTGGCTCTGGACCTCGCCGCCCGCCTCGGATTTTTGCTCATTCTGGTGTTTGCCGTCACCCCTTGGATTGGCCAGGCGGCCCCCCGCGTGATCGACCCTGATGCTCTGCCGTCAAGCCTTGTGGACGGCGCATAACCGTCATTTTTCGGCGCGGCCAAGCTTGGACCATGTTAATAGGCGATCAGGAAAACGCCCCATGCCCAACAAGCCATCCCCCATCGCCCCGGCCTTCGGCGCGCTCAGCGAAGACCGCAGTCTGCCCTTCATTATTTATGGCCTCTATTTGGTCGGCATGGCCAATGGCCTGACCATTCTCGTGGGGCTTGTAGTGGCCTACGCCAACCAGAACGGCGCAGGACCCCGAATGAGGTCCCACTATATTTTCCAGATCCGCACCTTCTGGACCGCCATAGGCTGGTGGATCATCGGCGGGGCGCTGATTGTGTTCGGCGTGCCGCTGTCCTTCGTGCTGGTCGGCGTGCCCATGGTCATGCTGGGCGGCTTGATCTTCTCGGTAGGCCACCTATGGTTCGGCATCCGGTGTTTGGCCGGGCTGGTCTATCTGGCCCGAGACGAAGCCTATCCCCGCCCCCGCTCATGGCTATTTTGAAGGCGCCGATCGCCCGAACTGGCGGCGCCGTAGAAAATCCATTAGGGTGGAGGAAGTAAAGACCGCCCGGCGCCTCGACATACACGCCGGAAATGATGAGTGGAAACAAGCAGAGCGGCGAAAAGCCGATGGGGGCGTGATATGGGTATTCTTGTTCGCGTTCTGGCGTTGGTAAGCGGCTTGGCCGTCGGATTCGCCGGCTATTTCCTGATGGCGGCCGAAGGCTGGCCCGAACCCTTCCAGAGCATGGTCATCGAGCGGACGGTATTAGGCGGCTTGGTGTTCGTATTGGGTCTGGCTCTGATCTGGACGGCATTCAAACCCGCGCCCAAGGCCCGCAGCACGGTCAAGCCTGTGGTGCGCCCTCACGCTGACCCGTTTTCTCTTTCGGCCGCCCCAGAACCCCAAGTGGCCGAACCGGCGGCGGAACCGGAGGCTCACCACGCCCCGGCGCTCGAGCCGCTTGCAGAGGTCTCGCCGGTGATGCTTGCGCCCGTGTTGGCTGCGGTCGCCGAAGACCCCGCGCAGTCCGCCGAAACGGGCGAGGGGCTGGACGCCCTCATGGCCAAGGGCGACAAGCTGTTTGCCGAAGGCCGGCTGGATGAAGCGCTCGACCCCTACTCAGAAGCCCTCACGCTGGCGCGCGCCGCCCACGGCAAGCACCCCAGCGATACTCAGGCCACCCGGACTCTTGCCAACGTGCTTAAGAGCAATGCGGATGTCTATGACGAGGAAGGGCGGCTGGACACCGCCATCGAGCTCTACGAAGAAGCCCTCAAGCTGAACCGGACTCTAGCCGCGAGTGGTTCGCCCAGCGACCGCCGGGCGCTGTCTTTGGTGCTGGAACGCTTGGGCGATTGCCGCGAGTCCCGGGGCCACCGGTCGCGCGCTGTGGATCTGTATCTGGAAAGCCTGGGCATCGCCGAAGGTCTGGCCCAGTCCGACCCGGGCAACGGTCTTTATGCCGAGGACTTGGCTGTCACCCGCAAACGCCTGGTTGAACTCCAAGGCGAAACCGAAACAGTCTGAGCTGAATAGGGCTTTTGAAGCGCCTGATCAGCGCTCAGTGAGCCGGTCTCCAACCCAGCTGATCGCGCTGACCACGATGGAGCCCAGGAGCGCCGGAAAGAAGCCGCGCACCATAAATCCGTGCAGAAACAGTGACGTCGCCCACAGCATGGCGGCGTTGATCACAAACAGAAACAGCCCCAGGGTGACGATGGTCAGGGGCAGGGTCAGCAGAATGATCACTGGTCGCACGATGGCGTTGAGCAGGCCCAGGATTAGCGCGGCAAGCAAAACGCTGGACGTGCTGCGCACCTCAATGCCCGGTACGATCTGTGCGGCCAGCCACAAGGACAAGGCCACCATCAGAAAGCGTACGATGAACCCCATCATCGGCCCGTTCCCCTGCTTGGCCGCAACTCAACTCACGTGAAAATCGTGATAGCGGCCGGTTTCATGGTCAAAAATCTGAACCGCCGAGCCCGTCACCCGGCCGGCAAAGTGATGCTCTGACGCATAGTCGTAGCCAGACAGGCTGTCGCCCTCCACTGCTAAGTTTATGTAGGCCTGCGATCCATCATGGAAAAGCTGCGCCGGCGCGCCGCTGATCCGCGCTCGCGCCCCGCCTTCAACCACATCCACCTTGTCGCTGCGCACCAAGCCGCCAAAGGGGATTTCAACCCCCGCATCGTGATCGTGCACATGGGTGAACGCCGTCTTCGAGCCCAGTGAGGCGGCGATGAAGGCCACCACATATCGATGTTCTGATTTCATTGCGGCGGTCTTCTCCCATCGCGTCTCCATACAGATTAGCACGCCTTGTTCCGATCAGGTTCGCCGCCGCGCTGATCCAAGCACCGGCTTCGCGCGTATTGATTTTCAAGTCGGGCGGCGTGTGTGAGGCGATTATGGATGCTCCGACGGCATGGACTCGTAGAGGCCTTTTGGCAGGCGCTTGCGCCCTTGGCGGCGCGGCTCTGTCGCGGCAATCCTGGGCGGCTTCCGCCGGCTTGCCTCCGGGCGGCCTCATCAGCTTCGAAATCCACGGCAAGGGAACCAGACTCGGCCGCCACCGTGTAACCTTCAGTCGGGAAGGCTCGGACCTGAGCGTGCAAACCCAGGTCGAGATCACCTTCAAATTTGGTCCTGTTCCCCTGGTCCAATATAGCCATCACGCCTTGGAAATCTGGAGGGCGGACAGGTTCGAACGGCTGGAGACCACCAGCATCACCAACGGCCGCAAGCAAGCGGTGCGCGCCCACCGCACCGACAGCGGGGTTTTGATCGAGCCCGCCGAGGGAGCGCCATACCTGGCCGACGGCGGCGTCCTCCCCCTGACCCACTGGAACCGGACGATCATGGACGGCGCTCTGTTTAATCCCCAGGATGGCAAGCTGCTACGCGAACGCGCCGTCGCCCGGGGTGCGGACACCGTGCAAACGGCCAATGGTCGCGCCCTGCCCGCTACGCGCTATTCCCTCGCCGGAGAAACTCAGATCGACGACTGGTACGACCATGAGGGCGTTTGGGCCGCCTTGCGCGGCAGGATGAAGGATGGCTCGGTGCTGACCTATCGGCGAATGGATGCTTAGGGGCTTTCAGGAACTGAGCGTAGCTGCGACGGCCTTGTTGAGCATTAGGCTTGCGAATACCGCTAAGTGGAGACCTTTGACGGTCTGAGGCAGCCGTTCGTAGTCGCGTACGTTCCTGCGGAAGCGTGTGGCCCAGGCGAAGGCTCGCTCTACGACCCAGCGCTACAGCTTGACCACCTCAAGCCGGATGCCGTGTTCGGCGGCGGCCTTGGCGGCGGTCGGTGTAGCCCTGATCGACATAGGCAAGCTCGACGCTCGATCCGGCGGCCTCTGGCCGTTGATGAAGCTGGCCGCCTTCGTAGAGATGGGGACCATTCCGGTGCAATGGTCGTGTCAGCTCAATGCGCCTCGGAAAAACGCACCGAGCCTGGCCGCCGCGGGTCCGACGTGTTCTGGACGGTCGTAGAGGCCGACATGGGTCGCGCCTTCGACCCAGAAAAGTTCCTTCGAACCTTGAGCGGAGGCCAGTGCGGCCTCAGTCATCCACTTCGTCACGGCATCGGTCCCAACCACCATCAAGAGAGGGCGTGGCGCGACTAGGCCGATGAAGCGAAACGGGTCGAAAGCGGCCAGGCGATCAACGCTGTTCCAGGTGAAGGTCTTGGCCGAGCGAGGATGTTGCGCCCGGTCGGTGCAATAGTATTCCCAGCCTTCGAAGAAATGAGCGTCACCCCCAGCGCGCGCCTCCGCCTCGGTGGCGGGAAAGAGTGGGAAGCTTGCGACGCCCCCGCCTCGCGCCTCGCTGGTGCGGGCGGCGGCGGCGGCTTCGAGCATGCCTAAGATGATCGCCGGGTCCTGTTTGCCGTCCGCGCCACACCGGAACTGCGCTCCGACGTCGGTGGCGCTAACCGTCGCGACCGCCTTGATCCGATGATCGACGGCCGCTGCGGGAATCACATAACCGCCCGACGCGCAGATCCCCAGGGCGCCGATCCGGTCCTGATCGACCTCGCGGCACGTGCTTAGGAAGGAAACAGCGTCCTTGAACTCCTCGCTGCGCCGGGCAGGGTCCTCAAGGCCGCGCGGCAAGCCCTCGCTTTCGCCCTGTGTGCCGGTATCGAAGGTCAGGGCAATAAAACCCTGCTCCGCCAGATACCGCGCATAGAGGCCGGCGCTCTGCTCCTTCACCCCGCTGGCAGGATGGCCAACAACGATGGCCGGCATGAATGCGGAGGCGGCTTCGGGTACGTAAAGGATTCCGGCCAGCTTTAGGCCGGCGCCGAGAAAGGTGACGTGCTGCTGTTTCATCTGGCGCGTCCTTGAAAGCTGCGGAGCAAGCAAAATTGGCCTTGCTTTTTGAGACCCGAGCGGCCGCCAACGGTAGACCGAAAATCTCTCTTGATTGCATAATCGTGCCATTTCCAGGATAATCCAGCATGGACGTCGTCTGCGGAACCTTTCGAGAGCTCCCCAATCTGGCCCCAACACGGAACGATCTCCTTGTGGAGCTAGCTAGGCTGATTGCCCTCCTTGGCGGACAGGGTGAAGTGCACACCGCTGTGCCCGGTCTCGTCCTGTCAGCCTTTTCCCTGCCCACTGAGCCTGCGGACTATGTGGCTGAACCGGGGTTCGCGGTCGTCGCGCAAGGCGGCAAGCGCGTCATGCTGGGCGATCAGATCTTCGACTATTCGGCCGGCCAATATCTCGTCTATTCGGTCGATCTGCCGCTCAGTGCTTATGTCAGCAAAGCCAGCCAGGACGGTCCGCTCCTGGGGCTGGGGCTAACGCTGAAACCTGAAGCGATCGCCTCGCTCTTACTCGAGACTGGCGTTCCAACGAGAAGGAGCGGCGAACAGCGCGGCATTGCGGTCGGCGACGTAACAGCCGACCTCCTGGAACCAATCGTTCGGCTTGTTCGCCTACTTGAACGTCCAACGGATATCCCGATCTTGGCCCCCGTCCTCGAACGAGAGATCCTTTGGAGACTCGTCAACGGCGAGCACGGTTCCATGGTGCGGCAACTGGGCCTCGCAGACAGCCGAATGACCAGGATTGGTCGAGCCATTCGTTGGCTTCGAACTCACTATCACGAGACCGTCCGACTCCGGGACCTGACTGCGCTGGCCGGGATGAGCCTTACCGCGTTCCACCGAAATTTTCGGGCCGCGACTGGGATGAGCCCGATCCAGTTTCAAAAGCATCTTCGTCTTACGACTGCCAGAGCGCGGCTTCTGTCCACAACCGACGACGCGGCCGAAGTCGGCTTCGCTGTAGGGTATGAAAGTCCATCACAGTTCAGCCGTGAATATCGCCGCCAATTCGGTCGCCCGCCCGGGCAGGACAGCCGGATGTTGCGCGGCGTAGGGACCGCATAGGTTAGTCACTGTCGTGCCTGCGGCGACTTGACCCGCGCTCCGTATTCCGGTTCGCCTCTGCGCGGTTATCGATAAGTCGCCTCTTTATGCATCGGCAGCCTCGCCGACGAGAACGATCTTGCCCGGCCCGTGGGACCTGGCCATCAGAGCGTCTTGAGCGCTCGCCGCATCGGCCAAGGCGAAGGTGGCCGCAACCCTCACCCGAAGACTTCCGGCCTCAACCAGGTCAACCAGCTCCGAAAGGGCTCCGGTGTTTGGGCGAGCGAACACCGTTGTAAAGCCTGGGCTGCCATCGGCGATTGAGCACACCCTTGCTCCGGGGGCCCCAGCTGGCATCGCCTGCGCCAGCGCGCCATGGCCAGCGCAATCCACGATCACCGTCACCCCGGCGGGCACAAGTTTTCTGACCTCATCAGCAATGTTGTCGCTCTGAGCGACAGTTTGAACGCCGATCGACCACACGTAGGCCTTGTGTCTCGGAGAGGCGGACCCGATCACGGTCGCGCTAGCCGCCAGCGCTAGCTGGGCCGCCAGCGAGCCGACCCCGCCCGAAGCCCCCAGCACGAGAACAGTGTCCGAAGCGGTCACCCTCAGGGTCTCGACCACTGCGCGATAGGCCGTTAGGCCGGCAAGGGGGAGCCCAGCAGCCTCGGCCCAGGAACTATTGCGCGGCTTTCGACACAGCCGGTCCACGGGGACGCTCACAAGTTCTGCATAGGCGCCGCTATGCAGGATCTCCTGATGGACATAGGCGACGACTTCGTCGCCAGGCTGGAATTCGGTTACGCCAGCCCCGACCTTTTCGACGACGCCAGCGAGGTCCCAACCGGGTATCACTGGAAACCAGGTCTCCATCAGGCTGTCGCCGAGACCGGCCTGCAGGGCGATATCGGCTGGGTTGATCGCCGCCGCTTTCACACGAACGATCACCGCGTTCTGCGAGAGCTTTGGCTCCGGCAGCTCGCCATATTCGAGGACTTCGGATCCGCCAAAGCGGCTATAGGACACTCCCTTCATAGCCCCGCTCCTAGAAAGCCATTGGAAGGTCGTGATAGATGCGCTGGTGGGCGATCCTCCAGCGCCCATCGACCTTCTTCAGTATAGGCCTGTAGTACCCGGTCTCGATCGGGGTTATGCGCCCTTGAGCGCCATGGGCGCCTTCAGGCCAGCCAACCGCCGGTCTTTCGGCGCCGACAACATTGAACACAACAAACTGGGCGTCGAGCATCCCGGTATCGCCGTTCAGGTCGATGATCGGGTCGTGGGTGGTGTGATGACTCCACCCATGTGGCGCATGCGGTTTCATCATCGTGGTCACCGCGGCGCCGATGGCGTCCGCCCCAACCAACTCCCCGAGGAGTTCGGGCTTCTCAGCATGGTTGTAGAACATCGAAACTTTGCCATCGGGCAAGAAAAGGGCAGCCATCGCGTTGCCGTCGCGGCTATCGGCTGCTCGGACGTACCGCGCCAGAACCTCCTGGATTTCACGTTCCTCAGACACTGTCAGACTCCTGCAATAAAAGATCTTATCATAGGTACATATATGCCGCTTGATATGCAAGTGTTTTAGATACATATTGAGCGGGGGAAGAGACCATGATCGACGTCCGTTTTCCAACGGCCTTGCAGATGATGCTAAGCCTCGCGCTCGCCGAGGCTGAAGGCGTCGAACGGCTGAGTTCCTCAAGGCTGGCGGAGGGCGTTAATTCCAATCCGACCTTCGTCCGGCGACTGCTGGCGCCGCTGGTCCAGGCTGGCCTCGTGCGTTCGGTCATGGGGCGAGACGGGGGCGCAAGCCTAGGCGTTGACGCTGGAGCGATCACGCTGGGCGAAATCTATAGGGCTGTATTGGGCAACAAGACTCTGTGGACGGGAAGGAACGATATCCCCCACCAGTGCTTAGTCAGCTCCAACGTCGAACGGTTCTTCGGGAACTTGGCGGCTGAGGTCAATGAGTCGGTGCTGCAAGCGCTGGAAAAGCGGACTCTCGCCGACGCGCTACTGGAGCTACGTAGCCTCGACGCGGAGCGCGCAATGGAAAAATGAGGGCGCGCTTTAAGCCTGAATCCCCACCGTCGGACAAGCGTCGACTGCCTCATGCGAAATCAAAGCGCGAACCAGACCCGATCTCCTCAAAGAGCATTCTTGAATAAGCCCTCATAGCAGCCTTTTGCCAACCACATATGCATATGATATTCATTCGCATCTAGTGCGTCGATCCAAACGGAGGCCGCAGCCGAGGCTTGGAAAATCGATGCATAATCAAAGACTGGTGCTTTGCCGCATGAGCGAAGCGAATGCGTCTAAGCGCCAGTGTGCTTGAGGTCCCCGTGGACGGAAACACACCTGTTTGGAACACTGCCCATACGCCCGCCGAGGCCATTAAGGCTGAGGTGCGTTTAAGCGAGGCCTGCAAAGGTGATCGCGGGGTTGTGGTGCGCGTGGATTGCCAATCCGGCGGACCGGCCGGCGGCATCGAACAAGCCGAACTGGAGCGGCGCCTATTGGAGATCGGCTTTGTAGAAGGCGCGCGGATTGAACTTCTGCATGAAGGCTTCATCGGCCGCGATCCCATCGCCGTAAAGCTGGATGATATGCGCGTCGCTCTGCGTCGGCGCGAAGCGCGCGGCATTTTCGTGGGCCTGGACCCGGACGTCGTTCCGCACCGGGATCGGACCAAGGCCGTTTCAGGCCAATGACCAAGACCGTGTCGCTGACCGACGCCCGCGTGGCGCTGGTCGGCAATCCCAATAGCGGCAAGACCGCCCTGTTCAACGCCCTCACCGGCGGGCGACAGAAGGTGGCCAACTACGCCGGGGTGACGGTGGAGCGCAAGGAAGGCTCGGTCATCGCGCCTTCCGGCCGCCGCCTCATGATTGTGGACTTGCCGGGCACCTACAGCCTGCGCGCCCGCAGTCCGGACGAAGAAGTCACCCGCGACGTCGTGCTGGGCCGTCTGGCGGGCGAAGCCAAACCCGACCTACTGGTCTGCGTCGCCGACGCCAGCAATCTGCGGCTGATCCTGCGCCTGGTTCTGGAGCTGAAGCAGATCCGCCAGCCCATGATCCTGGTCCTCAACATGATCGATATCGCCGAGCGTCAGGGATTCGGCATCGACATCCCTGCCCTCTCGCACGAACTGGGCATACCCGTGACCGCCACCGTGGCGGTGCGCAAGCGGGGCGTCGACGAACTGGTCTGCCTGATCGATCAGATGGAAACCCAGGCGCAGAGCGTGGCGGGCGATGTCGACTGGCGCGCGCCCGCCGCCAAGGAAATCCGCGACGGCCATCGCGAGGCCGAGCGCATTCTCAAGCTGACGGTGCGCCCGCCCGCCCGGCCCGACACTTGGACAAGCCGCCTGGACGATATCCTGCTGCATCCGGTTTCCGGCATCCTCATCCTGATCGCCGTCCTGTTCCTCATGTTCCAGGCCGTGTTCAGCTGGGCGACACCGGCCATGGACCTGATCTCGGCAGGGTTCGCCTGGCTATCGACCCAGGTCAGCCAGCATATGCCCCACGGCATGGTGCAGAGCCTCATCACCGACGGGCTGATCTCCGGCGTCGGCAGTGTGGTCGTGTTCTTGCCGCAGATCATGATCCTGTTTTTCTTCATTATTCTGCTGGAAGACTTCGGCTACATGGCCCGCGCGGCCTTCCTGATGGACCGGGTGATGGGCGGGGCGGGCCTGCACGGCCGCGCCTTCATTCCCCTGCTGTCCAGCTTCGCCTGCGCCATCCCCGGGATCATGGCCACCCGGGTGATCGACCACCGGCGGGACCGGCTGACCACCATTCTGGTGGCGCCGCTGATGACCTGTTCGGCGCGGATTCCCGTCTACACCCTGATCATCTCCGCCTTCATTCCCAGGCGCACCCTTTGGGGTTTCGTCAATGAACAGGGCCTGGTGATGTTGGGGCTCTATGTGGCCGGTGCGGCCAGCGCCTTGCTGGTTGCGTTTGTTTTCCGCCGCCTGGTCTGGCGCGGCGCGCCTGAGCCCTTCATCATGGAGTTGCCCGCCTACAAGTTGCCCGACCCCAAAAACGTCGCCCGCAATGTGCTGCAGCGCGCTGAAATCTTCCTCAAGCGCGCCGGCACGACGATTTTATCGATGATGGTGCTGATCTGGTTCCTGTCCAGCGTGCCCCGCCCGCCCGCCGGCGCGAGCGGCCCCGCCATCGACTACAGCTTCGCCGGCATGATAGGCCACATCCTACAGCCCCTGCTCGCGCCCATCGGTTTCAACTGGCAGATGTCGGTCGCCCTGGTGCCGGGCATGGCCGCCCGCGAAGTGGTCGTGGGCGCGCTTGGCACGGTTTACGCTATCGGCGAGGGACAGCCCGGCCGGCTGGCGTCGGCCCTGGCGGGGCATTGGTCGCTGGCGACGGCCCTGTCGTTTCTGGCCTGGTACGTTTTCGCGCCGCAGTGCGCCTCAACCCTGATCGTAGTGCGGAGAGAGACCAATTCGTGGCGGTGGCCTATCGTCATGTTCGCCTATATGACGACTCTGGCTTATGTCGCCGCATTTTTCGTTTACCAAATCACCATCAGACTCTGACATCGAGGCGTGGAAGTGAGTGGAGCGGCAGGCGAGACGATTTGACGGATTGTGATTCGCTGCCGGGTCCGCTTGACTTGATAGTCGTTTTGACGAGCTTCCCGGGTGTGTAACTTGCTCACACATCGAACGGAGTTGGTTGAATCAAGTTGCATAGGGGTAGGTTAATTCAGCTGTATGGGTTATCCCCATGGCGCGCAGCGCTTGTTGTGTTCATTGCCTAGGGCGGGGGCTACGGGCGGGGAAAATCTTCCCGGTTGATCTTTAGGGCCAAGGTTTGCGAAAAGAGGGGCAGGCATCCGTCTGTAAATTGGTACGTCCGCCGCTCTCAGTGGCGGCGCAAATTCCTCACCGAAGGGACGTATGAGGCGGAAAGTCGTAATTTCAACAGCGGGATCGTCGGGGGATCTTAACCCCTTCATCGCGCTTGGGCTGACGCTGAAAGAGCGCGGCTTCGAGCCGCTGATCGCCAGCCAAATCGAATTCCGCGGCAAAGTCGAAGCCGAGGGACTGATGTTCCATGCCCTGCGCCCCAGCGTCTCGGACGTTAAGGGTGAACTGGGCCTTGACGTTCAAACCATTTTCCGTCGCGCCACCAATGGCAGCTCAGGCTTGGCGTTCCTGGTCCGCCGCATCGCCATGCCCTTCCTACGCCGCGCTTACGAAGACATGATGTCGGCCACCGAAGATGCGGCCCTGGTGATCACTCATCCCTCTGCCTTCGCGGCGCGTCTGGCCGCCGATACGCGCGG
>CAYVHP010000076.1:0-17225 GCA_964451265.1 uncultured Caulobacteraceae bacterium | reverse complement strand
CCCCCCCCCCCCCCGAGGGGAGGGGCCAGTCTGGGAGGGTCGTTGTCGAGGGCAGGATAGCCTTCGCGGCGGCGGATCACTACGTGGAGCGGCCCGGTGGCCAATCTTAGCATTCGGGTGTCTGACGACCTGCTTGCCCGGTTCGATGCCTGCGCCGGCGGCCAGGGCGGCCGTGCGCCGACCTTGCGACGTCTTATGGATCAGGCCGCGGCCGGGCCGTCGCCGCCGAGCGGTCGGCTTCCGGCGCGCCCCTTGAAGTTGACGGTCCGATTGACGGACGACGATGGCGATGACCTGGCGCGCGAGGCCGCAGCCATGGGTCTGACTGCCAATGGCTGGGCGGCCGCTCTCATCCGCCATCGCCTTCACGGCAAGCCGACCTTCACACGCGCCGACGCGGTCGCTCTGCTCGCCATCCAGGGTGAGGTGCGCAGGATCGGCGTGAACGTAAACCAGATCGCCCGGGCCCTGAACACCGCCGTAATGGAGGGCAAAGTTCTGGACCTGGAGTTGGCCTATCTCGACGCGCTGCGGACAGAGCTACGTGCGCACATGTTCACACTGCGCGAGGCGTTCGAGGGCAACCTGGCCTACTGGGCGGGCGAGCCATGACCGACTTCCGCATGGTCCAAGGCTTCGAGGACGTCTGGCGCCCCCCCGTTCGGGAGCGGATCGTGAGGCCGCGCACTGTCTTGCGGCCTTCGCAAGCCTCCAGGGGCGGCGCGCGGGCGCGTCTGGAGCGCATCGCCGCGCGGGCGCCGGAGGTAATGGTCAAGGTTACTGGCCGCACGCGGGACGAGGCTCACCTGCGCGCCCACCTCGATTACATCTCGCGCAACGGCCAGCTGGAGCTCGAGGGCGCCGATGGCGCTCTGATCGTCGGTCGCCGCGACGTGGCGGACCTGGCGGACGACTGGGGCGCGGCCGCCCTGGCGCACAAACCTCGCCGCAGGGACTCGCCCGTCAGTCATTCGGTCATCCTGTCGATGCCGACCGGCACGAACGAGATCGCGGTGCGGGACGCCGCCCGGTCCTTTGCGGCCGACATGTTCGCAGGTCGGTATGATTACGTGTTCACGCTGCATACCGACACGCCACGCCCACATGTTCACCTGGCCATATGTTCACGCGGCCACGCGGGCGAGCGGCTGAACCCCAAGAAGATCGACCTGGAGCTCTGGCGGCAGACCTTCGCCGAGGCGCTTCGTGACCGCGGCGTCGAGGCCGAGGCGACCCCAAGGCGCGCGCGGGGCGTCACCCGCAAGGCCGAGCGGACACCGCTGCGGAAGATCCGGGACCGGCAGGAGGCCGGAGACGGGCCGATGGCGCAGGTCCGCCGCTCGGCTTATCGCGAGGCGGCGGGGGCGGCCTTCCAGGGGCGAACCGAGCAGACGCCTTGGGAAACTCGCATGCTTGAACGCCAAGCCAAGGTTCGGAGCCTCTACCTGGCTCAGGCGCAGCTGCTCCGCCGATCTCCCGATCCCGCTGACCGGATGCTGGGCTCAACGGTGGACGCGTTCGTACGGTCCATGCCGCATCCCGATAGTCAGCGGCTCGCGTTGGCGCGCGAGCTCCGGGCGGCGAACGAGGCCGTGCGCGGGGAGAACCGGCGCGAGCGCGACCGCACTCGATAGCCCGTGGACGCAACGATTAAGCAGAAACGTGCAACATATTGTTTAGGGTGCGCAATGGTATTCGATTGTCTCGCAACTCATTGGCTGCTATATGCAACGCGGCAAGTCGTAGGGTGCCTTGGAGTTTCGCGTGGACCATTTCCCAATCATTCAGGCGCTGTGCCGCTCTGCGCTGGCCAATCCGACACCGGCGGTGCGCAAGCAGATCGAGCGTCTCAGGGATGCATTGCAGGGGGCTGGCGACGGGAAATCAGCTAGCGTCCTTTCGGCGCTTCTGACCTCCGCGGAGCGGACCGTCGAGCTCACGCCAAGCCGCATCGCGAAGTCCCGAGCCCAATTTGCGGGCGAGACTCTGTCGAAAAACACCCAGCTCCCCGTCGATCGCGAGTCGTCCGCGCCACTGGCTGAAGTCATATTTCCACCAGAGACGCGCAGTGAGCCTCCGGTCTTCAACGACAGGGTCACACAGGCAATCGCCTCATTGTTGGAGGAGTGGGCGAGCCTTGAAGCGCTCGCGATTGTCGGGGTCAAGGCACCGACGACCTGCCTGATTTATGGAGACCCTGGCACCGGTAAGACACGCTTGGCGCTATGGCTCGCCAGTCAGCTCGGCCTGCCCGTCCTTACCGCGAAGATCGATGGGCTCGTATCGTCGTTCCTGGGCACCACGGCACGAAACATCGGCAACCTGTTCACGTTCGCGAACCGCTACAGCTGCGTCCTCCTGCTGGATGAATTCGACGCCATTGCCAAACTTCGTGACGATCCGCAGGAAGTCGGCGAGATCAAGCGCGTGGTCAACGCCCTGCTTCAGAACCTCGATTCCCGGGCGGAGGTGGGGCTGACCATCGGAATCACCAACCATCCACGGTTGCTCGATCCGGCGGTGTGGCGGCGTTTCGAAGTCCAGCTCGAAATCCCGAAGCCCTCTTTCGAGATCCGGCTGGACATCGCCCGATCGTTCATGCCGCCCGTCGCCGCGCCGGAGTCCCATCTGCGGCTCATCGCTTGGTTTACCGAAGGAGCAACCGGGGCGGAGATCGAGGCGATGGTCCGCACCTACAAGAAGGCGACAGCCTTCCGGAGTGACGAACCACGTCTGCTGCTGGAGACGCTACGGCAGTTCGCGACGCTGAACAGCGCGCGCATCGATCCCGCGCGACGAGAGCTGCTGTTCGCCGACAACGGGACCCTTTTCAAGGCGATGAGCCGAGATGCCGTCCTCGCCTTCTCGTACGAAGATATCGGCAGCATTGCTGGAAAGGACAAGTCGACGGTGAGCCGATCGATCAGCAAGTCCGCGACGGAAGATCCTGATCTGAGCGGAGTGGCCACGCATGGCTAGCCCTATTCAGATCATCCTCAATCCGGAGAACTTCGAGCAAGCGCGCGACAAGGGTGGCGGCGGGCCGAAGAAGGATTTCTTCGCGGATCGGGACGCTGCCTTCAAAGCCCACAAGAAGGCCCTGCTTGGTCAACTCGACGCGGTCTCCACGGCGCTGTCTCAGCAGCCGCAGGGGGCAATGGGTTACCTCAAGGTGATCCTTCGACGTTCGGCCTGGGCAAAGTCCCACAGACCCATTCGGGCGCTCTTCAAGCCAGGCGTCATCGAGGTCGCGGGTGGCGGAGATCTCGGAGAGCTCTATTTCGAAGCCCGCCCTCGTAGCCTGCGCGTTGTAGGCGCCGCGATAGCCGGCGCCGAGGAGTTCACCCGGTGGAAGGAAGATCCGGAGACGGGGAAACTCGTAGCGCATCCGTCCGCCGCGAAGAGCGAGACCGGTGCGATCGACCGGATCGAACTCTACGGTCCGCGCGACCGTCGGCGGTTCTCGCTCGATGAGGCGCTGAACTGGCTCGCGAACCCTATGACCGGGTCGAGCTATCACATCGACCTGTTCGATGTTCCGCCGCCGCGCAGTGAGTGGGACGCGGTCGAACCCGAGCGTCAACGGCTCTACGCCAGCTTCACGGAGGGCTTGGCGTCAATGGGGCAGGGGTTGACCGCACAGCGCCTACAAACGACGGCTCGAGAGCAGCCCCAATTGGCCCTACGTCTCGGCGAATCGGTCGAACCGCCGATGCTTCGGTTACTCATCGCACCTTCTTCGGATCGTCGGAGGCCGCGCCAGCTCGCGCCTTTCGATCACGATGCCAACCGACATCGCCGCCTCCTGAACTTTCTAGACCACCACCCGCTTGTGCGCAGGGTCGAACTGCCCCCGATCTTGACGCGCACGATCCCAGGGGAGTGGGCGGCGGCCCAGTCGTCGGCCGGGGCGGGGCGCACATGGCCAAACTCGGTGACGATGCCAGATCGTCAGACCACACGAACCTATCCGAAGATCGGGATCATCGATGGCGGCGTGGGTCCTGCGCTGGCCGATTGGGTGATCGACCGGTGGGATATTCTCGACGCCGGTGACGTCGACGCCGCACACGGCTCGTTTATCGGCGGCCTGACAGTCGTGGGCGCAGCGCTCAACGGGCCCGAGATCTGTCCGGAGCCTGACGGCGCGGAACTCGTCGACATCGCCGTTTTTCCAGACGAAGCCAATCCGAACGCATTCAGCAACTACTACCCCGACGGCCTCTCACAGTTCTTTGACGAGATCGACTACGCCGTAGGCGACGCGAAGGCCCGCCACGACGTGCGCGTGTTCAACATGAGCTTGAACATCCAACATCAGGCCGAGCCCGACCGTTATGGCCCGTATGCCGCTCGGCTCGACGCCATCGCAGAAACCAACAACGCGGTCTTCTTCCTCTCCGCCGGCAACACAGCTCCGCAAGACTTGCGAGCGGAGTGGTCAGTGGATGAGCGCCAGGCGCTGGTCGCGTTGGCGTCCGCTCGGAACGACGGCCTCCTGATGCCGGCCGAAAGCGTGCGCAACGTCTCGGTTGCGGCGCTCAATCCGCCGGGGCTCGGCAACGCCGTTGCCTGGGCGCCGGCTCGCTATTCGCGACGCGGCCCGGGGCTCAGGGCTGGAGTGAAACCCGACCTCGCGCACATTGGCGGTTCTGGATCGCCGCAGGCGCCGCATGGGCATGGCCTTTTCTCCCTGACCCACGCGAGCGATGTCTGCGATGGCTGTGGGACAAGCTACGCAGCGCCTCTGGTCGCCAAAACCGCGGCCGTGCTGGACCAAAGCATCGAGGGGGAGGTTTCGCGGGAAACCTTGATCGGTCTCCTGCTGCATCACGCCAGGATGCCCGGTTGCCTGGCCGGCAAGAGCCTTGCGGCCGTCGCGCGCGACTTGGCGGGCTTCGGTGTGCCGCCGGCCGCCGCGCAGATCCTGCAGGGTGGCGACCATGAGATCACGCTGGTGTTCGCGTCCCGCATTCGGCCCGACCAACAGATTTCCTTTCAGTTCGCCTGGCCTCCTTCCATGGTCGGTCCGGGAGGGAAGTGCCGCGGCTCCGCACGGCTGACCCTCGTCTCCACACCGCCGCTAGACGCACGGTTCGGATCAGAGTTCGTGCGCGTCAACATCGACGCGGCACTCCAGCAGGAAGACTTCGACAAGGAGGGAAAGCCCCGATGGAAGGGCCGCCTGGACTCCATCTACCTGCCGGACGCAGCTGGCGCCGCCATTGAGGCCGAACGCATCGAGCACGGGCTCAAGTGGAGTCCTGTGAAGGCGTTTGCGAAGACGATGCCGCTCGGCGTCGGCAAGTCGTCCAACTGGCGCATGTTTCTGAGCTATCTGACCCGGGCGGGCGAGGAGATGCCGGCCGACGGCGTCCCCTTTACAGCGCTTCTGACCCTGTCCGATCCGAAAGGCGACGCGCCAATTTTCAACGACATGCGCCAGATGCTCACTGCCTTGGGCGTACGGGTAGAAGACATTCGCACCGCGGCGAGGGTCGCGACCCGCGTCTAATTTGCGATTGGACGATGCTATGACGAAGATCAGAGGACGGAACGACGGCCCAGGCGGTCGGAATGAGCACTACGACATCGGCAGTCGCCAAAATGTGCCCCGCCGCAACGTGGTTGCCGAGATCAAGCGCGGTGAGCATCCGGGAGCCCACGTGGTGAAAATCAACGGCCGCGACTACGCTCGAGACAATCCGGATGGATCGACGCGCGACAACGTCAATCCAAAGTAGTGCATCGCCCATCCTCGCCGCGGCATCGCGTGCAACGCCGGCGATCGAGCGGTCAGGCGTGCCAAGCTCTACGGTCGCCACTCCGGGCTTGGTCGTACCACCGACGTCAATATGACCAGCCTGGCTTGAAACCGGCGATGTCCTACCTCGCAGGCCGCCTCCCCAGCTATTAGGACCGTGCGAACGCCAGCAGTGGTGCGAAATCGTGTTGGTCGCCGGCGCGGACGGCGGCGATGTAGGCGCGGCGCATTTCGTCCGCGGCGACTAAGGAGGCGCCACCCCACGAGAAGCGCGCGCCCCCGAGCGATACGACCAGCAGGTCGGCCGCCAGGCGTGCGTGGCGGCCGTTGCCGTTCGGGAAGGGATGGATCCAGGTCAACTGGGTATGGAAGCGCAGGGCGATCTCGTCCGGCGGAAAGGTCTCATGCTCGATCCAGTAACGGACGTCGTCGAGCAACTGGCGTAGCTGGACGCCGATCTGGACGGCTTCGACGCCGATGTTGCGCTCAGTGGTGCGAAGCGCGCCGGCCCAAGTCCAGACGTCGCCGAACATCCGCTTGTGGAGCCGGTAGAGGAAATCCTCGTCGAGCACTTGGCGTTTGCGGCTGAACGCCCAGCGGTCGGCTGCAGCGATGCCAAATTGTTCGACCTCGTTCAGTTGGTCGCGGGTGGTGATGTAGCTAGGGATGAGTTCATGACGCTCCTCAGGCGTCAGGGGCGTCGACGCATCGTCGTCGGCGTCAACGAGCGGGTCGCTCATTCGTCCGCCCAGAGCCGCCGATCACTGCGCAGAAGCTCCGCCGCCAGCTCGTCGCGCGCGCGGGCCATGCGTGCCTTGCTCACGGCCTGGTTCTCCAGGCGCATGGTCTGGTCGGTTCGCGCGAGCTGGCGCTCGGCGACATCGCGCGCCCGATCCTTGACGACCTGCTCAAGCGGCTTCCTGGGGACCAGGGCGTAGACGAAGTCGCAATCCAACGCCTCGGCCGCTTGGCGGAGGCTCTTCAATGTCACCACGCCATCGGCCTCCGCCTTCTCAAGGGCGGCGACACGCGGCTGGGAGACGCCAAGGCGCCTAGCGAATTGACCAGTGGTCATGCCGATTGCCTCGCGGATCGCCTTGATCCAACCGCGACCCGGACGGATGACGGGCTCCATATCGCGGAGCGGCTTGAGCTGGGTGTCGAGCGCCCATCGGCCGAGGCTGTTCAGGTCTTTCCGGTTGGAACGCATGGGTTATGACCTCTGCCAATTCCCATAATCTATAGGTTCCGTTTTGTCAACACAGTTAAAATCTAAAAGTTATAGAAATGGTGGTGCATCGGAACCTACAGGTTCCGATATCTCCCGTGTCCACTGTCCTCGTCGCTAGGTAGCCTTACGCCTTTCCAGCCTAACGCCCGCCTGCCTACGCTGAGTCGATAATGGAGCGCGTCCGCCTCCGGGCGCACTCTCCTGCGTAGAGGTATTGCCGTCATGGAAGCATCCCGAGCCCCTAACCGCTACCTGCGGACTCCCGAAGCGGGCCGCCACCTCGGCCTGTCGGGGCGCACCCTCGAGAAGCACCGCACCTACGGCACCGGTCCGCGATAGAGGAAGATCGGCGGCCGCGTGGTTTATGCCCTGAGCGATCTGGAAGCCTGGGCCGATCAAGGAGCTCAGATCTCCACGACCGATCCGGAGGGCGGTCGGGTTCGCGCCGCGCGTCGCTACGAACCTGACTCCGTACCGCAGCACGCCTGACGACATGTCGGCACGACGACGTGCGGACAGGTCAACGCTCGCCAAACGGATGCTTGCCATACTTGCGCATCAGGTCGTCGATCGCCTCTCCCAATAGGGCCTGCAGAGTGGTGTTCTGCTCCAGCGCTAGGATGTTGAGAGCCTGACTTAGCTGCGGGCTGTAGTAGCCCCCGACCGCCTTCTTACCGACCCGCGCGGGCGCCCGCCCAAGCGCCGCGGCGCCGGCGGGCGGATCACCTACGGGCTCAGGCTTAGCGCGCTCAGCTCGGATGGCGTCAAACCGGCTCATGCCATCACCGCCATGCCGGGTGTGGACATGCCGAGCTGGCCACACGTCCATGCCCAGAGCTCGCGTATCTCACCTGCAGCCTTTCCTTGGCTGTCGTGCTCGGGAGCCGTCAGGCCGGTGGCGACGCTGTGGTGGAACGCAGCGCGCTCGGGCAGCACGACGGGTGCGATCTCAAGCCCGAATTCACCTTCGATCAGGTTAGCCGCCTCCCGGTAGATGTGCGGTGCCCGCGGCGGCCCGGCGTTGAACACCACGAACGCGGGCTTGCGGCTGGATCGAACTAACTCTGCAGTCGCTTCGATCGCGGCGAGGTCAAAGGCTCTCGGGCGGCAGGGAATGAGGAGCAGGTCCGCCAGGCGCGCGGCTTGGCGCGCCATAGCGTCAGCGTGGGGCGGCGTATCGATGACAGCCAGGTCGGCGCCCAGCTCGGCCGCCTTGGCCAACTTTCCCGCGAGGAGGGTAGGCGCGCCGCAATCGACGACCTCCGGGTCGCGGCCGCCACGCCATTGACCCCAACGGCTGGCGGTCGCTTGCGGATCGGTGTCGATGATAAGCGAGACGCTGAACCTCGCCGCCTCCGCGGCGAGATTGACGGCCAGGGTTGTCTTACCGGCGCCGCCCTTCTGGCTAATTATCGCAATGGTCTGCATGTCCACCTCCGCACATGCGGACATGTGATCAGGCTGGCAGCAGTGGGCCAGAGGTCCGGAGCGCGGGTCGAGGGATATCGTAGGTTCGGTTAGAAATCGGCGGGGTGTCGGCGTGTGGACACGCCCACATGCGCCCGTGCCTACGCGGCTCTCGCCGGTTCGGTAGCCTCGGCGACCTTCGATTTCCGCGGACCCAATGGCTTGCCTTCGCGCGGATCGGGCGGCGTTGGGTCAAGGTGGTCGTCGCCGATGCGACGTGAAGCTAGCAGCGGCCAGACCCGCTCGCGCTTAGAACCGTCCTTCGGCGCCGCCGTCCCCGACTTGATGATGAAGTCCGACAGGGTCTGCTGAGAGGCGCGCAGGTGATCGTTCAGCAGCTTTGAGCGGGTGATGTAGCCCTCGTTCACGCCCTTGACGCTGTGGTTCATCAGCAGGTGCATATCGACGGGAGAGAGGCCGGCAGCCTGTCCAAGGGTCCGATAGGTGTGCCGCAGGTCATTTCCCCATTTGGAGAGCGTGCCACGGCTCTCCTTCTGCTCGACGATATGACCCTCTTCACTGTCAGCCGCGAAGATCCACGTCTTCGCCGCCTCGGGATGGAGCATGCTGCCGGCCCGCATGGCCCGAAGCAGGCAGCGGATCATCGGCCGTGACAGTGGAATGTCGAACGCCTTCTTGGCGCCACCCTTGGGCGACGGGATGTGCAACACGCGGTCCCTGAAGTTCAGGTGCTCGACCTTCGCCATCTTCAGCGCCGTTGGACGGCTCCCGCAGAGCACCGTGAACAGGTGGAACTCCCGGCGGATGGGATTGCGCAGTCGGCCTGCCTCGACCATCCAGCCACTGATGTCGACGGCGCCCATGGCGACGTCGCGTCGCTTCTCCTCGTTCCAGTCCACCGCCATCACCGGATTCTCGGGCGGCAGGCCGCGGACGCCCCGCCGGGCGTGATTGTAGATGGCGCGCAGCGTTCGCATGCAGCCGTTGGCCGCGTAGGGGCCCGCGCTCTTCGTCAGGTCATCGTGACGTTGTGAGACCAGGCCTGGGTTTTCGCCGAGTTCCCTTAGCGGCTTGTCGAGCCAGTCCTTCAGCATCCGTTCCACGTGATCGGCGTAGCCCGCAATCGTCCCGGCGCTGCGGCTCTTCCGTTCGAGGTGCGAAACGCGATAGCGCGCCCAGGCTTGGCCCAGCGTGACGTCAGCGGTCGGCGGCGCATCGGGGGCTTTCTTAGCCTCCTCCGCATATTCACCCTTAGCGATCTTCGCCAGGACATCCTTGGCCTTCGCCCGCGCGTCGCGGGTGGTGAGATCGTCCGTCGTGCCGAGGGTCACCTTCTTGGCGTGACGCTTACCATCCTTCCAGTGCTCGCCGAGGACGGCGAACGCCTTCGTCTTCGTCCCGACCCGCACGAAGAAGCCGCGAAGCTCCGTGTCCCGAACCTCGTATTGGCCCTTGTCGCTGAGCGGCAGGCGGCTGATGACCTTGTCGCTGAGGGTGGCTTTCAGATCGCTCATGGACAGAATTAGGTTGGGGTTTAGGTTGGGGTTTGCCCCAACCTAGTTTCAAGGTCGGGCTGCTCAGAAACCCTACCACATTCGAAAAACATGAGCAACAACAATGGGTTTAGCGTGCTTTAGAGTGGGTCCGGCGGAGCCTGTCGAGGGTGCCAATAAAAACTACGAATCTGAGGGTCGGACGTTCGAATCGTTCCGGGCGCGCCAATTTCTCCTTAAAAATCAACGATTCTTGGTGGGTCGCAAAGGCTCATTGGCCGATTTGACACCCTCACGCATTGCTCGCACACTTTCGGACACCCGAAGGTGCGGGAGCAAAGGCGATGCGAAACGGTGAAGTGAGCCACGCCCTGATGGGCGGAAAGCTGCATGTGTTCCGGCGCGAGCGTAGCTCTCGCTGGCAGTGCTCAACCTATTTGGCGGGCAAGGAACACCGCGTTTCCGCAAAGACAGACAGTCTGGCCCAGGCCAAGGCCTTCGCCGAGGACTGGTATCTTACCCTACGGGGGAAGGTCGCGCGCGGCGAGGTGAGCGCCGAGAAGACCTTCAAGGAGGCGGCGGCGGCTTTCGAGCGCGAGTATGAAATCATCACCGAGGGCCAACGGAGCTCGGCCTATGTGCGCGGCCACAAGGACCGCCTGCGGCTGCACCTCAATCCATTCTTTGGTTCAATGCCGCTCTCCAAGGTGACGGCGAGCGCCGTGCAGGAATACCGCATCAAGCGGTTGAGCTTGCCGGTGAGGGTGAAGGCCAAGGAACCGGTTGGAGGCGAGAAGACAGCCCTGGATCAAAAGCCGAAGGAACCGAAGGAGCCCACCCGGCCGGCACGGACCACCCTGCACCACGAGCTGGTGACCCTGCGTCAAGTACTCAAGACGGCCATGCGGCACGGCTGGCTTACCCACCTGCCCGACCTCACAGCCCCATACCGAAGCTCTAGCAAGATCGCCCACCGCGCTTGGTTCAGCCCTGAGGAATACCAGCAGCTCTACCGGGCCACGCGCGCCCGCGCCGCCGACAAGAAGAACCATCGCCGCAAGGCGGCAGCTCAGCTCCACGACTACGTGCTGTTTATGGCCAACACCGGATTGCGGCCGGATGAGGCGGCACGGCTCCAATACCGTGACGTGGCCATCGTGGACGATGCGGCCACTGGCGAGCAGATCCTTGAAATCTCGGTGCGCGGCAAACGCGGTGTTGGCTACTGCAAGAGCACGCGCGGAGCGGTGCGGCCCTTCGAGCGGATCAGGGAACGCAACGTCAATGACCGCCCTACCAAGGCGGCGCTTAAGCAGCGAGAAGCCGAAGACGGGAAGGAGTCGGAGTATAAAGCCACGCCGCCCAAGCCGACCGACCTTCTGTTCCCGACGCGGCAAACCATGTTGCTAAACAAAGTGCTGGCCGACACCGGCCTGAAGGAGGACCGAGAGGGCCAGGCCCGCACCGCCTACAGCCTGCGCCACACCTACATCTGCATGCGCCTGATGGAGGGAGCTGACATCTATCAGGTGGCGAAGAACTGTCGAACTAGCGTCGAGATGATCGAAAAATACTATGCCTCGCACATCAAGACGCGGCTGAATGCAGCGGCGATCAATGTACGGCGAACGTACCAGGATCCCACGACCGAAGACCCGCCGAGATCATAGACACCCTTTCAGGGCATGAGTGAACCAGGCAAAGCGAATCCGCATGAGCCTTGACGCCAATCGCCACAACCCCTAGCGGTTGCATAAAGGAGGATTAACTCATGTCTCAGGTTGTCAGCTTGTACACACTAAAGGATGACGCCGACTGGAAGAAGCGCGTGGTGCTGTTCGCCCACCCGGTTGCATCGGACAGTGCGCGAATCTTCCTGCCGGGAGACGAAGAGGAGTTGGTTAAGTTCTTCAGAGAAGAAAATTATTATCGAATAACCGACCCGGAAAAAGCGTTAAGTGTCGAGTTCTGGAGTCATGCCGGCGCTCAACCCTGCGGAAAACTTATAGAGATTAGTTATCCAAAGCAAAAGCAAGGGCACAAGCCTAAGCGGCGCAAAGCCAGAAACAGCAATAGGCAGAAATATAGTCAGGTTGCGCCTCGCCCGACCCTCAACATGCGACCGCTCTGCGTCGGCGTATGCAAAGTCTCTGGGAAAAGTTGCCGGCCCTGCAAGCTTGGACACGGGGTTCAGGGCTGCGTCTGTGGCTAGACGGCCGATCCAGCTATCATCCACGTCAACAGACTGGATGAACGCCGGATTGAAGCGGATAGAGCAACTCCGGACTTCCGCTGAAATTCGAGCGCTCGGCCCAGACAGTTCAGATGCCATGCGCATTGAAATTATAAGGCGCCAATACGAAGAACTGTGCGAGCGCCTTATGACGGTGATCGACCATTACGATAACAGTGCGAACACCACCCTTGACCGATGGAATCAATTCAAAATTGGTACAATCTCGCTGGCCGGGCTAGCTTCTGCAGTCAATATCATCGCGGCTGCAACGTCAGATCATTTAGGGAAGACAATACTAACCTGTATTGCAGCGATTTTGACGGTAGGAGTCGGAACGCTATCTGCCTTGGAGGCCACATTTCGGTGGCGAGATCGCCATCTTGGCTCCAGTGAGCTCCGCGATCTATTTTTTCGATTACTTACGTTTGTGACCTCACTCTGGAACTTAACTGGCGCGGCGGAAAATCAAGATATGAGGACATATGGCGCGGCAAGCGCTATTATTCTGTATGCCGTCGAAGAAGAAAATGAGCTTCGCGCGCGCTTCAATATGGACCTCCGACAACAGATGTCTCCCTCACCGGGAGGAACCCATCGTGCGGAGAGCTAAGCGGCCGTCCGAATTCGCAGTTCACCAAGAAATTCTGCGATAGCAGGATCGACACAATCTGCGGCGTGGGCGAATGAGCTCCATCCGAAGTCGTCCTCCACACGTGGATCTGCGCCCAACTCAACGAGCGCCTGGACAACGGGCAGCTCAGAAAAGCGCACAGCATGCATCAAAGGCGTCCACCCGTCTTCATCTGCAGCATTGATGGCAGCGCCACGTTGAACCACATCGTGAATTGCCGACAAATCTCCACCATGGATTGCAATGAGAAGGTCGTCGTTGACTACCGTTGACTCGCTCATAAATCCTCCGATTCGCCCGATAGGATTAGGGTGAACTATCAATCCATGGCGTCAAGTGAAGGCTTTGTGCGCAATATATGGTATGAAATTGATTAATAGGCTGTGAACCCAGCGCGTTGCTGGAAAATAGATCGACCCCGCTCGAGCGGGGTCGATGGCCGCAACGAGCGGCGTGACAACTCACTTCGACTATTTCAACGTGCATCTTCAGGCATGGCAAATTCGGCTAGGTCGACTTCATCAATCACGCCGGCACCTACTGAGCCACAACCGTCGCTGAGCGTGACAATGACTTCGACATAGTCCGTTGGCGTTCCTCCGTTTCCGAGAAAGTTCGTAAGAGCTGCAGATAGCGCGTCGCGAAATGCCAAGCGCTGAACTGCCAGAAGCTCATCAACATCAATGTGCATACTTGCGGTTTTTGGCTCAGATTCCACGCTGGCCCCGCTCTTCGCCTCATTTGTCAGCTCGGACATGCTGGTCTCCAGTTGAGCTACTTAGCAGGATTGCCAAGCAGCTAGCTGGAGGCCAGACCCTGACCCATTAAATCATACCATGCCTATGGGATTTTGGTTGATCGCCATCTATGGGGAAGCGTACGGGTCAAAAAGGGCATCTCGTGTTTATTCGCTCTTGCACGGCCGTCCGGACCTAGGGACGGCCTCCGCAAGTCGATCTTTCCACCTCATTTCGGGATGAACTGCGCTTGATGGCGGTAGTGGGTAAGGATCAGCGCCGCTGCGCAGAACAGGCTCATCCTCTTATCCTCGCTCTCCCATGCTCGCCGGCTCTTAGGCAGGCGATGCCGTAGCGCATCTACGTGGCGAACAACGGCCTCCGCAATTTCTTGCCGAGTGGTAGCGCCGACAGTTCGGAAGCAATCCGTTATGTCGGCGCGGCTGTAGATCGCGATCGACACGCCTCGGTCGCCAGCAAGGTTCACGATGGCCCGGCAGAGGCGCGTGATGCGGTCAGTACGCTTGGCGCTTCGTCGATCGAATGTCTCCAACACGAGCGTCTCAGGTTGTAAGCGATCAAGAAGTCGCTCGATGTACCGAAGGCAGACGCTGTTCTTGTCGCCCTTGGCAGCGACAACCGCCCAGTCATGCGGCGTGAAAGGGCCTTCGAAAGCGATCCAACCAAAACCACGCGAGGTCGGGTGGAGGCCGAGTGTAAGAGGGCGGCGCAGGTGGAGCGCCGTCATACGGCTTGGTTGGCTATCCCTCCGCGCGGGATAGCCTCTAATGCCTCCCGCTTCCGGGCCGAAGTTTCGTCGGACTTGGCCTCAAGCGCTTCGTACAGGCGCTTCGCCCGGACCATTACGCCTTCTTCGATCCGCTCGAATAGGTCGGGGAACATGGTGCGTGCCGGCACGCCGAAAACGATTTCCAGCGCGAGCGCATGTTCCAGATTCGGCCGCTGACGACCCTGTTCGAGCAAACGAACGGCATCCTTCGACAGGTTGCCCATGAGATCGCCCAGCTCGCGCTGCGAAAGAGCGGAGCGTTTCCGATACGCGCGCACATAGGAATAGGACATAGCAGTTGAGATTAGGCTGCACGGCCTTGGGCCGCTCGTTCTATGTTCCGGGAAAATGCCGTCGTCGTGGAGACGGCCTTTAGCTAGCGCCTGTGGACGCCTTGCGTCTGAGGCACCCACATGCTTCGCGCGATCACGCGCTCACTATGCCGTAGCGCGCCGCAAGCGTTTCTATTTTCTGCCGCTCGGTCTGCGGTATTGCGTAGACGCCATTGGACTTGGTGGTCGCGATGCGGAGGCGTGTGCGGACAAACCACCCAATCCATTTGTTGCTCATCGGCGTCTCATGGAATTCTGCACTCCCGTCGTTGAAACGCTTGGCAACATCCGCCAGGCCAACCTGCGGCGCGCTGGCGACAGCAAAGGCCTCCAGTAGAGCGCGCGTCATGCGCCCTTCGCGCGATTGAGCACGTTCATCCTTCAGACGGGCTTCTGACCCGGAGAGCTCAACGGCTATCCGCTGGCGCAGCGCCGCGTCGTCAATGAGGGATAACAGGGCCAGTGCCGTTTGATTGACCCGTGGCTCGACGCCGGCAATCAAACGAGCACGATCAGGACCGACAAGCCCATGCGCTTGAAAGCGCCAGGCCAGCAACTTGTTGCGCAGCACGAGCGCCTCAGCTTTTAGGCTCTCCGGCAGGTGTATGGAAATGTCAGCCCGCACAGGCCGCTTGCCTGTCTCTTCCGTCAGAAAGCGGCTTTCCAGCGCCTTGTCTGAGAAGCTCTCGCGCATGGCGATGATCTTGGGACCGAAGACTCTGAACGCCTGAGGATTGAGTTCGCGGTGGCGGTTCGTCATCGTCCGCAGGACCGGCATTCCCTTCATATTGCCGTTGTTAAGGATCTTCGTGAGTTCGGCCGTGGCGTCGGAAAAGCGGAAATCCGCCTCGTCCAAAATGAGCGTGCCCTGGAAGGCGTCGAGAATGTGGAAGATGGGCGAGACGGTGGACGCGCCCGAGGCGAAGAAGGGCTTGTAGCAAATGGAGCCTACGGTGATGAGCGCGCGCGTTTTGCCGGTCCCGTAGTCGCCGCGGAATCTGAGAAATGGAATTTCGTTGAAGGCGTCGGTCACCCAGGACAGCAGGACGTAGTACGCGGCCAGCTCCTCGAAGAGCGGCGACAGGTCCACGTACCGGTGCAGGAACGCTTGGATCTCCTGAACCAAGTCCCCCTTGTCCCTAAAGTCCCCAACGTCCGACGGGAGCAGCACGCAACCAGACGTAATGAGATTGTTCTTGGCTGAGTACGGGGTCAATCGCTCGCCGGTCGGGAGGTCAAGGTGGGTCTGGACAGCGACACTGCCGTCAGGTGTGCGGATAGCGAGGGCAGTGGACTCCTGACCCGCGTCGTAGAGCAATTCAACCAGCGTTCCGTCCGCACAGACACGCGATACGATGGGAATGGTGTCGGCTGCGCTGCTTTTGGTCGTCATATTTGGAAAGCGTACCGGAGCCGGCTCTGCCCGGTGAGGCGTCCATTTGCGAGCGCAGCGTGCCCGTTGGACGCCTTGCACTTATGCGTATCGGCGCCATGCTATGTGGGCACCTCCCCTTTATGCATCCGCGCACAATCGCAGCGAAGCCGAGCCGAGACTTTAGGGACGTTGGGGACGTGTCCCCGGCCTCTCTCCGGTATTTCGTCTATTGCCGAAAATCGTCCGACGACGAAGAGCGACAGGTCATGTCGCTTCCCGTGCAGGAACGGGAATTGGAGCGGCGTTTCGGCGACCTGGCGCTCAACGTCATTGAAACCCTCCAAGAGGCCCGGAGCGCCAAGACGCCCGGTCGGCCAGTGTTCAACCGTATGCTCGCCCGCATCGAGGCGGGTGAGGCCGACGGGATTGTGTGCTGGCATCCCGACCGTCTCGCCAGAAATTCCGTAGACGGAGGAAGGCTTATTTACATGCTGGACCAGGGCGTCCTACATGACCTCAAGTTCGCCACCTACACCTTCGAAAATAACACCCAGGGCAAGTTCATGCTCCAGGTGGCGTTCGCTCAGTCCAAGCACTATTCAGACAACCTCTCCGATGTCATCAAGCGCCACATACGGGACAAGGTGGAGCGGGGCTGGATGCCGGGTGCTGCACCGCTGGGCTATAAAAACGACCCGGCAGCCCGGACCATTATTCCCGACCCCGAGCGCTTCGCACTCGTTCGGCGCATGTTCGACCTGATGCTCACGGGCACGTATCGGCCCGCCGAAATCGTCCGTATCGCGAATGAGGAATGGGGCTTCCGCACCCCCAAGCGAAGAGAACGCCCGAACCGGAAGCGGTGGTACGGCGACCGCCCCATCGGCCTCAGCTCATTCTACAAGACGCTGGTGAATCCGTTCTACGCGGGCCTCTTCAGGTGGAAAGGAGTGACCCACCAGGGCCAACACGAGCCGATGATTACGCTCGACGAATACGACCGCATTCAGACGCTTCTCGGCCGCCCCGGCAAAGAGCGTCCACAACACCAAACCTTTGCGTTCACGGGCATGATGCGGTGTGGAGCCTGCGGCCTCAGGATCACAGCCGAGCACAAGGTGAACCGGTATGGCTCCCGCTACGTCTATTATCACTGCACCAAGCGGATGCTCGGCCCTCGCTGTCCCGAACCATCGGTCCAACTCGGC
>CAYVHP010000075.1:0-4151 GCA_964451265.1 uncultured Caulobacteraceae bacterium | reverse complement strand
CGCGCTTCATCGGCGTGGTGATCGGTACCCTCGGGCTGGCCGTCCTTGCGGATGCCGCGCGGCGCGCCTTCGGCGGAAGCGAGCCTACAAGCTGGATTATGTTGGCCACGGCGACCTGCTCCCTCGTCGTGAACGTCACGGTGCTGAGACTGTTGGCGCCTTACCGGCGCGGCGAGGTGCATCTGCGGGCCAGTTACATCTGCACCCGTGCAGATGTGGTGGCGAACGTCGGCGTGATCGCCGCCGGACTGATTGTCATGATGCTGGGCTGGCGCTGGATCGATCTCGTCGTTGGGGCCGCCATCGGTCTCTACGTGCTGAAGGAAGCGCTGGAGATCCTCCGAGAGGCCGGGGAGGCTACGGACCAGGCCCGCGCCGCGCGGACGCCATGACCGGTCGTCGGATCCCGCCGCGGGCTCCAAGAGTCTGGGCTACATTCCTCACGATCACGCCCCGCCCACCCATTCCACGACCGCGCTCACAGCCACGGCGGAGGGAGAGGAGCAAGCGATCTTCATTGTGGTTGACCGCGAATTCTCGCGGTCAGTGATCCCCAGCATTCCCGGGCGACGATTTCTCAAAAGCAGCTTCAGGTTGATTTAACCGCAGCGGCGCCACAATGAGGACGAGTAGGGAATGCAACTAGGGCGGCGATCCGATGGTGCGCTTGCATGCGCCGAACATCCCCTCCCCCTCGCCAGGGAGTCGATGAGTGGCCGAGGGCGTCGGGTCACAGCTCAGTCCGCGTCAACTTGAATGCCTGCGCCTCGCCGCAGCTGGCAAAACCTCATCTGAAATCGCGGCCGCGCTCGGAATCTCCGCCCGAACCGTTGATCAGTATGTCGGTGAGGCGTGCGAACGGCTCAACGTGCGTAACCGTATCCAAGCGGTCGCGAAGGCCTTGACGCTCGGGCTTTTACCCGACGCCCCTCCGTAAAAACTCGGAGCGAGTTTCTGCGGAATTGACCGCCTCAAGGGTTGCGGGGAATCAATCAGTAGTGGTGTCAGTCTCGTAGCTTACGAAGTCTCTGGACTTCAGTTGGCCAGCTGCTTCCGCTCAACCCGTCTAGTTAGGGGGGCAGACCTTAACTAGGAGGTCGGTCCCTTGGCCAACCGCTCCGACTACGCCCGGCGGGCAGAGACCCGCTCGTTTCGTCCGACAGCTCCACGCGATGATCTGACGTTCGCGTCCCGCCTGATCACCGATCGCCAGCTCCAATGCCTGTCCTGGGTTCAGGAGGGCAAGAGCGCCACTGACATCGGCAGCATTCTCGGCCTGTCGGGGCGAACCGTCGAGAAGCACATCATCAAGGTCTGCGGCCATCTCGGCGTGAAGACGCGCATTCAAGCCGTCGTTCGCGCTCGCGAACTGGGCCTCATCACCGCAAGCGCACCGTAAGCCTACCCCCTCCGAGTGGGTAGGCTTGCGCCTCGCGGCAACGACGCCCTCCGGTGAACATCGCAGCTGAGGCCAACGAGCGGCCTCTCTGTCGAAGCCCCACCGCCAGGCGTTTCCCATGGCCCTCACTCTAGCCGCCGCCCTTGCCCTCGCTGCCCAGTGCGCGCCTGCCGTTGCGCCAGAGACGCTCCTCTCTGTGGTTCAGGTCGAAAGTCGGTTCGAGCCGCTGGCCATCGCCGTTAACGGCGCCCCGCGCATCGCGGTGGAGCCCACCTCCCTAGATGACGCGGTGGCTAAGGCTGCGGCCCTCATCAAGGCGGGCCGCAACATCGACCTCGGGCTGGCCCAGATCAACAGCAAGAACCTGTCCTGGCTCGGCCTCAGCTTGGCGGACGTCTTTGAGCCTTGCACCAACCTGAGGGCCGCCGCCCGGATTCTTCAGGACGGCTACGGCCGGAGCGACGCCGCGCGTGTGGGCGAGCAGGCGGCGCTGAAGACGGCGCTCTCCTATTACAACACCGGGCATCCGGCCCGCGGGGTCACCAACGGTTATGTCGCCAAGGTCGCCATCGCCGCCGAACGGATCGTGCCGGCGATTGGCGGGTCAGGTCCCGCGAGTCTTTCAGACTCTTCACCTGCAGCACCGCCCGAAATCTCGCCGAGTTGGGACGTGTTCGGCGACGTCCGTCGTGGCCCCAGCAGCTTCGTCACCACCGTCTCCACCACAGCGCCAGGAGGTCTCAAGTGAGCGTGCGCGGGAAGAAGCTTCTCATTGGCCGGTTGGCCCTGGTCGGCGTCATCGCCCTGGCCAGCGCGAGCCCAGCCTTCGCCCAGTCCGCCGGCGTGGGCGGCAATATCGGCACCTTCATCCAGAACATCATCGATCTGCTCAACAGCAACGTGATCCGCGGCCTGGCGGTCATCGCCATCATCATCACGGGGATCGCATGGATGTTCGGACACCTGGACATGCGGCGCGCCGGCACCGTGGTGGTCGGGATCATCGTCATCTTCAGCGCAGCGGCGATCGTGGACCTGATCACCGGCGGCAGCGGCGGGGCATGATCCGATGTCCGCGGAGGCCGACGAACGCCTGACGGAGGACACCCTGTTCCTGGCCTGCACGCGTCCGGCCATGGTCGCCGGCGTGCCGATGGAGGCCATGGGCCTGAACTTGATGGTCACGGCGACGGTCTTCCTCGCCGCGCACTCACCGGCCTATCTGCTGATCGCTCCAGCGGTGCATGTCGTCTTCCGGGCGATCTGCAAGCACGACCACAACGCTTTCCGTGTCCTATGGATGTTTGTCGACACAAAGGGCCGCGCCCGCAATGGCGCGACGTGGGGCGGCAGCTCGTCGACACCGCTCCCGTTGAAGCGCCGCTACGTCGCCGCCGAGGTGGCCCGTGGCTAGCCTGCTGCTACAGCCTCGCGCATCGGCGTCCACGCTCGGACGAGATCTCGATCCGCGCGGCGCCTTGCCCTACGCGCGTCATGTGACCGGCGAGATCATCGGCCTCGACACTCAGGCCTTGATGATGACGTTCCAACTGGACGGAGCCAGCTTCGAGACGGCCGACGTCCGCGACCTCAACGACTGGCACGGCAAGCTCAACGGCGCCTGGCGCAACCTGGCCAATGACCACCTGGCGATCTGGCACCACCTCGTGCGCCGCCGCCATGAGGGCTATCCGGAGGGTGAGTTCCGCTCAGGCTTCGCGGCCGAACTTGACGCCCAGTACCGGGCTCGGCTCGGCGCGACCCAGATGTTCGTCAATGAGCTCTATGTCACCCTGGTCCTGCATCCCGGGCGCGACGCCGCCGAGCGCGCGGGCGCCTGGATCGCCAAGCGTCGCCGGTCCGAAGGCGACGAGGAGGCCGCCGTCAAGCGGCTGCAGGACGCCGGCCGCGACTTGGCGCAGTACCTCAGCCGCTATGGCGTTCGCCCGCTCGGCCTCTACGAGCGGGACGGCGGCTGGTTCTCGGAGCCCCTGGAGGTGCTGCGGCTTGTCCTGACCGGACGGCGCGAGCGCGTGCCGCTGATCCGCGGGCACCTGGGTTCGGCGATCTATTCGGCGAGGGTGATCTTCGGACGCGAGGCCTTGGAGATCCGCGACGCCGCCGACGCCAGGTTCGCGGGCATCTTCGGGGTGAAGGAATATCCGGCCGTCACCCGCCCCGGGATCTGGAATGGCCTTTTGTCGGCCCGCTTCGCTTTCGTCGCCAGCCAGTCCTTCAGCTTCCTGTCCAAAGCCGCCGCCCGCGCGGTGATGGAGCGCAAGCAGAACCAGATGCTCTCCGCGCGAGACCGGGCCGCCTCGCAGATCGCGGGCCTGGGCGACGCGCTCGACGATCTGATGTCCAACCGCTTCGCCATGGGCGATCACCAGGCGTCGGTTCTGGTCTATGGCGACGATCCGCGCGAGCTCGCCGACAACCTCTCCGGCGCTCGCGCCCTACTCGCCGACTCCGGCCTTGTCACGGCCCGCGAGGACCTGGCGCTCGAGGCCGCGTTCTGGGCTCAGTTTCCCGGCAACTTCGCACGGCGCGTTCGGCCGGCGGCGATCACCTCGCGCAATTTCGCGGCGTTGGCCCCCTTCCACACCCACCCGGCGGGCCGTGCCGAAGGCAATCATTGGGGCCCCGCGGTCGCGCTCCTGCGCACCTCAGCCGGCTCGCCGTTCCACTTCAACTTCCATGTCGGCGACCTCGGCCACACCTTCATCTGCGGCCCCTCAGGGTCGGGCAAGAC
>CAYVHP010000074.1:0-2715 GCA_964451265.1 uncultured Caulobacteraceae bacterium | reverse complement strand
AGATCGCATCGGCCAGCTTGGGATCGGCGGCGATGGCCCGGATGTCCTGGGCGTCGATCACATGGTCGAAATTCAGGTCCAGATCCGCGAAGCCGTCATGATCGACATCGAGCGACCCTGTGGCCTTGAGGAATCGCAGCGAGACGCCATAGGCGGTGGCCCCGCCGTGGTCGGCGGCGGCGTCGGTGAAGGTCTTGCCCTCGCGCCGATAGTTGACCGCCAGCAAGGCGTCAAAACGCGCGGCGCGCTCTTCGCTGTAACCGACCGGAATGGGAACTGAGAGCGCGGTTTGCGGGTTCATGCCTGGGCCACGAAAAGCCGGGCGTTGCGCCCGGCCATTTGTCGTGCTCAGGATCAGGCTTCGCCGCGGGCTTATCGCCCCGGACAATTGTCCGGTAGCCTTTGCTTGTGCATCAATTTTCCAAGCCTCGGCTGCCGCCTCCGTTTGGATCGATGCCCTAGTCCTCAAACAATGGAAGCTTGGATATTTGCACCTTCCGGCGCGCCCGGCGAGCCGTGCGTTCGTGCATGTCCGTCAACAGCGCGGCGGCGGCGGCGGACTTGCCGTTGGCCATCAGCCCGGCGGCGGCGGCCCGGCGCCCGCCCGCCCCGCGCAGATTGGCCATGGGGATGGTCCGCTTCTCGCCGCCCAGCTCGGCGGCGATCTTGGCCGCCGCCACATCGCCCACGATCCGGGCCAGGGCGCTGCCCGGCCGGCCGGAGAACTTCATTTCCTGGCCGCCGGCCTCACGCGCCAGCTGCAGGGCCGCCGCTTCGCCGGCCACCTCGGCGATGGTCTTCAAGACGCCCGGCAGATGCGCGCTCATGGCCGCGCCCCGCCAGGCCAGACGTCGAGGGGGATCAGCAGGGCGCGGCCGTCGCGAAAATGGACCTGGGCGAACAGCCGGCCGGCGCGGGTGTAGACGTCGCAATCGGGCAGCGGAACCTGACCAGAACGGATGCGGTCGCCCACGGCCTTGCGCATGGCGCTGCCGGCCAGGAGCAGGGCCAGGTTGAGCGACATGGACAGGTCCGCCTCCGATGCGAAGGCCGGGGCCGGGATCAGGTCGAGCCTGGACGGGACCGCGCTCAATGGATGGCCTCCTGCTCGGCGCGGGCGAGCTCGAGCTCGGCTTTCAAAGCCTCATGAGAGGCCTTTTGCAGGGCTTTCAGACGGCTCTGAACCTCGCCGTGGGGGGCGCAGCGATGGCGGCGCAGGGCCTCTTGTCGCGCCTGCTCGGCCGCCTCCACGCGATCCTGGGCGGCGCGCACCGCCGGCCACGCGAACAGGTCGATCGAGCTGGAGACGCGGGCGGCCATCATGGGGCCTCGCTCGCCGCAGACTTGGACCGGCGCCGCCGGAGCTGGCCCGCCTGGTGTTCGATCCTCGCCATCGCAATCAGCGCCGGGCGCACCTCGGGCGCAGCTTCGTCATAGGCAAGCCGCCCTTTTTTGCTGGGACCTGCGTTCAGGCGCACCAAGGCGCCGCGAGGGATCAATTCCCAGTTCGACGGGTCGGTGTTCGTCTGGTCGCCGTCTAGGCACTTTAGGCAATGGCCCTTGGGAAGTGGGCCGTTCAGAGCCTCCCACCGGATCAGGTGGACCGCGCGCCAGCGCGCTTGAAGCGGAAGGTCTTCATTGATTTTGCGGACGAGATAGCCGTCCCGCATGCGTTCAAATCCGACGGGCTTGTAATTCCTCGCCGCCTTCCCGGTCCGAGCGCCTTTTTGGAATTGAGTCTTGCGCGCGTTGGGATGCCGGCCCCCCACGCCGGGCGGGCAGGTCTTGCCCTTGTTGGCCGGCGGCTGGCCCTTGGCGAATTGTCCCGTCCGCCCGGTCTTCCACCCCTCACGCTTCCGCAGCCCATTCAGATTCTCAGCGGAGACGTCATGGCCTGGGAAGGCGGCGGTGAACGCGGCGAGATATTCGGCGATGGGCAAAGTGCAGTTGGCCCGCAGCCATTGAATTTCGGCCGCGCTGTAGCGCAGGCGCCGACCCTTCGTGCGCCCTGGCTCACGGCCAACCTTCCAGCCTTTGCGCTTCCGTAGCGCATGCAAGTTGGCCATCGAAACATCGCCGCGCCCGAAGGCGGCCTGGAACGCCCGGTAATAGTCGCTGATGATAAGGCTGCGGTTCGCCTCCAGCCAGGCCATCTCAGCGGGGCCGTAACAGATCCGCGCCCTCTTCATTCGGTCGGCCCCGCAAGCATGGCCAGAGGCGCACGGAATCGGTCTCCGTGGTTGGCGACGAGGGTGGCCGCCTTAAGTTGAAGATCGGCCGCGCGCGATATCTGTTCGGCCACGGCGACGATGGCGTCCGCGCGCTCAACCTCCTGCGTCAGCTGCTCTGTGGTCATCCCTTCGTCCGACAGCCGCTCCAGCTGGGCGAAGAGGTGGTTGTTCAGATCGGACAGCTTGTTCTTCATCGTGGCGCTCCTTGGGGGTTGGCGGCGGCTTGCTCGCCCGCCTGCCGACGGGCGGCGATGGCGGCGCCCAAGCGGGCCTTCAGGACCTGGACATGCAGGGCCGGGTGAACGCCGGTCAGGTCCTGCGACCAGCCCGCCCGCTCGGCCATGGCCTTGAGGGCCTCGATCAGGCGGTAGCCCATGGACTGGTCGGCCCACTGCATGGCGTCCACGCCCAGCTGGCGCTTGGCGAAGGCTTCCAGGGCGTGTTCGGAGGGCTCGCGCACCACGCCCAGCTGGTGCAGCGAGAT
>CAYVHP010000073.1:0-48141 GCA_964451265.1 uncultured Caulobacteraceae bacterium | reverse complement strand
TTGTCGTCTTCGACAGACCGGGCGTCCGGAACCGGCATGGGCACGCCCGCCTCGGCCGCCAGCCGCTCCACCGCCTCAGGGAAGGACAGGCGCTCGGTTTCTTGCAGGAAGCTGATCAGATCGCCGTGCTTGCCGCTGGAGAAGCAGTGGTAAAACCCCTTCTCGTCATTGACATAGAAGGACGGGGTCTTTTCCTGGGTAAACGGCGACAGGCCGGCGAATTCGCGCCCCTGTCGGCGCAGCTTCACCGTCCGCCCGATCACGTCGGACAGGCGAAGGCGAGACTTGATCTCGTCCAGGAAATGTTCGTCGAAGCGCACCGTCGGATATTAGCGCAGAATCGCCGCAAACATCACGTCATCCCACGGTCGGCTGAAAGCCGATCCGGGGGACCCAAGCGAGCTTCCGCTTTGCTGCGCGGCTTGGGTCGCCCGGTCAAGCCGGGCGATGACGGCTGTGTGGGGATTGGGGGTCCTGGATAGGCGATGGACTCGACCCCGGTTGACGTCCGCGCGCGGCGCCCCTAGATGCGCCTTTCAGCGGGCGGGGGAGACCTCGGCCCGCTTTTTTGCGACTATGTCGTCCATCCGAATCTGGGAGTCCCGCCATGACCGCTGCGCTGATGCCTGGAGCCACCGGCGTGCTGGTGCTGGCCGACGGCACGGTGTTGCAGGGCAAGGGCTTTGGCGCGACCGGCTCGGCGGTAGGCGAGGTGTGTTTCAACACCGCCATGACCGGCTATCAGGAAATCCTGACCGACCCCTCCTACATGGCCCAGATCGTCACCTTCACCTTTCCCCACGTGGGCAATGTGGGGGTCAACAGCGAAGACATCGAGGAGTTCGGGCGCGGCGCCCAGACCGCCGCGCGCGGCGCGATCTTTCGCGATGCGCCCACCCCGCCGGCCAACTGGCGGGCCGGAGATGACCTGAACGATTGGATGAAAGCGCGCGGCCTGATCGCCTTGGCCGGCGTGGACACCCGCGCCCTGACCCGGCTGATCCGCGAGAAGGGCATGCCGCACGGCGTGATCGCCCATGCGCCCGACGGCCGGTTTGATCTTCAGGCGCTGAAGGATCAGGCGCGCGGCTGGAACGGTCTGGAGGGTCTGGACCTGGCCAAGGACGCCAGTTGCACACAGGCTTTCAACTTCGACGAAGGCCTGTGGGACTGGCCCGAGGGCTACGCCCAACGCCAAACGCCTCAAGGCCGGACCAAGCCCTATGAGGTCGTGGTGCTGGACTATGGCGTCAAGCGCAACATCCTGCGCGCCCTGACCAGCATCGGCGCCCGCGCCACGGTGGTGCCCGCCTCCACCAGCGCCGAAGACGTGCTGGCGCGCAATCCGGACGGGGTGTTGCTGTCCAACGGCCCGGGCGATCCGGCCGCGACCGGCCAATACGCCGTGCCGGAAATCCACAAGCTGGTGGACAGCGGCAAGCCGGTGTTCGGCATCTGCCTGGGCCACCAGATGCTGGCCCTGGCCCTGGGCGCCCGCACCACGAAAATGGAGCAGGGCCACCACGGCGCCAATCACCCGGTCAAGGACCTGACCACCGGCAAGGTCGAGATCGTGTCCATGAACCACGGCTTTACGGTTGATCGCGAAAGCCTGCCGGCCGGCGTGGAGGAAACCCACGTCTCCCTATTCGACGGCACCAACGCCGGCATCGCCCTGACCGGCAAACCCGTATTCAGCGTCCAGCACCACCCGGAGGCGTCGCCTGGCCCGACGGATTCACTGTACCTGTTTGAGCGGTTCGCGCGGATGATGGATCGGGGCTAGGGCGCGGATTAAAGCTTAAAACCCTCGCCCCTCTGGGGAGAGGGTAGGGTGAGGGGCAGCACCGCCGCAGGCCGCATAGATCTCCCCGCAGACCCAATCGAGGTCTTCCAGCACTTGGTGGTTCCAGAAGCGGATCACGCGCAGGCCTTGCTGTTCCAGATAGGCCGTCCGCCGGGCGTCATAGTCGGCGCGTTCGGAATGTTGGCCGCCGTCCAGTTCGACCACAAGCGCGGCCTCAATGCAGTAGAAGTCAGCGATGTAGGGCGCAAATGGAACCTGCCGGCGCCATTTCCAACCGGCCAACCGCCGGTCGCGCAGCTTGCTCCAAAGCAGGCGTTCAGGACTGGTCTGGCTTGCACGTAGCGACCGCGCCCTGGCGATCCCGTCCCTGCGCGGCATGAGCGCCCCCTCACCCTACCCTCTCCCCCGAAGACGGGGGCGAGGGTTATTTTACACGGTCTAACGCCCCATCCACCGCAGGGCTCGCCGAAAGAACCCCGCTCGAACCACCTCCGCGCGCGGCGCCATGATGTCCGCGAACCGACGGGCCGCCGCCTCGTCGGGGAACAGCACCAGGTCATTGAAGGCGTTGAAATAGGTCAGGTTTTCGTGGGCCAGGACGCGGGCTCGGTGATCAGGCGGGCCTTCGACTGTTTCCAGAACCAGTCGGTTGGTGAAGCGCTTCACCCGGGCCATGTGGGGGTATTGCTCGGTGAGCGCCCGCAGGAATTCGAGCAGGTTGTTCCCGCCGTGCGCCAAAAGGGTCCAGGCGTTCAGTTCCAGATAGATGATGGGCGCAAATCGCGCGAGCGCAGCTTGGGCGCCGGCCAGCACCTGGGGTTCAAAACCTTCGGTGTCGATTTTCAGGAAGTCCAGGCGTTGCAAACCCAGGGACTCGACGAGGTCGTCCAGCGTGCGGACGGAGACGGCGCGGGGATCATCCAGGCCTGGCGACGCATCGAGATCAAGGTGGCCGAACGAGGAATCCTCAAGGAAGACCGTACGGCCGCCGTCTGAGGACAGGGCGTAATTGTGGCACTCGACAGCGCCGGCGCCGTTCGCCTGGACGTTGGCGCACAGGGCGGCGAACGCCTTCGGGCCGGGCTCCACCGCGATCACGCGGCCCTGGCCGACAAAGGCGCTCATGATCAGGGCCGTCGCGCCGATGTTGGCGCCCACGTCCATGGCGACCGCGCCCTCCGACAGGACACGCCGGCAAAGCGTCTGGAGATTGGGCTCAAATCGGCCGTGGATCAGCTTGAGATACTGATCCGCGGGATCGCTGCTCCTCACTCGGAAGGTCTTATTCCCGACCTGAAATGTCCGAGCGGGGCTCAAGCGTACGCCTTCATGTTTTCCCCACGTGGATTCCAACCCAGTTAAGGCGTCCCAACGCCAACGGCAAACCGTCGTTCCGGCGCCGGCGCCTTAAGCGCAGCAGATCGCTACTTGCCCAGGGCCGACTCCCCCTCTAAACGATCCGCTTAACCCGCAATTCGACCTGGATCGGGCGCGTTTCGCGCGTCCGGGCCGCCGCGCGCGAGACGAGCATGCCTAAACGGACCGACATAGCCTCCATCTTGATCATCGGCGCGGGGCCTATCGTCATCGGTCAGGCCTGCGAGTTCGACTACTCCGGAGTGCAGGCCTGCAAGGCTTTGCGGGCCGAGGGCTACCGGATCATCCTGGTCAATTCCAACCCCGCCACCATCATGACCGACCCCGACGTGGCCGACGCGACCTATGTCGAGCCGATCACGCCGGGCATGGTGGAGACGATCATCGCCAAGGAGCGGCCTGACGCCCTGCTGCCCACCATGGGCGGCCAAACGGCGCTGAACACCGCCTTGGCGCTGGAAGCCTCGGGCGTCCTGGCCAAATACGGCGTGGAGATGATCGGGGCCAAGGCCGAGGTGATCGACAAGGCCGAGGACCGCCAGAAGTTCCGTGACGCCATGGACAAGCTGGGTCTGGAATCGCCACGCTCGCGGGCGGTTCACAGCCTGGAGGAAGCGCTGGACAACGCCGAATACATCGGCCTGCCCGCCATCATTCGCCCGTCCTTCACCCTGGCGGGCACCGGCGGCGGCATCGCCTACAACATGGAGGAGTTCCGCACGATCGTAGCCGGCGGCCTGGACGCCTCGCCGACCACCGAGGTGCTGATCGAAGAGAGCGTGCTGGGCTGGAAGGAATACGAAATGGAGGTCGTCCGCGACAAGGCGGACAACTGCATCATCGTCTGCTCCATCGAGAACATCGACCCGATGGGCGTCCATACCGGCGACAGCATGACCGTCGCCCCGGCCCTGACCCTGACCGACAAGGAATACCAGCGCATGCGCACGGCCTCCATCGCCGTGCTGCGCGAGATCGGGGTGGAGACGGGCGGCTCTAACGTGCAGTTCGCGGTCAATCCGGCCGACGGGCGCATGGTCGTCATCGAGATGAACCCGCGGGTGTCGCGCTCCTCCGCCCTGGCCTCCAAGGCCACCGGCTTTCCCATCGCCAAGGTCGCCGCGCGCCTGGCCGTGGGCTACACCCTCGATGAGCTGATGAACGACATCACCGGGGCGACCCCGGCCTCGTTCGAGCCGACCATCGACTATGTGGTCACCAAGATCCCCCGTTTCGCCTTCGAGAAATACCCCGGCGCCGAGCCCTATCTGACCACCTCTATGAAGTCGGTGGGCGAGGTGATGGCCATCGGCCGCACCTTCTCCGAGAGCCTGCAAAAGGCCCTGCGCGGACTGGAGACCGGCCTAACCGGTCTGGACGAGATCGCCATCCCGGGCGTGGAGAACGAAGCCGACGATCAGGTGCTAATGAGCGCCGTGCTGCGCGCCCTGGCCCAGCCCACGCCGGACCGCCTGAGGGTGATCGCCCAGGCCTTCCGCCACGGCCTGTCGGTTGAGCAGATCAACGAGGCCTGTTCCTACGAGCCCTGGTTCCTGCGCCAGATCGAACATCTGGTGGCGACCGAGGCCCAGATCGAGGACCAGGGACTGCCTAAGGACGCGGACGGCCTGCGCCGGCTGAAGGCCCTGGGCTTTTCCGACGCGCGCCTGGCCAAGCTGGCCGGCTCGACCGAGGCCAAGGTGCGCAAGGATCGCCAGGCGCTCGGCGTGCGGCCGGTGTTCAAGCGCATCGACACCTGTGCGGCGGAGTTCTTCGCCAAGACGCCCTATATGTATTCGACCTATGAGACCGGCATGCTGGGCCAGGCGCCGCAGTGCGAGTCCGAGCCCACATCGGCCAAGAAGGCGATCATCCTGGGCGGCGGTCCCAACCGCATCGGTCAGGGCATCGAGTTCGACTATTGCTGCTGCCATGCGGCCTTCGCCCTGAAGGACATCGGGGTGGAGTCGATCATGGTCAACTGCAACCCCGAGACCGTCTCCACCGACTATGACACCTCCGACCGGCTGTATTTCGAGCCCTTGACGGCCGAGGACGTGCTGGAGCTGATCGCGGTGGAGATGTCCAAGGGCACGCTTTTGGGCGTGATCGTGCAGTTCGGCGGACAGACGCCGCTGAAGCTGGCGCAGGCCCTGGAAGACGCAGGCGTGCCCATTCTCGGCACCTCGCCGGACGCCATCGACCTGGCCGAGGACCGCGAGCGGTTCCAGCAATTGCTGCACAAGATCAATATCGCCCAGCCGGTCAACGGCATCGCCCGTTCGGCCGAAGAGGCCTTCGCCGCCGTCCGCCGCATCGGCTATCCGGTGGTCATCCGGCCCTCCTATGTCCTGGGCGGCCGGGCCATGGAGATCGTGCGCGACGACGAACAGCTGGCCCGCTACATCACCCATGCGGTCAAGGTGTCCGGCGACAGTCCGGTGCTGATCGACCAGTACCTGTCGCGCGCCACCGAGGTGGACGTGGACGCGGTGGCCGATGAGCACGATGTGTTTGTCGCCGGGGTGATGGAGCATATCGAGGAGGCCGGGGTGCACTCGGGCGACAGCGCCTGTTCCCTGCCGCCCTACTCCCTGCGCCCCGACACCATCGCCGAGCTCAAGCGCCAGACCGTGCTGATGGCCAAGGCGCTGAAGGTGCGCGGGCTGATGAATGTGCAGTTCGCCATCGAGGAGCCCCTGTCGGAAAACCCGCGCATCTTCGTGCTGGAGGTCAATCCGCGCGCCAGCCGAACCGTGCCCTTCGTGGCCAAGACCGTGGGCGTCCCCCTGGCCGCCATCGCCGCTAAGGTCATGGCGGGCCGGCCCCTGGCCGACTTCCATCTGACCGACAAGACCTACGACCACATCGCGGTGAAGGAGGCTGTGTTCCCCTTCGCCCGCTTCCCGGGCGTGGATACAGTGCTGGGGCCAGAGATGCGCTCCACCGGCGAGGTCATGGGGCTGGACTGGCGGCGCGAGGGTGAGACCCTGCAAGCCGCCTTCGCCCGGGCCTTCGCCAAGAGCCAGCTCGGCGGCGGGGTGCGCCTGCCGGCGAGCGGCGCGGCCTTCGTCTCGGTGCGCGACGCGGACAAGCCCTTCATTCTGGAGGCTGTGCGCCTGCTGAAAGCCAAGGGCTTCACCATCATCGCCACCGGCGGCACCTGCGCCTATTTGCAGGCCGAGGGGGTGGACACGGAATCCATCAAGAAGGTGCTGGAGGGTCGCCCCAACATCCTGGACCGGATGAAAAACGGCGAGGTTCAGATCGTGTTCAACACCACCGAGGGCATGCAGTCGCTGCAGGACAGCTTCTCCATCCGCCGCTCGGCCCTGATGATGAAGATCCCCTACTACACCACCGCCGCCGGCGCCCTCGCCGCCGCCCAGGCCATCGCCACGGCGCCCGAGGAAGCGCTGGAAGTGCGGGCGTTGCAGAGCTACGCCTGATAGGTCCATCCGGCCGGAGGAGTCGCCTTGGCCAAAAAGTGCAGAAGCTGCACTCAGTGCTGCAAGGTCATGAAGGTGGCCGAGCTGGACAAGCCGCAGGGCGTCTGGTGCGTCCATTGCAACATCGGCCACGGTTGTTCGATCTATGCCGACAGGCCGGGCGCCTGCCGCACCTTTGCCTGCCAGTGGCTGCGCGACGAGACCTCGCCGCACAGACTTAGGCCCGATCAAACCAAGGTGGTGGTCATCAAGGACATGCAGGGCCAGCGCCTGCTGGCGATCTGCGATCCGGCCAATCCCATGGCCTGGCGGCGCGAGCCCTTCTATACGGCGCTGAAACGTTGGGCCGGCGAGGCCTTCGGGACGGGCCGCCAAGTCGCGGTGGTGGTGGGCAAGCATCATTGGGCCATCGCGCCCAATCTTGACCTGGACCTAGGTGAACTGGATCAGGGGGAGTCCTATCTACTCCAGGAAATGCCGGACCGGACGGTCAAGGCAACCTTCGATCCACCCCGGCCGTCGGCGACCTGAGAGAGTGGCGCAGGCCAAGGAACGATCAGGCGTTCATTCTCCATCATTGCGTGAATCTGTGTCTTGCGACGCGCCCTTGTCATTGCCGTGGGCACGAGTTCAGATGCGCGCAACATTCAATTTTGGGAGGTTTGCATGACCCGATCCATCCTCATCGCTGTCACCGCCGTGGCCGTCGCCGGCGCCGCCCAGGCTCAGCCGGCGGCGCGGGCGCGTGGACCGTCGCTCGCCTTGTCGGTCGAGGCGGCCCAGACGGCGGTCGCGACCTGCCTGACCAACGGCTATAAGGTCAGCGCCCTGGTGTTTGATTCAGGCGCCGCGCCCGTGGTTGTTCTGTCCGGCGACGGCGTCGGCGCCCGTACCGTGGATATCGCCACGGGCAAGGCGGCGGTCGTGTTCAAATACAAGGTCGCCAGCGCGGTCATCGCCGATAAGGTCAAGACCGACGCCGCCCTGGACGCCGAGGTCAAAGCCGATCCGAAAATCGGAACGGCGCGCGCCGGCGCCCTGCCCATCCTGATCGGCTCGGACCTGATCGGCGCCATCGCCGTCTCGGGCGCGCCGGGCGGTGACAAGGACGCCGTCTGCGCCAAGGCCGGGCTGGATAAGGTGTCCGCGCGGTTGAAGTAGGCGGGCCGGGCGCGGCGGTTAAATGCGCCCGGAACCCACCCCCTTGCATCGGCGTTTTCCCGACCCTATGATCTTGCCCCCGGACGAACACGCCCGCGGCCGGACCTCTTCAAGATCACCTCAGGGCGACCAGAAACAAATCCGCTATGGAAAAAGTGCCGATGACCGGCGAGGGCTATCAGGCTCTCGACGATGAACTGAAGCGTTTGAAGTCGATAGAGCGGCCGAGCGTGATCGCGGCCATCTCCGAGGCGCGTGCGCACGGAGACCTGTCGGAGAACGCTGAGTACCACGCGGCGAAAGACCGTCAGGGCTGGATCGAAGGCCGCATCGCCGAGATCGAGGACAAGATGGCGCGCGCCCAGGTCATCGATGTGTCCCGTCTTTCCGGCTCTCAGATCAAGTTCGGCGCCACGGTCAGCGTGGTGGACGAGGACACCGAGGAAGAGGCCCGCTATCAGATCGTCGGCGAGCACGAAGCCGATGTGAAGCAGGGCCGCATCTCGGTCACCTCGCCCCTGGCGCGCGGCATGATCGGCAAGGAAGTCGGCGACGTGGTGGAGATCAACACCCCCGGCGGTGTGAAATCCTACGAGATCCTAAAGCTGGAGTGGGCCTAAGGCGTGCTCCCCGCTCCCTTCCCCCTCGAAGGGGGAAGGTTCGCCAGATTCTGAAAACCTTGAATATGGCTGGGTGACAAGCGCTAGACTCCCATCGAGCAATGGAGCCTCCGCCGCTGATTCTCGCCATCCTCCAGGCCCGTATGTCGTCCACCCGCTTGCCGGGCAAGGTGATGGCTGACCTTGTGGGCGCGCCGATGATCGCGCGGCAGATCGAGCGGGTGGGCCGCTGCCGCCTGATCGACCGTATCGTCGTGGCGACCAGCACCGATCCTGCGGACGAGCCCTTGGCGGCGTGCGTTGAGGCCCTGGGCATCCGCGTGCATCGCGGATCGCTGGACGACGTGCTGGGGCGCTATGTGGGGGCGCTGGAGGCGTTCGGGCCGGCCGATCACGTGGTGCGCCTGACCGGCGACTGCCCCCTGGCCGATCCGCAGGTGATCGACGCCACCTTGGCCTTGCATCTGGAACGGGGAACCGACTACGCCGCCAATACCCCGGCGCACCGCACCTATCCCAAGGGCCTGGATGTGGAAGTGGTGCGCGCGAACTGCCTGCTGCGCGCCGGGCGCGAGGCGGTCGATCCATACGAGCGCGAGCATGTGACGCCCTATTTCTATCGCCACCCGGAGCGGTTTGCGCAGACTTTCCTCAGCCAGGACGCCGACGAGGGCGAGGTGCGCTGGACGGTGGACCGGCCGGATGATCTGGCGTTCGTGAGCGCGGTTTACGGCGCGCTCTACGCCGCCAAGCCGGACTTCACCTCGGACGACGTGCGCGCTTTCGTGCGCGGGCGGCCGGACCTGGCGATGCTCGGCGGCGAGCGGAGGATCTGAGCATGACGGCGGTGGTGCTGCGAACGCTTCAGCCCGACGACAAGGACCGCCTGCTGGCCTGGCGCAATTCGCCGGAGGTGTCGGCCTATATGTATTCCGACCACGCCATTTCGCCCGAAGAACACGCGCGATGGTTCGCGGGGATAGCGGGCGATGACCGGCGCGACTATCGCATCATCGAGGTCGACGGCGTCCCGGTCGGTCTCGCCAATTTCTATGAGATCGACCGCGTCCAGGGCCGCGCCTCCTGGGCCTTCTACCTGGCCGACCCGTCCGTACGCGGCAAGGGCGTGGGCGGGATCGTGGAATATCTGATGATCGAGCGGGCGTTCGGCGAACTAGGCCTGCGCAAGCTGTGGTGCGAAGTGCTGGCGTCGAATGAGGCCGTTTGGAAACTCCATCAGAAGTTCGGCTTCACCGTCGAAGCCCGATTCCGACACCACGTGGTCAAGAATGGCGAACCCCAAGACGTCGTCGGGCTGGGATTATTGGCCGACGAATGGCCTGCACGTAGAGAGGCAATGCGGGAGCGGTTTCGGCGGACGGGAGCTAAGTCTTGGCTGTCCTCATAGCACCCGACACCACGCCCTTGGCAATTTTGGCAAAGTTTGCCATTCTGGCCCTCAATAGAGGTTCGCCATGGCAACGATGAACGTATCGCTTCCTGATCCCATGAAAGAGTGGGTGGAGGCGCAATCCCAAACGGGTCGCTACAGCAACGCCAGCGACTATATCCGCGACTTGATCCGTCGCGATCAAACCCGGGCGGACCAGATCGGCGCGATGCAACGCCTTGTCTCGGAGGCGATCAACAGCGGGGCCAGCCCCCATTCTTTGCAGGACGTCCTGGCGTCCGCACGCAAGGCGGCCCAGAGCCATGGGCTATAGGCTTAGCCGCAAAGCCGAGGATGATCTGATCGCGCTCTATCTCGTTGGAGCCCAGACTTTTGGTCCGGCGCAGGCAGAGCGCTATTTCGCTCAATTGCAGGACGCCTTCGACTTCATCGCTCAATTTCCAAAGGCCGCGGGCGAAAGAACGGAGATTGATCCGCCGGTCCGCATATTGCCGCACAAGGCGCATTTGATCGTTTATCTGATCGAAGACCGCGACGACGTTTTGATCCTGCGCATTCGCCACGGTTCGGAAGATTGGGCTGGCTACCTACCGTAGTTCAATCATTGAACCTGCGGTCCTTTGTGCCCCCAAACCGTCGCACAGGACACCGAGGCGGGCGGACATGGCCGCGCGCAGGGCGTCATTTCCCTCCAGCCGAGCAAAGGCCTGGATCAGCGCTGCCTCCAGCGAGTCCTCGGCCTCCACCGCAACCGTCAGCCCATCCGCCTGCATCCGTAGGGCCAAATCGCGCTGGTTCTCCGCCAAAATGACCGTTACGGCCGGCAGGCCAAGGCAGGCGCGCTCCCAGGTGCTGGAGCCACCCGCGCCGATAGCAATATCGGCCTCACACATGAGGCGGGCCATGTCGGGGGCGTCCACGTGCAGGGTGAGGTGCGGATCGGTCATGGCTGCGAGCGCCTCAAGGCTGGGCGCGGCTGAGCCAAGGGCGATGTCCAGTTGCACGTCGCCCAGCGTCGGCAGAAGGGCCTGGACCACCCTGCAGGTGATCCCGCCGACGTCGGTCAGGCCGAGCGAGAGCAGCACCCGGCGCACGGAGCCTTGCCGCGCGGCCAAGGCCTGGGGTCGGGCGGCCGCGAACTCGGGGCGAACTAAGGCGTAGCTAGGCCCGGCCAAAACCTGCGCGCCCTCGGGAACCAGCCCGCGATAATCCTCCGCAACCCGCCCATAGCCGGGGTCCAGCAGCAGGTCGCAATCGCGCGGCCGGTCGGCCAGATCGTCCATCACCATAAGGCGACGCCCCGGCGCGCGCAGGGCGCGCTCGTCGGCGAGGGTCAGGCGATAGTGGTCGATGACGAGCCAGTCGGGGCGATAGGCGTTGGCCAAGGCGCGAACCTGTTCGACCGTGGCGTCAGGCGTATCCAGCGTCTCTATCGCGCCCGGTCCGAAGGTCTCGATCAAACCGCGCACCATGGGCGGGGCGACAAAGGCGCAGGCCGCGCCGCGCTCGGCGAGCGCCCGCGCCAGGGTGAGGCAGCGCATCACATGACCACCGCCCACCGTCGGCCCACAATCGGCGAACAGAAGGATGCGTGGGGCGGCCATCAGGAATCCTGTTCCCCCTGCCGCTGGAGCAGCAGGGAATCAATCGCTACATAGAGCCTCACAATTCGTTTCCGGAAGCTCCATGTCCGAACCCCGCTCTGTCCGCTGCGCCATCATCGGTTCCGGCCCCGCCGGTTACACCGCCGCCATCTATGCCGCGCGCGCCCTGCTCAATCCGGTGCTGATCGCCGGCATCCAGCCGGGGGGCCAGCTGACCATCACCACCGACGTGGAAAACTATCCGGGCTATGCCGATGTGATCCAGGGCCCGTGGCTGATGGACCAGATGCGCGCCCAGGCCGAGCATGTGGGCGCGGAACTGGTCAACGATGTGGTGGTCAGCGCCGATCTGTCTTCCCGCCCTTTCCGCCTGAGCTGTGATTCCGGCGCGGTGTTCCTGGCCGAGACGGTGATCATCGCCACCGGCGCCCAGGCCAAATGGCTGGGCCTGCCGTCGGAGCAAAAGTTCCAGGGCTTTGGCGTGTCGGCCTGCGCTACCTGCGACGGGTTCTTCTATCGCGGCAAGGAGGTGCTGGTGATCGGCGGCGGCAATACCGCGGTGGAGGAAGCCCTGTTCCTCACCAACTTCGCCGCCAAGGTCACGGTGGTGCACCGGCGCGACGAATTCCGCGCCGAGCGCATCTTGCAGGAGCGTCTGTTCCATCACCCCAAGATCGAGGTGATCTGGAACACGGCGGTGGAGGAAGTGCGCGGTTCGGAGAACCCTCTGGGCGTCACCGGCGCGGTGCTCAAGAACCTGCAAACCGGCGCGCTCAGCGAGATCGCCTGCGACGGCGTCTTCGTCGCCATCGGCCACGCCCCGGCTTCGGAGCTGTTCAAGGGCCAACTGGAGATGGACGGTTCTGGCTATCTGAAGGTGATCGCCGGTTCGGCCGCCACCGCCATCAAGGGCGTGTTCGCCGCCGGCGACGTGACCGACGACGTCTATCGCCAGGCCGTCACCGCTGCGGGCATGGGCTGCATGGCTGCCCTGGAAGCCGTGCGCCTGCTGGCCGAGGAAGACCACGAGCGGGCGCATCACCCCATGAGCCATGCCGAGGCCGACACCATCGCCACTTGGTAGGCGCTGAGCCGGGCGGCGGCCTTATCGGAAGAAATCGTCCAGTTCAGCATCCAAATAGGCGTGGCGCGGCGGGCCGTTCTTGGTGAACGGCACCACATTGCCCCAACGCTTGGGACCGTTGGTGCGCAGTCTTGATCCGTCGATCCAAATCCTGCCGTCAACGCTGACGGCGTATTGGCCCATGTACCGCATATCTTCGGTGAAAATGAGAATCCTTCGGCCGCCATGCTGGGACCCACCCTCGCCCACGTAGTTCCAATCGTAGACCAAGAATGTATGGCCGCCGAGGTCAGTCAGCCGCCCAATCCGTTTGATTGATAGTTCATGAAAATCGGCGCAATTCTCGACGTCGCCGGTAAAACCGCCTTGGCGCAAGGGACGCTCAAACTTTCCGAAGCAGCCGTTTTTCAAGGGCTTGGCGTCGGCGAGAGCAGGAGCCAATAGCCATGCCGCTGTAAAGGCCAATAGCGCCGTTGCCGTTCTATTCATGGCCGCTTCCCCGCGCGGCGTCTGCTTTCGCGGCCCGCTCAAGTTCTAAGATTCGATTGGCGTACCAGATATCTTTCGGTTGGCCCGAAGAGCCCGGCATGACCTGCTTAACCCCATTGTAGTGGGCGAGGGCCTCAACATCCCCTTTCCATCCGGTTGGTCTACCCAGTTCATCGTGTACGACGCCTTTGTAATTAAGCCATTTGAGCGCCGCTGCCGCGCTGAGTTCGGGAGTCATGGCCTGACCTTTTTGCAGTCCGATGGAAGCCTTGCGAGGAACCCAGTCGCCCGCTTTGTTTACCTGCAGCGGATCGGTCATGAACTGGTCCTTGTCCAGATCTGAACCCGACTCCAGCATGGCCTGCGCTTTGAGCCGCATTCCAGTCCAATAGCCAGGATCCTCCGGCTTCAAGCCTTTGGCGCTGTTGTAGTTATTGGCTGCATCGAGAAAGATTTGGTCGTTGGCCTTTCGCCAAGCATGGGGCCCATTCTCCGGAAAACCGGGAACGGGACCAATGGTCTGAGCTGGCGTTGGAACTGCCCAAGGCCCTCGACCCGACGACCGCGACCAGGGACCAGGATCGGTTGTAGCGTCTTGCCTTTGGAGATGCGGGCCATCCAACAGCCCTGCCGAACCGATCGGGCCAGCGCCAAAAATGCGGCTGAAGTCTCGGGGCCGAAAACTGGCCTGCGCAGCATCGAACCTTGGCGCGCCCGGCTTCGCGGCGGGTGGCAGATCAGAATCTCCGCCTACCGGCGAAGGCGGTCCGCCTAGCCCATAGGAGTCCAGAAGACTGCGTTGCGAATTTTCGCTGGTTTGCGCCAATGTCACGGCCCTTGTTGGGATAGGCGACTGAGCATGACTCCCGACTCGGTTATGTGCAAGAACAAATAGTGAACTTTGAGGGCTATTCCTTGTGCAAGCTCCCCCCAGCGGACCAACTCATCATAAATCCGTCATCGCCCCTTCCCCCCAGAGGCGAGGGGGTCTATATGCGTGGGACTACTTATGCTCAGAACAAGCATAAGGGTGCGCTGCAGCAAAATATCGTGCTGCGGCGTTTATTTAGGCTCCCGTAATGCTCACTTTGAGCAAAAGGAGGCGGCCATGCACGACGGTTTTGCGGACTTTGCGTTCACCCCGGCGATTGATGTCGCCACGCGCCCCCTATGGGACAAGGTGAAATCGCACATCACGCCAATGGAATGGCGCGCCCAGGCCCCGCTGATCGCCGCCATCAACGACCTGAAGCGGACCAAGAACGCCGTCATCCTGGCGCATAACTACATGACCCCGGACATCTTCCACGGGGTGGGAGACTATGTCGGCGACAGCCTGGGGCTGGCGCGCGAGGCGGCCAAATCCGACGCGGCGATCATCGTCCAAGCCGGCGTGCACTTCATGGCCGAGACCTCCAAGGTCCTGTGTCCCAATAAGACCGTGCTGATCCCCGATCTGGAAGCCGGCTGTTCCCTCGCCGCCTCCATCACCGCTGCGGACGTGCGCCTGATCAAGCAGCGCTATCCGGGCCTGCCGGTGGTCACCTATGTCAACACCACGGCCGAGGTGAAGGCCGAGACCGACATTTGCTGCACCTCGGCCAACGCGGTGCAGGTGGTGGAACAGGTCGCCCGCCAGTGGGGCGTGAACCGCGTGATCCTCCTTCCCGACGAGTTCCTGGCCCGCAATGTGGCGCGCCAGACCGACATCGAGATCATTTCCTGGCGCGGACGCTGCGAGGTGCATGAGCGCTTCACCGCCGCCGACATCGCCGAACTGCGCGAGGCCTATCCGGGGGTGCAGGTGCTGGCCCACCCCGAATGCCCGCCCGAAGTGCTGGAAGCGGCGGACTTTGCCGGGTCGACCGCCGCCATGTCGGACTTCGTCATGCAGCGAAAGCCCAAGCGGGTGGTGCTGATCACCGAATGCTCCATGGCCGACAATGTGGCCTGCGATGCGCCGGACACCGAGTTCGTGCGGCCCTGCAACCTGTGCCCGCACATGAAGCGCATCACGCTGCAGTCCATTTACGACGCCCTGCTGCTGGATCGCTATGAGGTGACGATCGACCCGGTGGTGGCTGAGCGCGCCCGCGCCGCCGTGCAACGCATGATCGACCTGCCGCCGCCCGCCGTCCCCGCCCGCTATGACCTGGTCAAGGCGCGCCATCACGTGGATGTGGCGCTGATCTAGCCATGACCAAACGCGAAACCTTTGACGGCGTGCTGATCCTGGGCGCCGGTCTGGCGGGCCTGTCCGCCGCCCTAGCCTGCGCGCCGCGCCGGGTGCTGGTGCTGTCGCCTGAGCCGGTGACGGAAGGCTGTTCCTCGGCCTGGGCCCAGGGCGGCATGGCTGCGGCCCTATCGCCCGATGACGATCCGGAGCGTCACGCCGCCGACACTATCGCCGCCGGGGCGGGCCTAGTGGACGCCGACATGGCGCGTCTGCTGACCCGTGAGGGTCCGGCCGCCGTACGGCGCTTGGCGGCCCTGGGCGCGCCCTTCGACCGGGAGGCGGGCGGCGCCTTCGTGCTCAGCCTGGAGGCCGCCCATTCGCGCCCTCGCGTGGCCCGGGTGAAGGGTGATCAGGCGGGCAAGGCCATCATGCAATCGACGGCTGGCGCGGCCCAGGCCGCCGGCCATATCGAGTTGCGCCAGGCGCGCGCTTTGGCGCTGCTGCAGGACAAAAACGGACGGGTGCGCGGCGCCCTGATCGAACAGGGCGGACGCCATGTGGAAATCCTCGCCGCCGCCGTGATCCTGGCCACCGGCGGCCTGGGCGGTTTGTACGCCGTGACCACCGTGCCGCCCGCCGTGCGCGGCGAGGGCCTGGCCCTGGCGGCCCTGGCCGGCGCCCAGATCGCCGACCCTGAGTTCGTGCAGTTTCACCCCACCGCCATGGCCCTGGACATCGACCCGGTGCCCCTGGCCTCCGAAGCCCTGCGCGGCGAAGGCGCCGTCCTGATCGACGCCAAGGGCGCGCCCTTCATGGCCCGCTATCACGCCCAGGCAGACCTGGCGCCGCGCGACGTGGTGGCGCGCGCCATCCATCGCCAGATCGCATCGGGCGACGGCGCCTGGCTGGACGCCCGCCAAGCCATCGGAGAACGCTTCGCCGAGGAGTTCCCCGCCGTGTTCGCCGCCTGCCGCGCGGCGGGACTGGACCCTCGCATGCAGCCCATCCCCGTGGCCCCGGCGGCGCACTATCACATGGGCGGGGTGATGACCGACAAGGACGGCCGCACCTCGCTGGCGGGGCTTTACGCCGTGGGTGAATGCGCCTGCACCGGCGTGCACGGCGCCAATCGGCTGGCGTCCAATTCCCTGCTCGAAGCGGCGGTGTTCGGGACGCGCGCCGGACTGGCCGCGCGGGCCGAGGTCGACCCCGGTACGGCGCCCCTGCCCGCCGAGGCTTCGCCTGAACTGCCGCCTCAGGCGTTCCAGGCCCTGCGCCGGGCCATGAGCCGCGACGCGGGCGTGGTGCGCGACGGCGCGGGGCTGGCGCGCCTGCTGGGCGAAATCGACGCCCTGCGCCAAGCTCACGGCCCGGCCCTGGCCCTTGTCGCCGCACAGCTGGTGGCCGAAGGGGCCCTGGCGCGGCAGGAGAGCCGGGGTGCGCACTTTCGGCCCGATTTCCCGTGCATGAGCGCCCCGGCCCGGCGCACCGTGCTGACCATGGCCGATCTGGCCAAGCGGCCCGCCGATACGGAATCAGCGGCGTGATTGAACCCCTGCCCGACCTGCTGATCGAACCCATTGTGCGCGCGGCCCTGCTGGAGGATCTCGGGCGAGCCGGCGACATCACCTCGGCCGCCTGCATCCCGCCCGCAACCCGCATGAGCGCCCATTTCGTCGCCCGCCAGGCCGGAACCATCGCGGGGCTGGACTGCGTCCGCCTGGCCATCGCCGCGCTTGATCCGACGGCGGACTATCGGCAACGGGCGCGGGACAGCGACGCTGTCGCCGCAGGGACCGTGCTGGCGAGCGTTGAGGCCGACGCTCGCGCCCTGCTGTCGGCCGAGCGGGTGGCGCTGAACCTTTTGGGCCGTCTCAGCGGCGTCGCCAGCCTGACCGCCGCCTATGTGCGCGCCGTGGACGGCACGGGCGCCCGGATCGCCTGCACCCGCAAGACCACGCCGGGCCTGCGCGCCCTGGAGAAATACGCCGTACGCTGCGGCGGCGGGATCAATCACCGCTTCGGCCTGGATGACGCCGTCCTGATCAAGGACAACCATATCGCGGCTTGTGGCGGGGTTGCGGCGGCCTTGACCCGCGCCCGCGCGGCGGCCGGACACCTGGTCAAGATCGAGATCGAGGTCGACACCCTGGCCCAGCTCGACGAGGCCCTGCCGCTGGGGCCGGACGTGATTTTGCTCGACAACTTCAGCCTCCCCGATCTGACAACCGCCGTGGCCCGCGCCAAGGGCAAGACCGTGCTGGAAGCCTCCGGCGGCGTGACCCTGCAAACCGTCCGCGCCATCGCCGAGACCGGCGTGGACGTGATCTCGTCCGGCGCCCTGACGCATTCGGCGGGGGCGCTGGACGTGGGGCTGGACGCGGGGTGAACGTGGGTGAGCTTCTCCTTCCCTGCGCAGCGGGGAAGAATTATGGTGACAGTGCATTTAATTGGCACAGGCCCCAAGGGCTTGAAAGGGCGCGCCACAATTAAATGCACTGTCACCGTAATTTGGACACACACCACCCGCATTCGCGTGCGGGCTACGTGCTGACGGAGATGGGGTGGTGTGTGTCCCCTGCGCCCCCTAAATAATACACATGACCACCACCGCCCGCATGCCCGTCCTGTTCGTCGGCCACGGCTCGCCGATGAACGCTATCGGCGACAACGCCTATACCCGCGCCTGGCGGGCGCTGGGCGAGCGGCTGCCGCGGCCCAAGGCCATCGTCGTGATCTCGGCCCATTGGGAGACCAAAGGGGTGCTGATCACCGCCGCTGAGCACCCGCGCACCATCCATGACTTCTACGGCTTTCCGCCTGAGCTGTTCGCCATGGAGTATCCGGCGCCGGGCGACCCCGAGCTGGCGCGGCGCATCGCGGGCATGCTGGCGCCCCACGCGCGAGCCGACCTGGACAGCTGGGGTCTGGATCACGGGACCTGGAGCGTGCTGCATTCCATGTATCCCGCCGCCGATATTCCGGTGCTGCAAATCAGCATGGACATCCGCCTGGGGCCCGCGGACCACTACCGCATCGGTCAGGTGCTGAAGCCCCTGCGCGAGCAGGGCGTGCTGATCCTGGGCTCGGGCGACATCGTGCACAATCTGCGCCTGTTCGACCGACGGCCGGGCGCGGTCACGCCGGACTGGGCCACAGGGTTCAACGACCTGGTCAAAGCCAAGATCATGGCGGGCGAGGACGAGGCCCTGATCAACTACCCGGCCCTGCCCGATGTGCGCCTGGCCTTCCCTGAGCCGGAGCACTTTCACCCCCTGCTCTATGTGCTGGGCGCGCGCGAGCCCGGCGAATCGGTGGAGTTCCTGACCGACGATGTGCTCAGCGCCCTATCCATGACCACGGTGCTGATCGGCGCGAATTAGCGCCGGAGCTGTCGCTGCGGCGCCACATTTAGACGCCAGAATCGGGCAAATCTCGCTTACAAGGAACTTGTGGGCGACGCGGCGCGCTAGGTCGGCGTAAGGGCTGGCGAAGATGCGGCCGCCGCTAGCATGGGGATATGGCCATGAAGACTGTATTGTTCGCCGCCGCCGCTGTTCTGCTGAGCGCCGCGCCCGCCCTGGCGGAGCCGGCCAGCCTGTTTGGCTACACTCTGCGGATCACGCTTCAGGCGACCGCCGCGCCGCACTATCAGGGCAGCCAACAGCTCGCCTTCTTCCCCAGCGGCAACGTCGCCGTCACCCATCCTTGGCAGTTCGATGACTTTGCGGCGCCCGACGACGCCGCCAGCTTGGCGGTTTACAACGGCGACCGGGCGTCCTTCGGGATCGCCGCCGCCATTATCTCGGCGCGCGGCAACGGCCATGGCCTGGAGGGCATGCGCAACATCGGCTACGCGGGCGAGGGCGGCGGGTTCGCCAACTTCTGGCCGACGCCCTGGCTGCGGCTGCGGGTGGAGGCGCTCAAGGGCCTGGTGGCCGAGAGCGGCCTGCTGGTCAATGTGGGGGGCGACTTCGTCACCAATACCGGGCCCTTCATGCTGACCGCCGGCCCTCGTTTTCGCTTCGCCGACGACACCTACGCCGGGACCTATTTCGGCGTGACGCCCGGCGAGGCCCTGGCCAGCCGGCGGTTCGCGCCCTTCCATGCCCAGGCCGGACTGGTGTCGGCAGGCCTGGCGGCGGGGACCGAATACAAGCTCAGCCCGCGCTGGCGGCTGACCCTGAATGGAACCTATCGTAGGCTGTTGGGCGACGCAGCGGCCAGTCCCCTGGTGCGCCAGGGCGGCACGCCTAACCAATTCTCGATTTCCAGCGGCGTGCGCGTCCTGATCAATTAGCCGGCTTGGCCGGGGCTGGTTTGGCCCGGAAATCCTTGCGCCAGCGGATGGACAGGGTCGAACCGTTCTGAACCACCGTCCCCGGCGTGGTGTTGGTCGTGGCGGACGGCTGGATATTGGCCAGGCGCGACGCCAGGGACAGATTGTGGGTGATGCGGTACTCGACCTCGGCGCTGGGGCCCTCGCGGCTGCCGCCGGCCACCTGCACATAGAAGCGGTCGCCGATGTACTTGCCCCCCGCGACGCTGACGCCGTTGGGGCCGCCGCCCGCCAGGGCCAGGCGATCGAGCCGGGCAAAGCTGCGCAGGCCGCCGATCACGTCGAAGCCGCCGCCGGAGGCCAGGGCCGTGACCGCCGACGCCAGCTGAGCCGCCTGTAGGGGCGATAGCTGCGAGGCGGAGGAGCCGAACAGCACCTGGGCCAAGACCTCGTCGTTGGGCAGGACCGGTGTGGAGCTGAGCGTGATCTGCGGCTTGGCCGCCGTCCCCTGAATGTTGATCACCGCCGTCAGGTTCGGCGCTTCTCGCGTGGCGATCAGGTTCAGCCGGATCAGCTTGGGATCGTTGGACAGCTGAACCGTGCCGCGATTGTCGAAAGCGAACCTTTGGCCGCCGAAATCATAGTCGCCGCGCACCACCCGCGCTTCGCCGCTCAGGATTGGCTTGGCGCTGGTGCCCGTCACCTTGGCGTCCAAAGACATGTCCAGGTTCAGGCCTCGGCCCTTGACCAGCAGTCCGCGCGGCGCGGTCAGGGCGATGTCCAGCACCACCCCCTGTTGGCCGGCGACGGCGGTTGGTTGAAGCTGTTCTTGCAGATTGAACGGGCGATTGCGTTCGACCACCTCGATGGTGGGGATGTCGGGACTGGTCTTGGCGGCCGCGTTGATTTCGCCGTTCACCACTTCAAGGGTCCCCGCGATCTTGGCCTTGCCGTCCGCGCCGCGAACGATGGTCACGGCTCCCGTGGCGTTGGCCGTAGCCGTGTCGTTGTCCACCAGCCGGAAATTATTGAGCTTGAGCTCCAGGTTGCTGGCGCCGCCGCGCGCCAGGCTGACCTGGCCCTGGCCGGTGATCGCGCCCTTCTGATTGTCGGCCGCCGCGAACTTGTCCACCGAGATGGTGTCCGTGTTTAGCGAGGCGCCGATCACCGCGTCGCGCAGCTTCAGGCCCGTGGGATAATCTTCAAACCGCCCGCCGGTCAGATCGGCCCGGCCGGTGATCTTAGGGTCCGCAGGCGTGCCGGAAAAGTCGGCCTTGGCCGCCAGAAGACCGCCCAGGCTGCGCTCGCCGCCCAGGAACAGGTCCCACAGGGGTTGGATCTCGCCGTTGGCCTCGAAGTGGCCCTGCATCGGCCGGTTTCGGGCCAAGGCCAGATGGAAGGGCTCGGCCGATGCGTCGGCCGGTAGGACAAAATCGGCGTTGGAGGTCAGGCCTTGTCCGCCCTGTAGATTGCTGGTCACGCTCAACCGATCACCGTCCAACTGAGCCTTGACCTGGCCGTCAATCGACAAGCCGGCGCGCGCGTCGCGGCTGTGGGCGTTCTTGAGCGCCGCAGTCAGGGCGCCGTGGAGGTCCTTACCGCTGCCCGCCAGTTGCAGATCGGCGTCAAATTGGCCGGTGAAGTCTTCCGAAACGAACGATAGATCCACGTTGGTCAGCAGCGCCTTAATGCTGGCGGCGCCGCCGCCTTGACGTCCGTCAAACTCCGCCCGGCCTGAGCCCAGCGCCATGCGCAGGCGGGCGACCTGTTCGTTGTTGTCCTGGCGCAGTTGGGCGGGCTCCAGGGTGTGAAAATCCGAACGTCTAAACTGTCCGGACCCTTCAAAGCTGACCTGGTAGCCGCCCGTGTGTGCGGAGAACACGCCCGAGCCGTTGAGCTTGAGCGGCGCGTGCGCCACGGCGCCATCCGCGCTGACCTGATAGGGCAAGCGCGAAAGAGGTCCGCGCGCGGTCAACTTCGCCGCGCTGAAAGCCATGGCCGACCCCCGCAGCACGGCGCTCGTGGCGCTCATCTGCAAGTCCGCCTGGGCGTCCCCTTGGCCGCCGACCACGCTGATGCGCCCTTGGGCGCGGCCCTCCGACAGCACCGCGCCCGGCGCGACCAGGATCGTCAGGTCGGCGGTGGAATAGCCCTCGTCCATCAGGGCCAACTGCCCCTTGGCCGCCACGCCCCCGGCGTCCACATCAATGCCGGTGAACTGAAGGCCGTGCGCCAAGAGGCGGAAGTCGGATTTGGCGCGCACCGGGCCATAGTCGCTCTGGCCGGTCATCTGGGCGCGGCCATCGGTCCCATCGGCGCCCTGTGCAAAGCTCAGGTCCAGCTTGGCGGCCTTGATCGTCATATCCGGCAGGGTGATCGCCGCCAGATCCGTATGAAGGTCCAGCTTCGTCGCGCCGATCACGCCGGTCAGGGTTCCCTGGCCGACCGCTTTGCCATCGACTTCCAGAGGTCCTGCGGCGAAGGGACCGTCGGCTTGCCAGCCGAGGGCGAAATCGAGCGCGCCGTCCAGTTTCCATTGCCCCTGGGCATTGGCCTTGGCCTTGGCCCCTTCGAGCGCAATGGTATCGAAAGTCACCGTATCGCCGACGAATCCCGCGTGACCGGTCAAATGCGGCGCGGAACCGAGCAAGGCGTCTAAATCCGCCCCGCCGGTGGCGAAGCGGTCGCCGCGCGCCTCCACGGTGAAGGTCCATGGCGCGCCGGGCGCGTTGGTCTGGACGGCGGACCAACCGCCGCGAAGCGATCCGGTCCCGCCATGGCTGACGCCGGCCATGTCGGGTACGACCATCTGGCCCTTGAAGGTGAGGCCGCCGCCGAACAGGTTCTGGCCGCCCTGGCCGTCGATCTTTGCCCCCCGGCCGACAATAGACATGGAGCGGATCAGCACGCGCCCGTCGGCAAGACTCGAAATCTCGATGCGTCCGGTAGGCGCCGGTCCCCCGGCCGCCGCCAGCACGCCCGAGCCGGATGCGCCTGAACCCAGGATCGAGGCTTGAACCGTGAGCTGCCGATTGCGCCAATTCAGCTTCAGCGGCCCCGCCGCACGGGCGAGTCGGTAATTCAGAAACTCCAGGTTTGCGATCTGCAGCTGTCCGGCCAGGTGCAGATCGTCAAGGGCGCCGGACAGCACGCCGCCGATCTGGCCGCGCCCCATAATGGGCTGGGGCACGACCTTGGCCAGGTTGTTGATCACCAGGTTTGTCGCCAGCCCCGCCGTAGATTGTTTGTCTCTGTTGAGCGGCCCCCGCAGGGTCAGGCTGAGGTTCTCGGCTTGGAGGCCGGCGTCCAGGTCAAAAAGCGAGGCTTTGCGTTGACGGGCGGACAGAACAATTTGAGCCTGAGGGCCGAAAGCATTGGCCCAGTCGTGCGTCCAGCGTGACTGGAGCAGCATAAGCCGCGCGCTCACCCGGCCCCCGGCGTCCGACCAAGCGCCCTCGGCTGTAAACGGCGTGTCGGCGCCGGATCGCAGAACGGCATTGAGGCGGCGGTTCGTCGGCGGACCGGAGACGTGAGCGCTGAACAGGAAAGGTTGTGCGGCCGCCAAGCCCAGGCTGCCGGCGATGCCTCCCCCCTTCACCTCCTGGGCGTCGGCGTCAAACCTGAGGCTGTTGCTGCCGCCGGTATCCAGATCGGCCTTAAGGAAATCACCCGGGCGCAGGACGCTGCGCATGTCCACAGCCGCAAGTGTGCGCCCACGCGGCCGTTGAACGTACTTGCCGCTTAGATCGTAGAGTCCGCGCGTCTGGCTGAACGCCGGCCGAGTCTCAAGCCGCGCCTTCAGCGCGTCGAACTGGACCAGAATCTTGGGCGGCTGGGCGCTTGCGGTTTGGTTCACCAGGACCGGCTGGCGGTACACAACGACCTGGCGGGCGCTCAGCGATTGGACGTGCATGCGCTGAAACAAAAGTTCGCCCGGCCGCCAACGGACGGCCAGCCCGTCGGCCTCGATCCACACGCCCTTGGGATCGCTGATCGTCAGCCGGTCGATGGTGAAGGTGCTCAGGACATCGCCGCGCACCCCCTGCAGGCGCAACTTGCCCAGAGACCCCAGCTGAAATCCATTGGTCTGGGATTCGATCAGCAGGCGCGCTTCGGTGGTCAAGGGACCATAGCGCAGCACCACCAGGGCTAGTCCGGCCACCAGCACTATCACGACCGCCGCCTCGGCGATCCAGCCCAAGGGAGTGTGCGGCTTCATCCACTGACGCCAGAACGAGGGCCGGGGCGCCGTGTCGGGCGCGGCCTTGGCGGGCGTTTCGGGCGGGTCGGACGGCATGGTCAAAAGCTTTGTCCGATACTGAGGTAGACCTGGAAGGCCGCATCCCCCGAGCGCTTTTCGAGCGGCATGGCGAAGTCGATGCGCAAGGGCGCGAAACCCAGATTATAACGCACGCCGAAGCCTACGCCTGTTTCCGCCGCCGACAGGTCGAAGGTTTGGTGCGTGCCCAACACGCCGGAATCAACAAAGGCCGCCACCGCCCACGGGCCGTAGACCTGCCGGCGCAATTCCACTGAGGTTTCCAGTAACGACAGTCCGCCCTCGGGCGAGTCATTGGGGAAGCGCGGCCCGACCTGTTGGTAGGCGTAGCCGCGCACCGAGCCGCCGCCGCCGGCATAGAATCGGCGGGACGCCGGAACGCCCGGAATGGTCCCGGCCAGGATCGCGCCCATGTGCACGCGGCCCGCCAGATCGGTATCGCCGTTGGCGTCAAAGGGCCAATAGGCGCTCAGCTGCGCCTGGGTGCGCACATAGTCGATGGGCCCGTCGCCAAAACTCGCTGTGGGCTCGGCCGTCAGTGACAATCGCCAGCCGCGCTTTGGATTGAGCAGATCATCGGAATGATCCAGCGTGGCTGAAAGCAGGGCCGTGACGGTGATCAGTCGCCGATAGTCGGTGACCAGACGGTTGTTCACCACCTGGGGCTCTTGGTCGCGGCTGACGTCCAGCGACAACCCGAGGTCGCCCAGGTCGCTTTTTCCGTAACGCTTCTGCAAATCCATGGCGAGGCGCGCGCCGGTTTCAAAGTAGGCGCTGGTGTCGTCCTTATAGACCGAGCCGGACAGTTTCAGCGTCTGGCCGGCCTGCCTGAAATCCGGCACGGACAGATCGACTTGGCCCTTGCTGAGTATGTTGGCGATCTGGGCGCTGAAGCTGATGGTGTCGGCCACGCCAAGGCGATTAAACACCGTCCAGCGCCCGTCGACACCCGAACCTTCCGCCGTCGAATAGTTAGCGCCGAGCTCCAAGGTGGAATTGGGCTTATCGGTCAGGCTGACCACCACCGGGCGACGCCCGTCGGGCAGGGCCTCGGCGGCGGGGGCCAGGGCCACGGACACAGCGTCATAGACCCCGGTTGCCCGCAGCCGGCGCTCGAGCTCAGCGATGTCCTCCGGATCAAACACCGCACCCGCCCGCCAGGGCAGGATGCGGCTGACGTAGGAGGCGCGCGTGCGGCCATCGGAGTTGAGCTTGACCCCGTCCATCACCACCCGGGGGCCGGCGTCGATATGATAGGTCGCCTGCACGGTATGGGTGGCGTGATCAACCACCACTTCGCGCGGATCGACCTTGGCGTCCGCGTAGCCGCGCTTATCCACCGCCGCCACGATGCGCCCTTCCGCCGCCAGGACATCGGCGGCGCGGCCCGGCGCGCCGATCCTCAGGCCGATAGAGGCGCCGCCGGCCATGAGGGCCTCCGGCGCCGGCGCGGACCCGTCCCACACAATCGCAGGCTCGGCCAAGGTGAAGCGGGGGCCGGGCGTGACCTTGATTACGGACTGGGGTTGATCGCCTGCGCCAACGTCCGGCTCCACGGCGTATTCGTAATAGCCCTCCGACCTGAGCACGGCCACCACGTCGTCAGCGGCCGACTCCGCGCGCCGACGCGCCTCAAAGCGGCTCTGCGGCGCAGCCTTGCTTGTACCCACGGCCTGTTCGATTTGTTGACGCAGGCGCCCATCCGACACGCCGAGCACGGCGACCTTCGGCACGTCCGCCCACGCCGGCGCCGCTACGGCGCCTAGGCCGAGGGCCGCCAGAAGGAGCGCCGCCAAGCCGATTGATCTCAAGCCTTTGTCCTCGCCGACAGGCCCCGATCCGATCTATAGGCAATACGAGGGTTCGTCACGGTTGAATGGGCGCCGCCGATACGCGGACGTCGCCCGTCCAGACCCGGGAACCTGCCTAAAGAGTTAGCATTTGCACATACAATAGGCATCGATTCAGGCAGGCCGATTTTGGGCAGGAAACGCCTCGGTCTTTGAGGGGCGGCGAATAAGCTGAAAATGACAAAAAGTCCTGACCATTTGGATAAGAGCCCCGTGTCGGCCAACACCGTATCGTCTCCTGCAAAGCGCATGGATCGCGCGCTGTCGTCGGCCGCAGCGCCGCCGCCATCCTCACCAGACGCGATGTACGACGAAATGTTCCAAGCGGACGGCGAAGTTCGCCCGGCCTACGCCCCGCTCAACGCCCATATCGCCAAGCTGTCGCCCGCCGAACTCGGCGACCGACAGAAGACCCTTGAGCGGTCGTTCCTGCTGCAGGGCATCACCTTCACCGTCTATGGCGCTGAGAGCTCTACCGAACGGATCATCCCCACGGACCTGTTCCCCCGGGTGATCGATGCGCCGACCTGGGCGCGGATCGAGGTCGGGCTGAAACAGCGTCTGTTGGCGCTGAACATGTTTTTGTCAGACATTTACGGCGCCCAGAAAATCCTGATGGACGGCGTGGTCCCGCGCGATCTGGTGTTGGGCGCCCCGTCCTATCGCCGCGAAATGGTCGGCCTTTATGTGCCCAATTCGGCCTACGCCAATGTTTGCGGCAGCGATCTGATCCGCAACGAGACCGGCGAGTTCATGGTGCTGGAGGACAATCTGCGGGTGCCCTCCGGCGTGTCCTACATGCTGGCTAATCGGGACGCCTCCAAGCGGACCTTCCCCGAAGCCTTCGGCGCCGCGCGCGTGCGGCCGATCGAGAACTACCCGGACCTTTTATTGTCCACCCTCAAGAGCATGGCCGGGGAGTGGCGCTCCAATCCCCAGGTCGTGGTGATGACGCCCGGCGTCTACAATTCCGCCTATTATGAGCATGCCTATCTGGCCCGGCTGATGGGCACGCCGCTGGTCGAGGGCCGCGACCTCGTGGTGCATGACAACATGGTCTACATGCGCACCACCCAGGGTCTGCGCCGGGTGGATGTGATCTATCGGCGCGTCGATGACGATTTCATCGATCCCCTCACCTTCCGCCGAGATTCGGCCCTGGGCGTGGCCGGGCTGTTCAATGCCTATCGCGCCGGCTCGGTGGTGATCGCCAATGCGCCCGGCACCGGGGTAGCCGACGACAAGGCGGTCTATGCCTATGTGCCTGACATTATTCAGTATTACCTGAACGAGGACCCCATCCTGCCCAATGTCGAGACCTTCCTGTGCCGCGATCCGTCCTCACGACAGCATGTTCTGACCAATCTGGACAAGCTGGTGGTCAAGGCCGTCGGCGCTTCGGGCGGCTATGGCATGCTGATCGGACCCCACTCCACCCAGGCCCAGCGCGACGAGTTCGCGCAGAAGATCAAGGACGATCCGGAAAACTACATCGCCCAGCCCACCTTGAAGTTGTCGACCGCGCCCTGTCTGATCGACGGCCAGACCGAGCCGCGCCACGTCGATTTGCGACCGTTCATCCTGTCCGGCGCCAAGACCGTGGTGACGCCCGGCGCCCTGACGCGGGTGGCCCTCACGCGAGGCTCGCTGGTGGTCAACTCCAGCCAGGGCGGCGGATCCAAAGACACCTGGGTCTTGGCCGAAGGAGACCTGCCGGCATGATGCTCGCCCGGGTCGCCGACAGCCTCTACTGGATGGGCCGCTACATCGAGCGGGCCGAACACTTCTGCCGACTGTCCGAAGTGATGCTCAGCTCGGTGGTCGACCAAACCGACTCCGCACGCCAGGCCGCTCATATCGTGCTCAGCGCCATGGGCGAGGACGAGGTCGATGCAGACGCGGCCCTACATCACCCCATGAACGCGGTGCGCACCATCGCCCTGGACCGGGAAGAGCCCGGCTCCATCATTAATTCCCTTTCCCATGCGCGTGAAAACGCGCGGCAGGTGCGTGATCAGATCACCACCGAAACGTGGGAGCGGCTGAACATGCTGTACCTGCGCATCACCTCGCCTCAGGCCGAGATGGCCTTTTCGCACAACCCGAGCGGCTACCTGCAGGAGATCATCTCCGACCTGCACCTGTTCAAGGGCGCGGCGGACGCCACCATGAGCCACGGCGAAGGCTGGCGGTTCCTGCAATTGGGCGTCTATCTGGAGCGGGCCCAACTAATCTCACGTCTGCTGGACGTATGCTTCGGCGACGCCGCCGGCGGCTATCACCTGGACGAACACTTCGCCCAGTTGAGCGTGCTGCGCATGGCCTGCGCGCTGGAGCCCTATCTGCGGGTCTACGGCGCAGAGATCGAACAGAAGCACATGATCAACTTCATCCTGTTCGATAAGGAATATCCCCGTTCGATCCGCTTTTCCGCAGCCCGCATCCAGGAGCATCTGACCGGCATCGGCAGTCAGGTCGAGGCGCTGGACAGCCCCCGTCCCGAGCGTCTGGCCGGCCGCCTGAGCGCCCGGGTGGAGTTCGCCGATTTCGAGGAGTTCTCTCGGGTCGGCGCCAGCAACTATTTGGCCACCGTGGTCGCCGAGTGCGCGCGCATTCACGAGGCCGTTTACGAGACCTTCGTCGCCTATCCGCTCGAAGAGCGCCTTCCGGCCTAAGGATCACCATGCTCCTCGAAGTGCGCCACATCACCGAATATCATTACGCCGGACCAGTGCGCGAAAGCGTGATGGAGCTGTGGATGCAGCCGCAGAAAAGCGGCTCCCAGCGCCTGGTCAGTTTCGAGGTCGAGGTCGAGCCTCACGCTCGGCTGTTCTCCTACGCCGACCCGTTCGGCAACGCGGTCTATCACTTCGACGTGCCCCAGCCGCACAGCCAACTGCGCATCGAGGCGCGCTCAGCGGTGGAGACGGCCGCCCGGCAGGAGATTCCCGAAGCCCTGGACATGGGTGAATGGGACCGGTTGCGATCGACCTTCGTGGCGGCGGAGTGCTTCGAGTTTCTGCGGCCGCACGGCTACGCCGTCGAGACCGAGGCCTTGCGCGCCTTTATCGCCGAGCGCGGGCTGGACGCCCTGCGCCTTCGCGATCCCCTGTCCGCCATGCTGGCCCTCAACAAGGCCATCTATGACGCCTTCGACTATGAAGCCGGGGTGACGATGGCGGACAGCCCCATCGACCTGGCCTTGGCCTCCGGCCGGGGGGTCTGCCAGGACTTCACCCACATCATGCTGGCCATCTGTCGGTCCTGGGGCCTGCCGGCGCGCTATGTCTCAGGCTATCTGTTCACGGACCGCTCCGAGGGAGACCGCTCGGACCCGGACGCCACCCACGCCTGGGCCGAGGTCTTCCTGCCGTCCCTGCGCTGGGTCGGGTTCGATCCGACCAACAACGTCATCGCCGGCGAGCGCCATATCGCGGTGGCCGTGGGCCGCGACTACGGCGACGTGCCACCGTCGCGCGGGGTCTACAAGGGCGAACAGGACAGCCAGCTTGTGGTCGGCGTGATGGTGCGCAAGGCCCGCGCCACCGCCGCCGAACCGGAGTTCATGCGCCTAGCCAAGCCGGTGTTCCCCGGCGCCGTGCGCCGCCGCCAAGCCACCAGCCTGCTGGAGCTGCACCGCGATCAGATTCTGCAACAGCAGCAGCAGCAACAGCAGTAGGCCGCGCGACCTCTAAAAGCTCTTGGTCAGGCCGACAAATACGCCCCGCCTGGGGCCGTATTGGGCGGCGAATACGCCCACGCCCGAGCCGTCGCGGATTTCATAGACCTTGTCGAACAGGTTGATCACGTCCAGACGCGCCTCCAGGTCCCCGGCCGGTCCCAGATCGAACCTGTGCGACAGGGCGAGGTTGACCTGGACGTAGGATGGAACCGTCGCGCCGTTCGGGATCGCCGTGAGCATTGAGCCGTCGGCATAGGTTACCGGCATGTCCAGGGGCAGATCGTTGCGAAGACCTGTGCCGAAGATCACGTCGCCGCCCAAACGCGTCCCGCGCCAAAGGTACGATATCCCCGCCGACACGGCGTAGGCCTCGTCGTGGTCCAGATAGATCCAATGGTTGGCCACGTAGTTCAACGACGCTTGATCGAAGCTGAACTCGCTGGAAATCCAATTCTTGCCCTGGGCCACGGTGTGAGAAAAATTGGCGTAGGCGCTGAGGGGGCCGTTATTGTAGGCGGTGGTAATCTCATAGCCCCACTGAATCCCGCTCTGATAGTTGAACGGAGTCAGGATGATCGGCGCGCCGAATTGGCCCTCGTCGATCAGGTGGGTCGAGGTCTTGTAATAGCTGTCGAACCCAAAGGTGAAATGGGCATCGATCTTCTGTTGAAAGCCCACGTCGAAATAGTTGGCTCTTTCGGCGTAGGGCGTGGTGTCCACGGGGATCGAAGGCGCGGCAGAAGACGTGACAAGGGGATCACCCGTCGGCGCTACGAACTTAGAGATGCTTTCGGACCCGATCAGCTCGAAGGGCGGAGGCGAGAAATAGCGGGCGTAGCCGGCATGCACCGTGGTGGTCGGCGTCATCATCCACACGGCATTGATGCGCGGGCTGAGCTGGTTCTCGGCGCGGAAACCATTGAACTGGTCGAAACGCAGGCCGTAGTTGAGCGTCACAGTATCCAGCAGCTTCCACTCGTCCTGCAAATAGGCGCTGTAGGTCTGGGCGGTGCGCGCGCCGTTGTCCACGATGGTGTAGGGCTTGTCTCCGATTTGGGCCCCGAAATCGGGATCAGACGGATCATTGTTGATCAGGGCCACCTGCGACGTGGTCGCGCTTGTGGACCGATCAATCTGAACGATGGCGCCGGCGCGAACCGTGTGGCTGTCGTTCAGGCGATAGACCCCTTCGGCCTGAAAGCCGCCGGCGACATCGGACTTGTTCGCCGTCTGACTGATGCCGTTGTAGAGCAGATCGGGCAGCGGATCGGGCGTGAACTTCAAGCTCGAATAGCGGGCGAAGATCGACAACTGCCCGGTGAATTTGTCGTCCGTGCGCAAATAGCTGACCACGCCGTAATGGGTGGTTTCCGACTGGTTCTCGTTGATGCGTTCGCTGGGATAAGCGACTTGGCCATTGACGGCCAGGCCTAGGCCGCCGTCCGTCTGACCGCTCACGTCAGGTATTTGAAACCTCTGGTCGGACGTGCCCAGGATCACTGATACGCGGCTGTTCGGATCGATGATCTTGTCGGCATAGGCGAAACCCTGGAACTGCTGGGTGCGGTCATGCAGAGGGTCGGTGCGGGCGTCCGGCGACTCGATCCCCAGGTTGTTCTGCTTGTAGCTGGCCGACACGAAGAAATTGCTGTCGTCCGTTGCTCCTCCGTATTCGAAGCTGGGTTCGAAGTCCCCGTGACTGCCCCCATAAACTGACACCGAGCCGCCGGGATGAGTTCCGCTCTTGGTCCTGATGTCGATGATGCCGGCGGTTCGCAGGCCATATTCAGCGGGCAGCGCCCCTGTGATCAGTTCCACGCTCCCGGCCAGGCGCGGGCTGAGAGCCTGGCTGAACACGCTAAGGCCCTCGGGCAGAATGACCCCGTTCAAGCGGAACTGAAGGCCGTTATGTTCGCCTCGAATATGCAGTTGGCCGTAGGAGTCCTGCACCGCGCCCGGCGCCTGAAGAATAACCTGATTGAGCGCGGTGTTCACGCCGCCCGGCATGGCCTGGATGGCTTCCGCCGTCACCGTATAGGTGGATGCTCCGATCTGGGGCTGGATAGAATCGCGCGCCTGATTGAGCCGCGTGGCGGTGACGATGATGTCGGAAGGCGTGCTTTGCGCCCAAGCCGTCCCGACAGGCGCCAGCGCGGCCAAAGCGGAGAGGCCCGCCGCAGCGAGCAAGGAAAGGCGTAACGACATCGATAACCCCACTATGTTATTTTATAACATCTTGGCTTGGTTATGATATAAAGTACCGGTGAGTCAAGCGCGTGGGCGGGGGGTGCGCAACGGACGGCGCCGCCGCCAAAGCCGTCCGTGGTTTACACCTGTATGCGGCGCCTCTAGCCTGAGGTCATCCGGCGCAGACAAGCCGGCGAGCCCAGGGAGATGACCATGTCGGTGCGCCTGACCTTCGCCGCGTGTGCAGCGGTTCTTTGCATCATGGGGATCAGCTCGCCCAGCCAGGCTCAAGCCGAACGAACGCCGACCCCGCCCGTCTATGAGCCGATGCAGGTCAAGACAGTGACAGACGGGCTCTACGTCATCACCGGCGGGGGCGGCAACACCACGGTTCGGGTGGGCAAGGACGCGGTGATCCTGGTGGACACCAAGAACCCCGGCGAGCCCTACCTCAGCGATCTCTTAGCCAAGATCAAAAGCATCACACCCTTGCCGGTGAAGTATGTCTTCATCACCCATCACCACGGCGATCACTCAGGCAATGAGGGCGTCTTCCTGCCCGGCGGCTCGGTCATCGCCAGCCAGGACCTGGCCGATATTTTTCGGGGCTACAAGACCACCAAGGGTCCTAAGGCGCCGCCGCCCAATGTGATCTATTCCGGGCCGTCCATTCAGGTGTCGGTCGATGGCGCCACGGCCATCGGCTACCACTTCGGCCCCGGCCACACCGGCGGCGATACTGTGGTCTATTTCCCCGACATCAAGGCGGTCGCGTCCGGCGATCTGGTGGCCGACAAGACGCCCAATGTCGACTATGTCCCAGGCGGCGGCAGCATCCTGGGCTGGCAACGGTCGCTGGACGCCATCCTGGCGCTGGACTTCGACTATCTGATCACCGGCCACGGCGAGCAGATCAAGACCCGGGCCGACGTGATCGCTTACAAGCACAAATGGGACGTCTTCATCGCCAGGGCGCGCGCCTCGATCAAGGCCGGCACGCCCAAGGACAAGCTTATGGCCTCGATCAAGACCGACGACCTGGGTTGGACGGTGACCAATCTCGGCTGGGTCTGGCCTGAAATGCTGGACGCCTTCTACGCCGAGATGTCGAAAGCGCCCTGATCGCCTACAAAGTCCGCGCCACCCGGAAGCCGTGGCCGATGAAATGGCCGCCCACCGCATAGCTGGCGCGCAGAGCTGAGCGAAGCAGGGTGGAATTCAGCAGCCAGGGGCCGCCGCGCAAAGAGCGCCTTGTGCAGGGTCCGGTGAGATTGGGCGAGCCGTCAGTCGGGGCGGTGTCGTAAGGGGCGTAGCAGTCGGCCAGAATGGACCAGGCGTTGCCCGCCATGTCGTAAAGGCCAAAGGCGTTGGGTCTAAAGCGTCCGACCGGCGCGGTGGCGGCATAACCGTCGTGACAGGCGCTGACCGCCATTTTCGGGAACTTGGCGCCCGTGTCCAGGTCGGCGCCGTTGGCGTTGGCGCAGGCCGCGGAGGGGTCGTCGCCCCACCAATAGCGGGTCGTGGTTCCGGCGCGGGCGGCGTATTCGAACTCTGCCTCCGACAACAGCCGATAAGCGTGGCTGGTCTTCTTTGACAGCCAAGCCGCATAGGCCTGGGCGTTGACCTCGTTCATGCATACGGCGGGGTCGTCCAGCGTCTGCTCGATGCTGCCGGTCTGGCGAAAATTACGGCCCGGCCTGGGCTGATCGCCGGGTTCAAAATTGAAGCAGCTGACGCCCGCATCGAACCCGGTATCGGCCACAAACCGCTCAAACTCGCCCAAGGTGACGGGGTACTTACTGACCGCGAAAGTGTAGGCGATGCGCACGCGGTGACGCGGCCCTTCGTCAGCGCCTCGATTGGCCTCATCCGCAGGCGATCCCATGGTGTATTCGCCGGCCGGGACCACGATCATCTCCGGATCGTCCGCCCCATCCCACAGTTCCAACGGCGCCTTTGACACAGCCCAGATCAACGGCGGTTGATTCACTCGGCTCTGCAGATCGCCGACAGGCCCGGCAGCCGCAACCAGCGCTTTTGTCTTGGCCTTGATCGCCGCCACTTCGGCCGCGGGTTTGGGATGGGCGCGGTGATAGGCGGCGAACCGCGCCTGGCGGCTCTTGAGCCAAATTGCGGAATCCTCAGCCTTCGCCGCAACGACCCACAAGCTCGACGCCGCCATGGCCGCGAGCACGGCGATCTTCAGCCATTTGGCGCCCATGAGAGCCGCTCCCTATCTTGCCGTCGCCGCTTGTCGGGCGATCATGATATTGACGCTAGGGCTTCGGAGCAGCGGCGGCAACCGGCGAGCGAGCGTGGGCGTCGGCGGCGATTGACCGGCCAAATCGGATCAGACAAATTCCAGTCAAGCCGGCAGCGACCGGCGGCCTTTGAGGGAGCGAACGATGAAGCGGGTGTCTGATCGCTTTCTGCAGCTTGGCGTCCTGTTTGCCCTATGCGGCATGGGCCTGGGCGTGTGGATGGGCAAATCCGAGAACTTCACCCTGGCCCCCGTGCACGCCCACATCAATCTGCTCGGCTGGGTGTCCATGGTGCTGTACGGCCTGTTCTATCGGGTTGTGCCGCGCGCGGCCCAAGGCGTCTTGCCGGTGGTCCACTTCTGGCTCAACACCCTAAGTCTGCTGGTTATGATCCCCACTCTGGCGCTTTATCTGATGGGCGAAAAGGCCATGGGCGCGCCGCTCGGTCTCGCCTCGATGGGCGGTTGGCTATCGATGCTGCTGTTCGCAGTGATTGTGTTCAAGGCGACCTGGCGGGAATAGGACTCAACGTCCAAAAGGAGAACACCGTGACCCTACGTCTGACGCTCGCCGCCTCGGCGACGGCCTTCGCCGCGCTCATGTTCAGCCTGGCCGCCCACGCTCAGCCGGCGCCCGCTAAGGCCGCGCCGACGTATGTTCCAATGCAGGTCAAGTCGGTGACGGCCGGCCTCTATGTCATTACCGGCGGGGGCGGCAACAGCACCCTGCGGGTGGGCAAGGATGCGGCGATCCTGGTGGACACCAAGAACCCCGGCGATGTCCTGCTGAGCGACTTGCAGGCCAAGATTAAAGGCATCACGCCTCTGCCGGTGAAGTACGTGTTCATCACACACCATCACTCCGACCATGCGGGCAATGAGGGCGCTTTCCTGGCAGGCGGTTCGGTCATCGCGAGCAAGGCCGAATACGACACCTTCCAGGGCTATACGCCGACCAACGGCCACAAGGCGCCGCCGCCCAATGTCGTCTATGCCGGTCCCTCCATTGAGGTCTCGGTCGATGGCGCGACGGCCGTCGGCTACCATTTCGGCCCGGGCCATACCGCCGGGGACACGGTGGTCTATTTCCCTGATCTCAAGGTCGTGTCCGTGGGTGATCTGGTGGCCGACACCACGCCCAACGTTGACTATCCGGGCGGCGCCAGCATCCTGGGCTGGCGCAAGTCCCTGGACGGGATTCTGGCGCTGGATTTTGACTATCTGATCACCGGCCACGGTGAGCAGGTGAAGACCAGGGCCGATGTGCTGGCCTACATCAAAAAGTGGGACACCTTCATCGCCCGCGCTCGCGCCGCGATCAAGGCCGGCACGCCCAAGGACAAGCTGATGGCTTCGATCAAGACCGACGACATCGGCTGGCTCGTCACCAACCTGGGCTGGATCAACCAGGAGCGGCTGGACGCCTTCTATGCGGAGATGTCCAAGTAGGGCGTGCCGGGGCCAAGTCGCCTAAGGCGGTCAATGCCCCGTTCCATCGCCGCCATATAGAGCCGTGGTCGATCCTGAGGCCAGAACATGGCCGCTCATGCGCCGGAGCGCCGACTCCCCGAAGAACACGCCGCTCAGGCCGAGCTTGGCGACATCAAGGGCATAGACCTGCGTTACATAGCGGTGGGGCTTGGGATCGTTATTGGGCGGACAGGGGCCGTCGTAGCCGCCGCGGGGTCCGGCCAGCGGCGAGCCCTTAGGATAGTAGTTACTGTAGACATTGGCGCCGCGCCGGCCGTGGTCGGTTAACCCGAGGGGACGGGGCCCCGGCGCGAAACCCGCGCTTTCCTGGCCTCTCGTCAAATGGGTGATGGACGGCGGGATGTCGATCAGGACCCAATGGATGAAGGGTATACGCGGGGCGTCCGCCGCAATCATCGCTCCCCGCCGGCCGGACGCGCCGAGGTCCTTGGGCACGTCGAGGTCGGTCATGATCAGGGCGTAGGATCGGGTCCCGCGCGGCCCCTTGGACCATGACACGGCCGGGCTGACATTGTAGGTTTCCGGTGCGGACGAAGGCGGCGCACAAAACGCTGCACTGGGAGGCAGACGCTGCCCCCGGCCCAGGCCCTCAAGACTCACCGCCATTGTCGGAGCCGCCGCGTAGGACGCCGCCGCAACCGTAGCGCCCAAGCCGGCGCATCCGGCGAGCAGGATCAGGCTTACAAAACGAAACACCGGCTTCCCCTTGATCCTACTAATGTGGTTGCGCCCCAAAGGTTTAGAACTTGGCCGAGGTGCGGACGCCGAAACGGCTGGGCAGGTTCAAGGTCCCCTCGGGGAAGGCGCTGAGTGGGCTGACCTGCGTCAGATGGCGATTATTCAGGACGTTTTCGCCGAACAGGGTGACGCTGAAGCGCCCGCCCGCCTTAGCCCAGGTCGCGTGCAGCCCCAGTTCTCCCCAGGCGCCGGTTTGGAAGGTCGGGCTGTCCTGGTTGGTCTCCAGGAAATATTCCTTGGTCTGGTAGCGATAGGACATCCCGAACGCGATGGTCGCGTCGTCCATCAGAGGCCGCTGGTAGTCGGCCGTCAGGCCAAGCTGCCATTTGGGGGCCCGGCTCATGGTGTTGCCGACGATGCTGACCGTTTGCAGCGGGATATTGGCGCCGAAGCTGAATCGGGCGCTCGGCGGCACTTCGGGCAGGGCGCCCTGAGTAAACCGAGTGTCCAGATAGCTGACATTCAGCCCGAAGTTCAGTCCGGTCAGCGGCGTGAAAGCTGTTTCAAGCTCGGCGCCTTTCACCTGGGCGGAGGCGGCGTTCTGAATGTTCACCCCGCCGGTGGGCACCGGCAGACGGACTTGAAGATTGTTGTAGTTGTAGAAAAAGACGTCGCCGTTGATCCGCAGTCGGCGATCCCAAAACTGGGTCTTCAGGCCGGTTTCATAGGCGTCGATGGTTTCGGGCTGAAAGGCCGGGGTCAGTCCGAAAGCGTTGAAGCCGCCGGATTTGAAGCCTTGGCTGAAGCTGGCGTAGGCCAGGATGTCCTTCGTCACCTTGTAGTCCGCCACCGCCCGGCCGGAGAGGTTGTGGAAATCGGCCTTGTTGAAATAGGTCGGCGGCGCCGTCACGGCGAAGCCCGCCGTCACCGCCCTGCCAAGCGCCGGGGAAAAGCCGCCCAGCAGGGTCACCACGCGCTGGGTGTCGTTGAAGGTCTTTTCGTCCCAGCTATAGCGCCCGCCGACCCTGACGGTCAGGCCCTTGACCACCTCATAACTGGCGTCCCCATAGGCGGAGGCCGCGTCGGCGGTCTGGAAGGCGTGGAAGGTGGCGTCGGTGCCGAGCTTGAAATAGGCGGCGTTGTTGTAGATTTCGAACGGATCCACCGCGTTGATCTCGTGGATGTAATAGAGCCCGGCTGTCCAGGTGAACGACTTCTGGCTGGCCGGGGAGCTGATCCTCAGCTCCTGGCTCGTCTGGCTGTTCCTGAGATGCGCGGCGTTATACGACCGAAGCGCGGGGTAGCCGGTCAGGGCGGAGGGCGCTGCGTTGTCTGAATCGGCCAGGCCGTCCACATTGAAGGTGCGGTAGCCGGTTATGGAATTGACGGTGAAGGCGTCTTCCCGAAGCTCCCCCAGCACGGTGAAAGCGTCCGTATGGATATGGTTGAAAACCTGCTCGCTGGCTTCGTAGTGGCTGTTGTTGAGGGCGGATTGGAAATCGGGCCTGAGAATGAAGGGGCTGTCTGCGGTTCCGCCCGTCAGGTTGGCCACTCGAAATAGCCCGGGCTGGAAGTGCTGGTCGAAATATTCCCCGATCATGTCGATGGTCAGGCGCTCGGTGGGCAACAGACGCAGAGCGCCGCGCAGAGTCACGTCGTGGCCGTCGTTGACCGGCTTGCCGCTCAGCACATTCTGGCCGAAACCGCCCAAGCTGCTGTAGGCCCCGGCGATCCGGACAAGCACCTTGTCTTTCACGATCGGACCCGAAACCGCCAAGGACGCGCGGCCGTCCTTCAAGGTATCACCGCCGGCTTCGGCCTCGGCCGTAAAGTCGTTGGTGGGACGCTTGGTGCTGATCACCAGCGCGCCCGCCGTGGCGTTGCGGCCGTAGAGCGAGCCTTGAGGTCCACGCAGCACCTCGATCCCGTCCAGGTCCACCAGATCGCTGGTGGCGGCGCTGAGTCGGGCGACATAGACGCCGTCGATATAGACCGCGACCGGCTCGTCCGACAGGAACTCGCCGCCGCCGTTGGCGCCGCCGATTCCCCGAATGCTCAGCGGCGCGCCGCCGTAGCCGGCAGAGGTCGTCGAGACGAAGCTGGGCACGCGCGCCGTCAGGTCTTGCAGGGAATGGACGTTCTGGGTCGCCAGGGCGGTCGAGGACAGCGCCGAGACTGAGATCGGAACATCCTGCAAACGCTCAGGCCGCTTTTGGGCGGTGACGATGACCTCTGACAGTCCCGTCTGCGCCTCGGCTGAGGCCGGTCCCGATCCGGCCGGTGAAGCCGGCGCCTGCGCCATGGCGGCCCCGGTCAGCAAAAATGCGACGATCCCACCGCCGAGAAGTGGATTTTTGATGGCGACCATATCACCCCCCTTTGCGCCCGAACGATCCGATTGTCGGAGCTTGCGGGTTATAGGTTGGCACGGTCAGCTCCGGGCGGCGCGCCCGAAACGATTATCTATACGCCCGATTCGATCATTATGGCGTAAAGTTATGCGCTATTGCGAAAATTGGCCCGATAGATCGGTGCGACACCTTCAAATCGGATTGTGGAGCCGACCGCCCGCCAGGATTTCGGAGGGCAGGTGGCCGTACATGCTGCGGAACCGCTTGGCGAAATGAGATAAAGATGCGTAGCCGCCGATGATCGCAGCCTCCGCCACATTGGTTCGCCCCTCAAGCAGCAGGGACCGGGCGGCGCGCATGCGTTCCTCCGCCAAGAGCTGGCGGAAACTGGCGCCTTCCTGGCGCAGGTGTCGGCGCAAGGTCGGTTCGGACGTATTGAGCGCCTCGGCCAGTATCCCCACTGTCCAGCGATGGGCAGGAGCGCTTCGCAGCGTGAGGCGAACCGCCTCGGTGGTGGAACAGGTGGTCAGATCGGGGCGCATCGGCGCTGCGCCGCATTCGGCCAAGGCGAGCAGGATTTCCTGAATGCGCTGGGAAGTTACACGAGAGGACACCTCCACCACCCCCGCCAGCGCCTCGCTGGTGTGAATCACAGCTGACGCGAGCGCCGGCGTTATCTCTACCGTGGGATCGGCCGAGCGCCGCCCCGCCGCGAGCGAGGACCAGCGCCGCCGGGCCTCTTCCAAAAGGTCAGGCGAGAAGCCGATGAACAGGGCGCGATAAAGGCCGGAGCGGGGATCGGGCTCGTTGACCACGTCCACGCAGGCCCCCGCCGGAAGGGAGAAGGCCATGCCTGGGCCATAGGTGAATGTCCGGCCGTTCCAGAAGATGTTCTTGACGCCCTCGACCACGACCAGCAGCCCCGCCACCGGCATGGCATAGGCCTGTATGGTTTCGGTCTCCCGGGCGACAAACGCGGACAGGAAAGAGAATTTGGCGTCGTAGGCGATCTTGCGGGTGTCATGCACGGCCAAAGGGGCCAGACGAAGCCGCATCTCCTGCGTATTCATGATTCCCCCTGAGCGCCTTGCATTAGAACCTCTGCGTCATGCGCCGATCTCGGCGCAAGCGACTGCCAACATAAGCCCATTCCGGACAAAGGTCGCAATGGGCCAAATCAAGCCCCTGTCGTCTACTCGGCTCCCCGACCTTTCCTCGCCAAAGGATGCCCCCGCTCCACCACCGTGCGCAGGCGATCCTGGGTCAAATGGGTGTAGATCTGGGTCGTAGCAATGTCGGCGTGGCCGAGCAGAGTCTGCACCGCGCGCAGGTCCGCACCGCCTTCCAACAGGTGAGTAGCGAAGGCATGGCGCAGCACATGGGGGCTGACGCGGGCCGGGTCAACGCCTGCTGACACAGCTGCCTCGTCCAGCAATTGCGCCATGCGCCGGCCGGTCAGCCGCCCGCCCGCGCCGCGCGAGGGAAACAGCCAGGGGCTATCCTTGACGCCTTTGGCCAAAAACACGGCCCGCGAGGGCAGATAGGCCTTTACCGCCGCGCGGGCCGCGTCGTTGAGCGGCGCCAAACGCTCCTTGCCGCCCTTGCCCTTGACGATGAGATAGGCCGGGTCACGGCGCACCGCCGACAGGGGCAGGGCCATGAGCTCGGATATCCGCAGGCCCGAGGCGTAGAGCAGCTCGATCATGCAGGCCAGGCGCAGGCCCTGGGCCCCGTCACGGGCGGCGGCGGCGGCAATGAGCGCCTCAACCTCGCTGCGGGACAGAACCTTGGGCAGCGGCCGTCCCGGTTTGGGCGCGTCCACTCGGCGTGAGGGGTCGTCCTTGCGCCAGCCCTCGCCTAAGGCAAAACGATAGAATTGCCGCACCGCCGCGCGGCGGCGGGCGGCGCTGGCGGGCGCCAGGCCCCTACGGCCCTGGTCGGCGAAATAGGCTTCGATGTCGTCGGCCGAGGCGGTGTCCAGATCCCGGCCCCGCCCGGCCAGAAAGCCGCGCGCGTCGGCCAGATCCTTGCCGTAGGCCGTCAGGGTGTTCCGCGCGGATGAGCGCTCGACCGCCATCATTTCGAGAAAGGCGTCGATCCAGTCCGCGCCCTTGGTCACGGCGTGCGCCGGCGCGTCGGCCCGCGTTTGGCCGGCGCACGGGCTTTGGCTGGGGCCGCTTCAGGCGGCGGACTGAGCAGGCCGATCAGCCCTTCCAAGGCGAAGACTTGGGCATTGGCCTTAAAGCCCGCCTGCGCCAACACCCGGGCAATCCGCGCGCGTTCAACCGGCGGCGGGCCGCCGGGCCCCGCATCGGCCGCCAGCCACAGGGCCAGGAGGGCCCGGTCGCCCACGGCGGTCGCCAGGTCCAGCTCCAGAAGGCGCGCCTGGGACGCGCTCGAACGGCCCAGATCAAAGTCGGCGAACTGCGCGCGGGCCTCGCCGCTCATGGGCGCGCCCAGCGCGGCGTAAAGGGCGGCCGCCTGTTGAGCGCGCAGCCGATCAGGGGCCTCCCCGGCGGCCCCACGCTCCACCAGCTGATCCATCACCGCCTCGTCCGCCCGCCCTTCCGCTGCGGTGAGGGCCGCGTCGATCAAGGCCAGCTCCAGCACGGTTGCGCCGGCGGCATCGTTGCGTTCGATCTGCGCCCGGGCGGCGCGCGCGCTTTTCAGGTCTCCGGCTTGCAGCGGGATCAGCACCGGCGCGGCTATCGTCGGTGGGTCAGGATAGGCGTAGGGCTTAAGCCGAGCGGCGGCGGCGGCGGCCCGGAAAGCATCCGGATAGGCCGGATCGCTGGACAGCACGGCCAGGATTGGAGCCCAGGCGCCGTCCAGAGCGGGCGTGAGGTCCAGCTTGAGCTGCTGCGACAAGGCCAGGTCCAGGCCGTTGCGCAAGGACGGCGCGCCCGGAGCCGTGCCAAACAGGGCCGCGCCGATCAGGCGTTTATAGATGGCGTCCTTGGCCTGGGCGTCGGCTAGGTCATAGGCCAGTTGGGCTTCATCAACGGCCCCGGCGCGGATCAGGCAGAAAGCGCGCAAACGCCGAAAATAGGGCTGGTCCTTGCCCTGAGTCAGGGCGTCGCCAACCTTGCACGCCTGATCGGGCTGACCCAACACCAGCTGGGTTTCCGCCGACACCTGCGACAGGGCGGGGCTGGCCGACACGCCGGGGGTGCGGTCAAGCATGATGCGCGCGCCGGTCGGGTCGCCCAGGGCCAGAACCGCGCCGATACGGGCGGCGGCCAGATCCGCATCGGCTCCCGCCCCGTCCGGCGCCTGGCCTCCGGTCACCAGCAAGCGGTGAGCGAACGAGGCCCCGGCCAAGGTCAGGGGCTTTTGCGCGACAAGCGGCAACACGGTGCGAGCAAGGTCCGCCGAACTTCCCTGCCAGAGAGACTCCGACAGGCCGGTGGGTCCGGTTGTGGCGGCGAACAGATCCGGCGGGCGAAGACTGGCGGACTTAACCGGGGCGGGCGGCGCCACGGTGGCGGGCGCGGGCGGCGGTTCGTCCACGGGGGGCCCCGGGGCAGGCGGAGGAACGGTGACTGTAGCGGGGGCGGGCGCCTCGGCGGGGGGCGTCTGGGCCGCAGGCGTCTGGGCGAGGACCGCACCGGCGGCGAGCGAAGCTAAAGCCGCGAGGCAAACAGGGGTCGAACGGGTCATGCGCGTCACCGGCCAATTCATCCCACCGAATTAAACCATCTCAATCGCCAAGATAAGCCTCCAACAATCCCTGTCCTTTCGCCGAGCTTGGCGGCGATGAGCCCCGTCGTGTAAAGATCGCGGCCCTTATGGAAAAAGAACCGTCCCCCGATGCGGCGCTCAGCGGCCGAACGATTGTCCTGGTTGGCATGATGGGCGCCGGCAAGACCTCGGTGGGCAAGCGCTTGGCCGAAAGCCTGAGCCTGCCGTTCTTCGACGCCGACGAGGAAATCGAGCGCGCGGCGGGGCGCACCATCGCGGAAATTTTCGAGCAGCGCGGCGAGGCGGAGTTCCGCGAAGGCGAGCGCCGGGTGATCGCGCGCCTGCTGGACCAGCCGCCGCACGTCCTGGCCACCGGCGGCGGCGCCTTCGTCAATCCGGAAACCCGTGAGCTCGTCTCGCGCAAAGCCGTATCGGTCTGGCTCAAGGCCTCGCCCGAAGTGCTGGCCCGGCGTGTGGCGCGCAAGACCACCCGGCCCCTGCTCCATGGTCAGAACCCGCGAGAGGTGCTGGATGCTTTGCTGGAAAAGCGCGAGGCGGCCTATGGTCAGGCCGACCTGATCATCGACAGCGGCGAGGGTCCGCATCAGGCCACCGTGGAGGCCATCATCAACGCCCTGAAGCGGCGCAAACTTCGGGGAGTGGACTGATGGCGACCGTTCGCGTGAGCCTCGGCGCCCGGTCCTATGATGTCATGGTGGATGGGGGCCTGATCGACCGGGCCGGAGGCTTGATCAAGCCCCTGCTGGCGCGCGGGCGCACGGCGGTGGTGTGTGATTCTACAGTGCGGCGGCTGCACGGCGCGCGGCTCGAGGCGTCCCTGCGGGCCGCCGGGGTCGAGACCCACTGGATCGTGCTTGAGCCCGGCGAACAGACCAAGAGCTGGCAGGGCCTGTCGGACCTGTCCGACCGGCTCCTGGCCCTGGGCCTGGACCGGGGCGATGTGATCACCGCCTTTGGCGGCGGGGTGGTGGGCGATCTGGCGGGTTTCGCCGCAGCCATCTACAAGCGCGGCATCGACTTCATCCAGATTCCGACCACCCTGTTAGCCCAGGTGGACTCCTCGGTCGGCGGCAAGACCGCCATCGACACCCCGCGCGGGAAGAACCTGATCGGCGCCTTTCACCAGCCGCTGCTGGTGCTGGCCGACACCGACGTCCTGGCCACCCTGTCGGCGCGTGAACTTCGCGCGGGCTATGCCGAGGTGATCAAATACGGATTGCTGGGCGATGCGGATTTCTTCCAATGGCTGGAATCCAAGGGCGCCGATGTGCTGGCTCTGAAGCCTGAGGCCCTGACCCACGCTGTGGCCCATTGCGTGCAGATGAAGGCCCAGATCGTCGGCGAGGACGAGCGCGAGGCGGCCGGACGCGCCCTGCTCAATCTCGGCCACACCTTCGGCCACGCCCTGGAGGCGGAGACCGGCTATGGCGAGGCCCTGTTGCACGGCGAGGGCGTGGCGCTGGGCTGCGCCCAGGCGTTTCGCTTTTCGGCCGCCCTGGGCCATTGCACGGACCAGGACGCGGTGCGGGTTGAAGCGGCCATCGCCGCTGCGGGCCTGCCCACGCGGCTGGACCAGGCGCCGGGCGCGCCCTTCGCCGCAGACCGGCTGATCGCCCACATGGGCCAGGACAAGAAGGCCGAAGGCGGACAGCTCGCCTTCGTGCTAGCCAAGGGTATCGGCGAGGCCTTCGTGGCCAAGGGCGTGGACAGAGCGGCCGTTCGCGCGTTCCTCTTGGCTGAGGGCGCGAGCGCCTGAGCGAATAGGACTGAACATGAACGTCTCCTTGCCGCTGTTCGGACTGCTGGTCATAGCCCTGCTGTTCGTCTCGGCCCTGTTCTCGGCCGCCGAAACCGCCCTGACCGGCGCCAGTCGCGGGCGCATGCACCAGCTGGAGCGCGACGGCGACAAGGCCGCCGGGCGGGTCAATCGCTTGATCTCCGACCAGGAGACCATGATCGGCGCGGTGCTGCTGGGCTATAACGCCATCAACATCCTGACCTCGGCCCTGGCCACCGAGTTCATCACCCAGTCGGTCCCCGGCGCCTGGGGCGTGGCCTTGGCCACGGCCGTGATGACCGCCCTGGTGCTGGTGTTCGCCGAGGTGCTGCCCAAGACCATCGCCATCGTCCGCGCCGACGACGTGGCCCGCACCCTGTCCGGTCCCATGCTGGTGGTGGTCAAGGTGTTCGGCCCGATCATCTTCACCGTGCAATGGATCGTGCGCTGGACCCTCAAGCCCTTCGGCATCAACCTGACCATGGAGCAGGACGTGCTGGCGGCCCACGAGGAGATCCGGGGGGCGGTGGAATATCACCACTCTGAAGGCTTGGTGGAGAGCCGCGACCGCCGCATGTTGGGCGGGGTGTTGGACCTGTCCGACATGGACGTGGCTCAGATCATGGTCCACCGCAAAAACATCGAACTGCTGGACGCGGACCTGGACCCCCACGACCTGGTGATGCAGGCCCTGGAGGCCCCCCACACGCGCATCCCGCTTTACCGCGACGAGCCGGAGAACATTATCGGCGTGCTGCACGCCAAGGACCTGGCCCGCGCCCTGGCCTCGGCCGGGGGCAAGGTGGACAGCCTCGATATCGTCTCCATCGCCCGCGAACCCTGGTTCATCCCCGACACCACCAATCTGAAGGACCAGCTGAACGCCTTCCTCAAGGCGCGCACGCACTTCGCCCTGGTGGTGGATGAGTACGGCGCCCTGCAGGGTCTCGTGACCCTGGAGGACATCCTCGAAGAGATCGTCGGCGACATCGAGGACGAGTACGACGCGGCCCTCCAAGGCATCCGACGTCAACCCGACGGCTCGGTCAATGTCGACGGATCGGTGGCCCTGCGCGACCTGAACCGGGCGATGGACTGGGACCTGCCCGACGAGGACGCGGTGACCGTGGCCGGACTGGTGATCCACGAGGCCCAAACTATCCCCGAAGCCGGCCAGGTGTTTATCTTCCACCACCACCGCTTCCAGGTCCTGCGCCGCCAGCGCAACCAGATCACGGCGCTGAGGGTGTCGGCCCCGCTGCCGGAGGAGACGGAGGAGGACGGGGGGTAGGGGTGGAGATGAGGCTGGGGTGATGGCGCGAATGTTGGAAAGGCGGTGGCCGCTCAAGGGGTGGTATCGACCCTATGCGGAAGCTGGGAAGTTTCGCTTTGGGGCGGATCACACGCTAGTTTGCGATAAATTTCTGCCAGCGTCGCTCCAGGCCAGACGGCTCTACAGGCTTTTTCGGATTTCTGTCTAAAGAACGCATCCAGGGATCAAGAGCCGCCCGAGCGAACGCCTGACCCTGCTCAGTGAGCGCGGAAAACTTGATCGTCAAATTGGGTTGCCGGGTAACATCGACGGCGGTGTGCAGTAACCCCTTCGCCAAAAGGAATTCGGCGAAGACATATTGCGTCTCCGCTCCACGACGCTGGACCCGACCGTCGTCTGGCAACACGTGACCGACCTCATCGTAGGTGTCCACCTTAAGGTTCAGGAACGTAGAGGCATTCACGATATCGAAGTCAGCCATTCCGCCCTCGCGTGCTCCCTGATATCAAACCGTGCGATAGCGATTTCATCAAGGGCCGCTCACCCGGTCATGGAAGTTGGCAACGTCCGCTATTCGTCATGGCCCGATTGTCTGTATCGGGTAGCGACGGAGCACCACTCGCGCCGCTGTGATGAAAACCGCCGCCCTTGAGCGCGCCGCCCAAATGTAGTAACGTATATACAACTCAGTGAGCGCCCGTCATGACCATCACCACCCTATCCAGCCGGGAGTTCAACCAAGACTCCAACCGGGCCAAAAAGGCCGCCAAGGATGGTCCGGTGTTTATCACCGACCGGGGCAAGCCCGCCCATGTGCTGTTGAGCATTGAGGCGTATCAAGAACTCACCGGCGGGCGGGCGAAAATCGCGGATGTGCTGGCCATGGACGGCCCGGACATCGCGTTCGATCCGCCTCGCGCGAACATCGCCAGCCGCCCCGCCGACCTATCCTGATGTACATCCTCGACACCAATGTGGTGTCTGAGCTGAGGAAGGCGCGAACGGGAAAAGCCGACGCGCGGGTGGTCCGATGGACCGACAGCGTGGACGCCGCCGTTCTGTATCTTTCGGTCATCACGGTTATGGAACTGGAGGCCGGCGTCCTGCAGATCGAGCGGCGCGATGCGCCCCAGGGTGCCGGGCTGCGGGCTTGGCTGGAGGAGCAGGTCTTGCCGGGCTTTGCCGGACGCATCCTGCCTATTGACGCCGCCGTCGCGCGACGCTGCGCCCGGCTGCATGTGCCCGACCCGCGCGCGGATCGAGACGCCCTCATCGCCGCGACCGCGCTGATTCACGGCATGACGGTCGTGACCCGCAACACCGCCGATTTTGAGGCCACGGGGGCGCTGCTGCTCAACCCGTGGACAACGCCCTAATTGATCCGCTCCAACCGCCAGACATAGGCCGCTTCGTCCACCGGCGCGCCGCCCACGCGGATGGTGCGGTGGCCTGCGGGGCGGCCGCCGATGCGGTCGTAGAAGGCGCGGTTCGGGTTGTCGGCCAGGACCCAGATGATCATGGCCTCGCGCCCGCGTCCGGCCAGCCAGGCGCGGCAGGCTTCCACCAGTTGGCGGCCCAGGCCCAGGCGTTGAAAGCCGTTCTGGACATAGAGCTCATAGATCTCCGCCCCGCCCGCCACGCCGCCGCGCGCGGGACCCGCGCTGGCGAAGGCCACCGTCTCGCCGGTCATCGGTTCTTCGGCCACGAAATGAACCGTGTCCGGGCTGGCCATCATCCGCCGCCGCTGGGCTTCGTGAGCCGGCCGGCGCATGCGGGCGAGGTAGTCGCTGGGCAGGATGCCGTCATAGGTCAGCCGCCAGGTGTCGACGCTGATGCGGGCCATGCCCTCAATGTCACCGGGATGCGCCACCCTCACCTTCGGCTCTTGCACCGACGTCTCGAAGGCGAAGCCCTGCATCGCTAGGTCCAATCGATATTCACGGGCGTAGCCCCTTCATCGGCTCCTCGTGGCGCGAGCCGGGACCAAGATGATTGAACCACGAAGCTCACGAAGACCACAAAGGATCGCGCAAATGCGCGATCAAACTATTCTCGCTTCGCGATCCGGCGACCCGCCGATATCGCCGCCCTCTTGGTGTCCTTCGTGAGCTTCGTGGTTCAATTTTTTTAAGTCGCTGTGCGGCCAATGGCGGCCTACCTTTGGAAAGCCGATTCATCTTAACCCTGCTCCGCCGGCGCCAAGGCCTTCACCGACAGGGCATGGACCGGGCCGGCCAACTCCTGCGCCAGGGCGGCATAGATGCTGCGCTGACGTTGCACGCGCGAGGCCCCCTCGAAAGCGGCGGAGACGATCACTACATTGAAATGGCTCTCCCCGCCCGGGCGGGCGCCGGCGTGTCCGGCGTGCTTGGCGGAATCGTCTGTGACCTCAAGGCGCTGTGGCGAAAAGGCCTCGGTCAATTTATTGCGGATGGTTTCACCGACCTGTCCCATTTGCCCCATCCGTCAATCCTTGATTGTCAAAACTTCACCAGCATACTTCGGCTCATGAGCGGCTCATTTCAATACAAGCCAAAATTCTTCGACATCCGCGTCCGTCCGCCCAAGGAGGGCGAGGCGGAGGCCGAGAAGGACGTCCATGCCTTAAAGCCGGGCGAGCGGGCCTGCGATCATGTGGGTTGCCGCGCCCCGGCCACTACCCGCGCGCCCAAGTCGCGCGAGATGATGAGCGAGCACTACTGGTTCTGCCAGCCCCACGCGGCCGAATATAACCGCAGCTGGGACTTCTTCGCCGGCATGAGCGAGGCGCAGGTGCGCGAGGAGCAGGAGAAGCGCCGGACGGGCGACCGGCCGACCTGGCAGTTCAAGGCCTCGCGCTTCGCCCGGGAGGCCGCCAGCTTTTCGCAGCGCGCCGGGACCGGCAAGGGATACGCCGATCCCCATGGCGTGGCGGGCGGGACGGGCAAACGTCAGGCCGAAGCGCCCATACGCCACCTGGGCAAGCTGGAGCGCATCGCCCTGGCCGACCTGGACCTGGACGAAGAGGCCGACGTCACCACGATCCGCCGCCGTTACACCGAGCTGGTCAAACGCTGCCACCCCGACGCCAACGGCGGCGACCGCAGCGCCGAGTCCCGCCTGCAACGGGTGATCAAGGCCTATAAGACCCTGCAGAAGGCCAAGCTGGTTTAGC
>CAYVHP010000072.1:0-13676 GCA_964451265.1 uncultured Caulobacteraceae bacterium | reverse complement strand
GCTCAGCTGGTAGAGCATCGGTCTCCAAAACCGAGGGCCGTGGGTTCGAGTCCCTCCACTCCTGCCACCGACAAGACCTTGTGATCTAACGGCGTCCTTGGGCGCCGCATTTGAAAGTTTCAGAGCCGGCCATGGCCAAGTCTACGGGCGCCCGCCCGACAGCACAGAAACCCAAAACGCCCGCAGCGCGCTCGGCGGCGACGTCGGTCGTCGCGCCGTCTGTCGCCGCGCCCGATGCGCCGGCCAAGAAGCGCGTGTCCCTGCCGCAGTTTTTCCGGGAAGTCCGCGCTGAGGCGCGCAAGATCACCTGGACCTCGCGCAAGGAGACCTGGATCACCTCGGTGATGGTGCTCATCATGGTGGTGGTGGCCTCCGTATTCCTCTCCCTGGTGGACCTGGTCCTACGTTTCGGGATCAGCGGCCTTCTGCGGCTTGGTACTTGAGGACAGTCATGAACGCTGAAACCGGTCAGGCTCACGCCGCCAATCCCCATCACAAGTGGTACATTGTCCACGCCTACTCGAACTTCGAGAAGAAGGTGGCCGAGTCCATCCGCGAACAGGCCCACAACCAAGGCCTGGACGACAAGTTCTCCGAGATCCTGGTGCCCACCGAAGACGTGGTCGAGGTGCGCCGGGGCCGCAAGATCAATTCCGAGCGCAAGTTCTTCCCGGGCTATGTGCTGGTGAAGATGGACCTGACGGACGAAGCCTACCACCTGGTCAAGAATACGCCCAAGGTCACCGGCTTTCTCGGTTCCGGATCCAAGCCCATGCCGGTGTCGGAAAAAGAAGTCGCCCGCATCATCGGCGCCATCGAAGAAGGGGTCGAGCGGCCCAAACCCGCGATCCGCTTCGAGAACGGCGAGACGGTGCGCGTCACCGACGGTCCGTTCCAAAGCTTCAACGGGGTGGTCGAACAGGTCGACGAGGAGCGCGCGCGCCTGCGCGTCACCGTCTCGATCTTCGGCCGCGCCACGCCGGTGGAATTGGAATACGCCCAGGTCGAGAAGGTTTCCTGATCCGGGTCTAGTGAATTGGAATTCCCAACGCCCCATCGGGGCGGCGGGTCAAATCCGTGGGAGGGGAGGCAAGCCTGACCCCGCACCACGGCTCAATCGGCCGGCCGTGACTTGAACATCACGGCGGCCACAGAGGAGAGACCATGGCTAAGAAGATACTCGGCTACATCAAGCTGCAGGTGAAGGCCGGCTCCGCCACGCCCTCGCCGCCTATCGGGCCGGCCCTGGGCCAGCGCGGCGTCAACATCATGGGCTTCTGCAAGGAGTTCAACGCCCGCACCGAGAACGTGGCCAAGGGCACGCCCCTGCCCACGGTGATCACGGTCTATCAGGACAAGTCGTTCACCTTCGTCACCAAGACGCCCCCGGCGACCTTCTTCCTGAAGGAAGCGGTCGGCATCCAGTCGGGCGCCAAGACCACCGGCCGCGAGACGGTGGGTCAGGTCACCCGCACCCAACTGCGCGAGATCGCCGAAAAGAAGATGAAGGATCTGAACGCCAACGATATCGAAGCGGCGGCGCGGATCATCGAAGGCTCGGCCAAGGCCATGGGCCTGCGCGTGGTGGAGGGCTGAACATGAGCAAGATCGCAAAACGCGCGCAAACCTTCACCGGCGACCGCACCAAGCCTGTGGGCCTGGAAGAGGAGGTGAAACTGGTCAAGGCCAACGCCAAGGCCAAGTTCGACGAAACCGTCGAAGTCGCCATCAACCTGGGCGTTGACCCCCGTCACGCCGACCAACAGGTCCGCGGCGTGGTCAATCTGCCCTCCGGCACCGGCCGCGATGTGCGCGTCGCCGTCATCGCCAAGGACGCCAAGGCCGCCGAAGCCACCGCCGCCGGGGCCGACATCGTCGGCGCCGAGGAGCTGGTTGAGCGCATCCAGGGCGGGTTCATGGAATTCGACCGGGTGATCGCCACTCCCGACATGATGGCCCTGGTCGGTCGTCTGGGTAAGGTGCTGGGCCCGCGCGGCCTGATGCCCAACCCGCGCGTCGGCACGGTTACGCCCAACGTGGGTCAAGCCGTCAAGGACGCCAAGGGCGGCGCCATCGAGTTCCGCGTGGAAAAGGCCGGCATCGTCCACGCCGGCGTGGGCAAGGCGTCCTTCACCGAGGATGCGTTGCTGGCCAACGTCCGCGCCTTGATCGACGCCCTGCAAAAGGCCCGGCCCGCCGGCGCCAAGGGCACCTATGTCAAGAAGATCTCGCTGTCTTCGACCATGGGCCCGGGCGTTAAGGTCGATACGGCCAACCTCGGGGCCTAAGGCTTAAGACATCAAGACTATCAAAGGCGGGCCCACAACGGCCCGCCTTTTTTGTCCGGCCTCAATATTGGGCGTGCAGCCTCAGTCCGAACACCGACACCGGCCCCCGGTCCCGGTTGTAGGCGGGGTTTTCGACGAACTGATAGTCGGCGGAGAGATGCAGCCCCTTGATCACGGCCAGGCTGTAATAGGTCTCGATGATCGTTTCGGCCCCTGCATGCGGCAGCTTGCCGTCGCCGATGAGAATGCCGCTCCCACCCGCGTTTTGGTAGGCTTGGTGCGCCGTCGAGATTTGATTGATGAGCAGGGCCAGTCCGACATTGTCGTCCGGGCGCGTCCACGGATCGCCGGACTGCGACAGGCCCACAGCGAAGGTCTGGTCAATGTCGGCGAACTCATAGGTTTCCAAGGCGCCGTCCGCTTCTCCGGCCCGGATGAACAGGCCCAGATGGTCGGTCAACGCCTGTTCCAGGTTGAAGCTGACGCCCGTGCGGGTCTGATAACGGCGCACCAGGGCAATGTCCGCCGGTTGCCCGGTGGCGCGGGACAGGGCCACGGCGTCGCTGAAACGGCCCATGCGGCCACGCGAGACAAAGCCGGTCAGGGTGACCTTGCCCGCCCGTCCGCCTAGGCTATACCGCCGCTCGATTTCGCCGACCGTCTGGAACTGGTCGAACCGGGCGTCCAAGGCCTGGCTGTTGGGCACGTTGGACAGGTCGAATAGCCCCGCGCGCACCGTCCACGGCCCCTCGTACCATTCGACTGCCCCTCCCGCGCTATAGCCCCAGGCGTCGGCGGCGTAGTCAAACGTCCCGGTGTCGATCAGGGCCCAGTTCATGAAGTCCTGACGCGGGTCGTGGGCATAGCCGTTGGCGTCAAACACATCGGCCACGCTGAACTTGCCGATGGTGACCACCAGGCGTTTCGCCGTCTGGGCGCCGCCCAGCACGTTCAGGTCTCCGTCCACCTTGGCTTGATCGCCGCCCAGATCAATGGTCTGGCGCAGGAACAGGCGCGGAAGCTTCAGATAGGGATCACGCGCCCCGACCTTATAGGCCTCGCCGCTGGGAAAGCCCGCAACGCCGACTGTGTTCGACAGGCCAAAACCCTGATCGATCTCCGGATTGATCCATATCTCTGCGCCGCGCCACGGACGGGCGCCGGCATAGAGGGTGACATCGGCGGTCTCATCCCCACGCGCCGCCGGATCGAGGCTCAGAGGCCCCCGGTAGGCCGAGGAGAAGGCCGGGTGGGCCTGCTCGGTGATGGTGGCCTGGGCGTGCAGGGCGTAGGTTTCAGGCGCGTTGGCGGCGCCGTCGGCCGCCATCACCCCTGTATGCAGGGCCAGGGCTAGCCCTAAGGCGCCCAGGGCCCTGCGGGCCCCGCGCCGGTGCGCTGGGCAATCCATCTCACAGCATCCTTGCGTCTAGGCTTGGCCGGTTGAACTGCGGATATGCCGAAGGCCGCCCGCGAGTTCCACACCGGCGTGACCTTTTGCAGGGACAGGGCTTGGCTCAGCCCTTTTTCAGGGCCGATCCCACAGACCATCCCACGCCGAAGGGGTCGGTCAGCATGCCGTAGCGGTCGCCCCAGAACATGTTGGCGATGGGCATTTTGATGGAGCAGCCCGCCTTGACCGCCCGGTCCCACCAGGCGTCTGCATCATCCACCTGCAGGTGCAAGGTGAAGCCCGCGGGTTGCTCCGGAGGCGCCCCATGTTCGGGAAAGGCGTCCGACAACATGACCGAGGCGCCGTTGATATAGAGGTGCACATGCAGGAGCTTGGGTCCGTCGCCCGCCGCCATGCGCGCCACTTCCTCGGCGGCAAAGGCTTGCTTGTAGAATGCGGCGGCGTCAGAGGCGCCGTCCAGATGCAGATACGCGGCCACGCCGCTCAACACCTTGGGCTGGGCGGGGGCGGGTTCGGCTTGGCTCATGGCGGTCTCCTCGTTTGGCGCGATCAAGCCTGATCGCCCGGCGAGGTCAAGCCGGGTGCGGGCCGCGCCTTGAGTTTCGGCCTGGGTTCGTGTACACGCGCCGCTTCAAGTCTCGGCCCCTGCGGGCCGGGCTTAATTTCGCTCCCGCAAGGGAGCGGGGCGGGGGCTTTTATCGCCCCCTCCTGTCCGAGAACTGCGGGGTTCGGGGGTCACCCGGACCATAAGCTTGGAAGAGCCCTTCCACGCCGTAGGGAGACGGGACGCAGAACGCCCCACGTCATCATCCTTTGGGATGGGCGTGCGGCCGACGCTCTCGGGACAGGTCGAACGGCAAAGCCGGGAAGGAGTGATCCTTCCGGGCCATAGCTGCTTTCGGCTGCCGGATGGTCCGGCCGCCTAACGTGAGTAACGGAGACCGCAATGGACCGCGCTCAAAAAGCTGAGTCGATCGAGACGCTGAAAGGCGTCCTGGCAGACTCCGGCGCTGTCGTCGTGACCCACTACATGGGTCTTACGGTTGCGGAAATGACTGAACTGCGCGGACGCCTCCGCAAGGAAGGCGCCAAGCTGCAGGTGGTGAAGAACACCCTGATCCAGAAGGCTCTGGACGGCGCGGCCGGTGAAGGGGGCAATGCCCTGTTCAAAGGTCCTGTCGCCATCGCCTATGGACCGGACGCTGTCTCCGCCGCCAAGGTCGTCACCCAGTACGCTAAGGACAACGAGAAATTCTCGGTGGTCGGCGGCCTCTTGGGACAAACGACCGTCCTGGACCAAAAGGCGGTGAGCGCGCTCGCCACCCTGCCGTCCCTGGATCAGATCCGCGCCCAGCTCATCGGCCTTCTCAACGCCCCGGCCACCAAGGTCGCCGGCGTGCTGCAGGCTCCGGCTGGTCAACTCGCCCGCGTCTTCAATGCCTACGCCACGAAGGACGCGGCGGCCTAATCGCCGGTCATCTCCTCAATCCGCACACACATCCCATCTTAGGAAAACATCATGTCCAAGCTCGAAAAATTGGTCGACGAACTGTCCACCCTGACCGTTCTGGAAGCCGCTGAACTGTCCAAGCTCCTCGAAGACAAGTGGGGCGTCTCTGCGGCGGCTCCGGTGGCCTTCGCTGCTCCGGCGGCGGGCGGCGGCGCGGCGGCTCCGGTCGAAGCGGCTGAAGAACAAACCGAATTCACCGTCATGCTGATGGCCGGCGGCGACAAGAAGATCAATGTGATCAAGGAAGTCCGTTCGGTTCGCTCCGATCTGGGTCTGAAGGAAGCCAAGGACCTGGTCGAAGGCGCCCCTCTGGCCGTCAAGGAAAACGTCTCCAAGCAAGAAGCCGAAGAGATCAAGAAGAAGCTCGAAGAAGCCGGCGCCACCGTCGCGATCAAATAATTCTTCGTCCTCCACCGCGTAGCGGGGGAGGGGGTGAGCCCTGACGATGGCCAATGATTTGGCCATCGCGCGAACGCCCGCAGCTCGCTGCGGGCTGGGGAAGTGGTGGAGGGGGCGTGCAGACCCACGCCCCCTCAGTCAGCTTCGCTGCCAGCTCCCCCGCTTTGCGGTGGAGCACGAGAGCGGCGAGCCACGAGATCAGCGGCCCCGGCGGGAAACCTCCGGGGCCGTTTTCGTTGTTAGATAGGCTTTTCGACAGGGCGTTCGGCCAGAGCAAAGCGGATGCGGCCGTCCTCCCAGCGGGCGCTCAGTCCGCGATAGCGCACCAGATAGCTCAACCCTACCAGGGCGGCGCTGAAACCCGCCGCCGCGCCCACGCATAGCGCCCAGCGCGGGCCGAACCGATCTGCCACCCAGCCGACGATCGGCGCGCCGATCGGCGTGCCGCCGAGCGCGATGGCCAGCATGATCGCCATCACCCGGCCGCGCATGGCCGGATCGGTCGACAACTGCAGCAGGCTGGTGGAGGAGGTGGTGAAGGTCTGGGCCGCGACACCAACCAGGGCGAGGGTCAGCCCGAAAAGCCAATAGTCGGGCATCAAGGCGCCCAGCCCCAGGCCCGCCCCGAACAATGTGGCCCCTACGATCAGGACGCCGATACGGGACTTCGCCCGTCTGGCCGCCAGGAAGGCGCCGGATACGGAGCCCACCGCCATCATCGACGTGAGCAGGCCAAACTCGCCTGCGCCCTTGTGGAACACGCGCACGGACATGGTGGAGATGAAGATCGGGAAATTGACCCCGAAGGTGCCGATCAGGAACAGCATCAAAAGCACAGCCCTGTGCTCCGGCCGCCGCCAAACATAGCCGAACCCCTCCAGCAGTCCGGACCGGTTCGGTGCGGGGTGATCGCTTCTATGCAGTTCATGCACCCGCATCAAACACAGTGAGCTGAGCACCGCGAGAAAGGAGACGGCGTTGATCAGGAACAGCCAGCCGGTGCCCACCACAGCAATCAGAATGCCGGCGATGGCCGGACCCAGCATGCGCGCGGAGTTGAACGAGGTGGAGTTCAACCCCACGGCGTTGGACAGGTGCTCCTGGCCGACCAGCTCCGATACGAACACCTGCCGCGCCGGGGAGTCGAAGGCCCCCACGCATCCGAGTAGGAAGGCGAATACGTAAACATGCCAGATTTGCACGAGCCCGGTGACGGTCAGCAGTCCCAGTCCTAGGGCCAAGGCGCCCATGGACGACTGGGTGGCGATGAGGATTTTGCGCGTGTCCAGCCTGTCGACGGTGTAGCCGGTGATGGGCAGCAGCAGGACCTGCGGGCCGAACTGCAGCGCCATGACAATCCCCAAGTCGGTGGCGTTGTTATGGGTCAGCTGAGTCAGCACCAGCCAGTCCTGGGCGGTGCGCTGCATCCAGGTGCCCACATTGGACACAATCGCCCCGCCGGCCCAGAGCCGGTAGTTGTAGCTGCCGAGGGATCGGAAGGCGTGGGTCACTCGGGTTCACTAGTACGAGGCGATGGGATAGCTCAAGGTCCCGTACACTGGCCTTATCGGCCTATCAGACCCATGATCGTGTTCATAACTTCGGCGATTAGGCCTTGATCCAATCGCCCTACAGTCTGGGCGTCTCGAACCTCGATCGTCGTGATCTTGCAGGGCCTGACCATGGAGGGCTTGGGCAGGCCTGCCTTCGCATAGGCCTCTATCAAACAGTCTCCGGGCCACGAACGATTGCGGGCGCTCGTCACCATCGCCACCAATAGCAAAGCGCCTTGGTCTCCCACCGGGCCCTTCGATACCACGACGGCCGGTCTGAACTGTCGCGTGTTTCGATCAGTGTAAGGGAAGGGCACTCGGATCACGTCGCCTTGCTTAAAGATCGGCGTAATCCTCTTTATCTGCGTCCGAGTTCCACTCGGAAAAGGCGGCAAAAGGGTCTTCGGCGAACCCGTCGGACCTTCGCTTAGTCAAGGTGACTTGATTGCCATCGATCTGATACGCGATCTCATCGCCCTCGATTAGGCCAAGCGCGACCCGCACCGGCTGCGGAATGGTCGTCTGAGCCTTGCTGGTGACCTTGCTCGTGATCATGACAGGGAAAGTAAGGATATTCCTTACCAGAGGCAAGGCCGTCTCGGCCTTCAGTCAACTCGAAATATTCAAGTCCGCTTCGATCCGCGCGATCCAGCCCTGAACCGCTGGATAATGCCCTAGGTCAAACCCGCCCTCGTGGGCCATCCGCGTGTAGGCGACCAAGCTGATGTCCGCGAGGGTGCAACGCGGGCCGACCAGATAGTCGGATGTTGCGAGGGCCTCATCCAACCGCTTGAGCGCTGCTCGGCCCCGTTCGACCAGCTTGGCGTCCAAACTGGCGGCGGCCTTGCCCAGATACTTCACCTGGAAGCGCGCCACGGCGACGTAGGGCTCATGGCTGTACTGCTCCCAGAACAGCCATTCGAACATCTTGGCGCGCGCATAGGGCTCGCTCGGGATCAGCGCCGTGCCTTCGGCCAGGTACAGGATGATGGCGTTGGACTGGGCCAGGGGGCGCCCGCCCCGCAGAACCACGACCGGGACCTGGCCTGCGGGATTGAGGGCGAGGAAGGCGGGCTTCCGGGTGTCGCCATTCAAAACCCCGGTCTCGATCCAGCGGTAAGCCAGGCCGAGATAATCGGCTGTCCACTTCACCTTCAGGCAATTGCCCGAGATAGAGTCGCCATAGATCTGCAGCATCCTGGGTGGTCCCTGCGGCCCGTTCTGAATTGATCCGCGACCGGCGGATTTGCCATCGCCAAGAAGATTCTCGCAACAGGCGCATTTGCCCCTTTCCATCCTGTCGGCCTTCGCCTATATCCCCGCGTTCACGAAGAGATTCGGTGGAGCGCTTCGGCGTGTCCGCAACCCAGCCCCGAGGCGCGGTCTACCGCCCTCTGACCTGCGCGAAGGGGCGCCCCTGTTCCCGTGAGGGAAAGGGTTGATTTTCCGGCGTCCGGCAGCGGTCCGATAGGGCCCCTGTTCCGAGGGTGGACGCTAGGACCTGACGGGCGGATTCCGCCCGCTGTTTTTGATCCGCGCCCAAGGCGCGCGAGGGAGCAACGATGCCTCAGTCGTTCACCGGCAAGAAGCGTATCCGCAAATCATTCGGCCGCATTCCTGAAGCGGTTCAGATGCCCAACCTCATCGAGGTGCAGCGTTCGTCCTATGAGCAGTTCCTTCAGCGCGAAGTGCGTCCGAATGACCGCAACGGCGAAGGCATCGAGGCGGTCTTCAAATCGGTGTTCCCGATCAAGGACTTCAACGAACGGGCGGTGCTCGAGTACGTGTCCTACGAGTTCGAGGACCCCAAGTACGACGTTGAGGAATGCATTCAGCGCGACATGACCTATGCCGCGCCGCTGAAGGTGAAGCTGCGCCTGATCGTGTTTGAATCGGACGAGGAAACCGGCGCCCGTTCCGTCAAGGACATCAAGGAGCAGGACGTCTACATGGGCGATATCCCGCTCATGACCGACAAGGGCACCTTCATTGTCAACGGCACTGAGCGCGTCATCGTCTCCCAGATGCACCGTTCGCCCGGCGTGTTCTTCGACCACGACAAGGGCAAGACGCACGCCTCGGGCAAGCTGTTGTTCGCCGCCCGGATCATTCCCTATCGCGGTTCGTGGCTGGATTTCGAGTTCGACGCCAAGGACATCGTCTATGTCCGCATCGACCGCCGCCGCAAACTGCCGGCCACCACCTTCCTCTACGCCCTGGGCATGGATGCGGAGGAAATCCTCACCACCTTCTACGACATCATCCCCTTCGAAAAGCGCGATGGGGTCAAGGGCGCGGCCGGTTGGGCCACCCCCTACAAGCCCGAGCGTTGGCGCGGGGTGAAGCCTGAATTCCCACTGATCGACGCGGACACCGGCGAGGAAATCGCTCCGGCCGGCCAGAAGATCTCGGCCCGAGCGGCCAAGAAGTTCGCCGACAGCGGCGTTAAGACCCTGCTTCTGGCGCCTGACGCCCTGGCCGGCCGGTTCCTGGCCCGCGACGCGGTCAATATGCAGACGGGCGAAATCTACGCCGAAGCCGGTGAAGAACTGGACGCCGCCTCCATCACCGCCCTGGAAGCCCAAGGCTTCTCCACGGTGGAAGTGCTCGACATCGACCACGTCACGGTCGGCGCCTACATGCGCAACACCCTGCGTGTGGACAAGAACGCCGTGCGCGAGGACGCCCTGTTCGACATCTACCGCGTTATGCGCCCCGGCGAGCCGCCGACGGTGGAAGCGGCCGAGACCATGTTCCAGGGCCTGTTCTTCGACTCCGAACGCTACGACCTGTCCTCGGTCGGCCGCGTGAAGATGAACATGCGTCTGGAGCAGGATTGCCCCGACGACGTGCGCGTCCTGCGTAAGGACGATGTGCTGGCCGTGCTCAAGGTGCTGGTCGGCCTGCGCGACGGCCGCGGCGAAATCGACGACATCGACAACCTCGGCAACCGCCGGGTGCGTTCGGTCGGCGAACTGCTGGAAAACCAATACCGCGTCGGCCTGCTGCGCATGGAGCGGGCGATCAAGGAGCGCATGTCCTCGGTCGATATCGACACGGTCATGCCGCACGACCTGATCAACGCCAAGCCGGCCGCGGCGGCGGTGCGCGAGTTCTTCGGCTCGTCCCAGCTGTCCCAGTTCATGGACCAGACCAACCCGCTGTCGGAAATCACCCACAAGCGCCGCCTCTCGGCGCTTGGCCCGGGCGGTCTGACCCGCGAGCGCGCCGGCTTCGAAGTGCGCGACGTGCACCCGACGCACTACGGCCGCATCTGCCCCATTGAGACGCCGGAAGGCCCGAATATCGGCCTGATCAACTCCTTGGCGGCCCATGCGCGGGTCAATAAGTACGGCTTCATTGAGAGCCCCTACCGCCGGGTGGTCGACAATAAGACCACCGAGGAGGTGGTCTATATGTCGGCGATGGAAGAGGCCAAGCACACCATCGCCCAGGCCAACCTGTCGCTCTCGCCCAAAGGCGAACTGCTCGACGATCTAGTGACTGTCCGCATCAACGGCGAAGTGACCTTGGCCTTGAAGGACCAGGTGGACTTCATGGACGTTTCGCCCAAGCAGGTGGTGTCGGTGGCTGCGGCCCTGATCCCCTTCCTGGAAAACGATGACGCCAACCGCGCCCTGATGGGTTCGAACATGCAGCGTCAAGCCGTGCCCCTGATCCAGTCCGATGCGCCGCTGGTCGGCACCGGGATGGAAGACGTGGTGGCCCGTGATTCCGGCGCCACCGTGGTGGCCCGCCGCTCGGGCGTGGTGGAACAGATCGACGGCACCCGGATTGTCATCCGGGCCACCGAAGAGACCAATCCCACCAAGCCGGGCGTGGACATCTACCGTCTGTCCAAGTTCCAGCGCTCCAACCAGAATACCTGCATCAACCAGCGTCCGCTGGTGCGGGTGGGCGACCGGATCCAGCCCGGCGACATTATCGCCGACGGCCCCTCCACCGAGCTTGGCGAACTGGCCCTGGGCCGCAACGCCCTCGTCGCCTTCATGCCCTGGAACGGCTACAACTTCGAAGACTCCATCCTGATCTCCGAGCGCATCGTGCGCGATGACGTGTTCACCTCGATCCACATCGAGGAGTTCGAGGTCATGGCCCGTGACACCAAGCTGGGTCCCGAAGAAATCACCCGCGACATCCCCAACGTCGGCGAGGAAGCTCTGCGCAACCTCGACGAAGCGGGCATCGTGGCCATCGGCGCCGAGGTCATGCCGGGCGACATCCTGGTGGGCAAGGTCACGCCCAAGGGCGAAAGCCCGATGACGCCGGAAGAAAAGCTGCTGCGCGCCATATTTGGCGAAAAGGCCTCCGACGTGCGCGACACCTCCCTGCGCCTGCCGCCGGGCGTGGCGGGGACCATCGTCGAGGTGCGCGTGTTCAACCGGCACGGCGTGGACAAGGACGAACGGGCCCTGGCCATCGAACGCGCGGAAATCGACCGTCTGGGCAAGGACCGCGACGACGAGTTCGCCATCCTCAACCGCAACATCAACGGCCGTCTGCGCGAAATCCTGGTGGGCAAGACCGCTGTGTCCGGTCCCAAGGGCCTGGGCCGCGGTGTGATCACCATCGAGAAGCTGGAGGAAATCTCCCCCGGTCTGTGGTGGCAGATCGCCTTGGACGACGAGAAGACCATGGCCGAACTGGAAGCCATGCGCGGCCAGTTCGACGAGGCGCGCAAGCGCCTGGACCGCCGCTTCGAAGACAAGGTCGACAAGCTGCAGCGCGGCGACGAGCTGCCGCCCGGCGTGATGAAGATGGTCAAGGTGTTCGTGGCGGTGAAGCGCAAGCTTCAGCCCGGGGACAAGATGGCCGGTCGTCACGGCAACAAAGGGGTCATCTCCAAGATCCTGCCGATCGAGGACATGCCCTATCTGGCCGACGGTACGGCGGTGGATGTGGTGCTCAATCCCCTGGGCGTGCCGTCGCGCATGAACGTGGGTCAGATCTTCGAGACCCACCTCGGCTGGGCCTGCGCGGGCCTGGGAAAGCAGATCACCACCCTGCTGGAAGCTTGGCAGAACGGCGGCCAGCGTGCGGCGCTCATCCAGCGTCTGCGCGACATCTATGGCCCCGATCAAGAGTTGCCCGAAGGGAACGACGAAGAACTGATCGAGCTGTGCCGCAATCTCGCCAAGGGCGTCCCCATCGCCACCCCCGTGTTCGACGGCGCCCGTATCGAGGACATCGAAGAGCACCTGGAAATGGCGGGCCTGGATCGCTCCGGTCAGTCCATCCTGTTCGACGGCCAGACCGGCGAGCAGTTCAAGCGTCCGGTCACGGTGGGCTATATCTATATCCTCAAGCTGCACCACCTGGTCGACGACAAGATCCACGCCCGTTCCATCGGTCCCTACAGCCTGGTCACCCAGCAGCCGTTGGGCGGCAAGGCCCAGTTCGGCGGTCAGCGCTTCGGGGAAATGGAGGTGTGGGCTCTGGAAGCCTACGGCGCCGCCTACACCCTGCAGGAAATGCTGACGGTGAAGTCCGACGACGTGGCCGGACGGACCAAGGTCTACGAATCCATCGTCCGCGGGGACGACACCTTCGAGGCCGGCATTCCGGAAAGCTTCAACGTGCTGGTCAAGGAAATGCGTTCCTTGGGCCTGAACGTCGAGCTCGAGAACAGCTAACCAGCGCTAGCCGCTATCGCCATCAAGGGCCGGGGAGGGGTTGTCAGCCTCTCCCCACCAGCCTCGGAAATTTCTGACGAACTGGAAGTTCCATGAACCAGGAAGTCCTGAATATCTTCAATCCGGTCCAGGTCGCCCCGACCTTCGATCAGATCCGCATCTCCCTCGCCAGCCCGGAAAAGATCCGCAGCTGGTCCTTCGGCGAGATCAAGAAGCCTGAAACGATCAACTACCGGACCTTCAAGCCGGAGCGCGACGGCCTGTTCTGCGCCCGCATCTTCGGTCCGACTAAGGACTACGAGTGCTTGTGCGGCAAGTACAAGCGTATGAAGTACAAGGGCATTATCTGCGAAAAGTGCGGCGTGGAAGTCACGCTGGCGCGCGTGCGGCGCGACCGCATGGGCCATATCGAACTGGCCTCGCCCGTCGCCCACATCTGGTTCCTCAAGAGCCTGCCCAGCCGCATCGCCATGATGCTGGACATGCCCCTCAAGGACATCGAGCGCGTCCTTTATTTCGAGCACTACATCGTCACCGAGCCCGGTCTGACCCCGCTCAAGCAGTACCAACTGCTGAGTGAAGACGACTACATGCGCTACCAGGAAGAATTCGGCGACGACAGCTTCACCGCTGAAATCGGCGCCGAAGCGGTGCGCGGCATGCTCAACGCCATCGATCTTCCCAAGGAAGCGGATCGCCTGCGTGAAGAGCTGAGCGGCACGCCCTCGGAGATGAAGCAGAAGAAGGCGTCCAAGCGCCTGAAGATCATCGAGGCCTTCATCGAGTCCGGCAACCGTCCGGAATGGATGATCCTGACGGTGATTCCGGTGATCCCGCCGGAACTGCGCCCCCTGGTGCCCC
>CAYVHP010000071.1:0-13427 GCA_964451265.1 uncultured Caulobacteraceae bacterium | reverse complement strand
GGGCGGCAGGAGCCGGATGCAGTTGTCGCCGCCGCCTGCGATCAGAAGCTTCTGCTCCCGCGCCAGGGCCATGAAGGCGCGGTTGTTTGGGATGAGCTTGACGCCGATCAGCAGGCCCCTGCCGCGGATGTCCGCGATCACGTCCGGATAGCGATCCTTCAGACCGGCCAGCTGTTGGCCGAAATAGCCCGCCACATCGCGCACATGCTCCAGCAACTGCGGCGTGGCGATCTCGTCGAAGGCCGCCAGGGCCACGGCCATGGCCAGCGGGTTTCCGCCATAGGTCGAGCCGTGCGTGCCGAAAGTCATGCAGGATCCCGCCTTGGCGCTGGCCAGGCAGGCGCCCACGGGAAAGCCGCCGCCCAGGGCCTTGGCCACGGTCATGACGTCGGGCTCAACCCCAGTCCATTCATAGGCGAACAGCTTGCCGGTGCGGCCCATGCCGCATTGGATCTCGTCATAGATCAGCAAGGCGTCCTGTTCGTCGCACAGGCGGCGGATGGCGCGTAGTTGCTCGTCCGAAAACACCCGCGCGCCACCTTCGCCTTGCACCGGCTCCAGCATGATCGCCGCCGTGGTCGGGCCGACCGCCGCCTTGAGCGCCTCCATGTCGCCAAACGGCAGATAGACATAGCCGGGCAGACGCGGACCAAATCCTTCCAGATAGGTCGGGTTGCCGCCGGCGTTGACCGCTGCGTAGGTGCGGCCGTGAAAGGCGCCCTCGAAGGTGATCACGTCGATCCGTTCCGGAGCGCCCCGCGAAGCCTGATATTTACGCGCGATCTTCAGCGCCAGTTCGACCGCCTCGGTCCCGGAATTGGTGAAGAACACCTGGTCGGCAAAGGTGGCTTCGCACAGGCGGTCAGCCAGGGCTTCCTGCTCGGGAATCCGGTAGATATTGGACACATGCCACAGCTTTTGCGCCTGGTCGGTCAGGGCCTTGACCAGCTTGGGATGACAGTGGCCCAGACCGTTCACGGCGATGCCGGCGACGCAGTCCAGATAGACTTCGCCCCGGGTGGAATAAAGACGCACGCCCTCGCCGCGCTCAAAGGCCAGGTCGCCGCGGCTATAGACGCCCATGAGATGGCTGGTGGACGCGTCGGAGGGGGATGCGGGGCCGGACAAGGGCGCCTCCCATAAAGACAACATCCCCGGACGAGACCGGGGACGGGAAGGCGGGCAGTTTTCGCGCTTGGCAAAGGCGCTGTCAATCACGGCGCCCAAACGAAAAATCCGCCACGGTCTATGCTGCACTGCAATATTCAAGCTTGACTAATGTTGCGTCGCAGCATATATCAATCTCAGCCCGACCCGGGCAGTTTCCTCCCTGTGAACTGGCGGCGTCTTGGCGCCGCCTTTTTGTTTGGGGCTTGAGGCGAGTTGCGTAAAAGAGTTGAGGAGTATGTCATGAACCGCTTGTATGAACGGATTGAAACCGCAGCCGACCATTCGGCCCTGCTGTTTCTTCTGGCCGCGTTCCCGGCCGCAGCGGCCGCGATTATCGCCGCCGCATTCTAAATCGAGCTCGGTCGCGGCGAGCGCCTGCGACAGGTTATTTCGTCGAATGACCATGTTGCGGCGCCGTCCTCGGCTGGGTTCGTGGCCCTGAACTTGGGCTCAAATGGCCTAAGGCCGAGGCCTTGATTCCCTTGACAGGCGCGCCGGCGTGTTTGGCGTCAACCATCAAACCCGCGCAATCGGCGTCTTTCGCCAAGCCCGGCGAGACAAACGGCAAGATCGCCGTCAACGGTCCGAGCAAGGCGGCGACGCCCAGCGCCAAGCCGCCCTGAGCGGCCACCGATCCGGCATCCAAGCCCACAGTGGGCTTGTTGAACGTGCCCCTGATCTGGATGGGGGTCCAGATACGAAGCAGTTCCGGATGCTTGGTCTGGCCCTTCAGGTCAAGGTTCAGCCGCTCGGCCCCCAAATCGATGGAGCCCGAACCAGTGCTCGTAACCACGCCGGTGTCGATAACGACTTGACGCGCGGTCATCACCCCGCCTTTGACGTCGAACTGCGCCACCGCGCAGCGCATGTCCGTCTGCCGGGGGTCTTTGGACAACAGCAGAAACAACCCGCGACCGACGTTGACGCCGAGCAGTTCGGCGAACGACTGTCGAATGCGTCCGTGAGGAACCACGAACACGACCTGCCCATTGGCCGTGGATGCGGCCTTGTGCACGGAGTCGCCGACGCCCGTAAGGCGCGCGCGAGCCTGCATCAAGCCCTCGACCGGGGGCTGGGGCCCGGTGGACCTCAGAAATCCTTGCAGTCCGATATTGGCCAGGGTGACGTCGGCGTCGGTTCTGACCGACGCGGTGCGCGCGTCAATGCCGATGTGGCCTGACAAGCGCCCCTGGGCGAACTCCACATCCAGGGGATCAATGGTCATGACGCTGTTTTGGAGCTTCAGCGTGAGCGAGCCCCGGCGGGCCGTGAACGCGCCGCCCCGGATGGAATTGGCGCGAAAGCGTACATCGGCGTCCATGGCGCCGAGGCGGTCTCTGATCAGGGGCGCATCGGGCAATAGTCGGTGGTCGGCGCTCCGGGCTGCTGCAGCGGGCTTCCTCGACATGGGCAAGCTGATCTGGGCCCGTTTGGCCGGGGCGGGCGAGGGCGCAGTGCGGGCGGGCGGCCCGCCGAGCAGCGCAAGCAGATCTGGGAAGTTCAGATGTTCGCTGACCAGGTCCGCCGTCATCCTGCGGCGGCCTTGCACCTTGTCGATGGTCATGTCGCCGCCCAGATCGCTGGCGCCCACCTTGCCCGCGATGTGGGTGAAACCGTATCGGGCGCCGTGTCGCTCAAACTGGGCCGACAGGGTGTAGGGCGGGGTATTGGGCAAGGTGATAGCGGTCAGATCGTACAGGCGGGCCAAGTCCGGGCCGTTGATCGTCAAGGCGCCGGTCAAACCTCCCATATCGAAGGGACGCAGGATTTGGCCCGAGGCAAGCGCGTGGGTGGCTCCGGCCTGCACATCCAGACGAAACGGATAGGGCCGGTCGCGTTTGATGCCGATCAGCGGCCCGCCTGTGGCCGTCAGTTGAAATTTTTCACTGTTTAAGGTCCCGTCGCCCGTCAGGCTGAAGCCTCGGCCGTCTGCGGATATGGGCCGTTCATTGGCCTGCACCTGGCCATTGAGGACAATCTTACGGGTCTGATCGACCAGGCGAACGCGACCGTCCGTGATCAGAAAACGCGAGATCAGCGGCAGTTTGAAGGGTTGTCCGGCGGACTTGGCGTCGAGCGCCCAGCTTTCGCGTCCGGTCTTGTCGCGCAAGAGATCCAGCCGCATGCCCTTGAGCTCGACGAGGGGCAATTCAACCTGGCCCACGAGCAAGGGCAAAAGCCTCAGTTGAAGGCGCGCCGACTGCACATCGGCGACGTCGCCCGGGCCGGCCCAATTGGGCTTGCCGATTTTCAGGCCGCCAATGCGGAACTCCGGCGTCCATGACAGCAGATGGGCGGTAAGGTCGCCGTCCAGGCGCACCGCCCGACCGGTGCGCGCCGAAGCGACTCCGGCGATGGGGCCGCGTAGAAAGTTCCAATTCTCCCGAGCCAGAAACAGCAGGGTCGCGCCGAGGCCGACTAGCGCCAATCCACCGAATATCGTCTGTGCGCGGCCCACCCTGCGCCCAAGTAATTTCGCTAGCGCCGCTATCTGTTCGATCGAGTCCATGAGCGTTTGCCTCCGGTCTCCAAGCGCGGGGCCAAACGATGCGTTCCCATAAACACTCCAGCGCGCCCAAAATCACCTTAAGCTGTGGTAAACGCTCCTGGCCTAAGGTGCGCCGGCTAGTCTTCAGTGGCCTTGCGGGACGCGCCATGGCGGAACTCAGCGATAAGGCTCGCTTCAATCTGGAAAAGGCGGTGGTTCTCCTGCTCGAGTCGCCCTCGTACGGGATGGACATTACCGCCCAGATTCTGGCCGGACTGGGCGTGCGCCGCCCGGATCGGTGCAAGACGCCGCAGGACGCCATGAAGGCCGTCAAGGCCCGCGTGTTCGACCTGATCATCTGTGACGCGTCTGTTCCCAATGGCGGCGCCTATGAATTCGCCTCGGATCTGCGCCGGTCCGATCTGGATCCCAATCGATATTGCCCGCTGATCCTGATCGCCGGCCATACGCCCCTATCCCTGGTCGGCAAGGCCCGCGATTGCGGCGCCAATTTTGTCATTGCCAAGCCGATCAGCCCGCGCGTCTTGCTCGAACGCATTCTGTGGATGGGCCAGGGCAATCGCAGCTTCATCGAACTGGACACCTATGTCGGGCCGGACCGGCGGTTCCATGACCAGGAGCCCGGACCGAACGCCCTGGCCCGCCGCCGCGGGGATTTGCCGGCCCCGACCGAGACACCCTCCACCGAAGAGGCTCCCCTTGAGGCGCCCAGCACCAAAGAGGCCCGGGCATGAGCGCCGTCGTCGTCCGTCGTCCGGTCAACCGTCTGGCCAGCCTTATCCGCACGCCCGGGGGGCCGACTGTCGCCCAGGCCCTCGCGGATGTCGAGGAGCGGATGGGCGCTATACGCGAGCCTGTGCTGGCGCAGTTGCTCAGCCTGTTGGCCGATGTCCAGGCCATGGCGCGGGATTTCGGCCCCACGCCCGCCGATCAGCAGATTCTAGCGGTCTACGGCCTGTGTAACGAAATGCTTTCCATTGCCGATGTGGCGGGACTGCCCCATCTGGGCCAAGCGGCTCTGAGCCTTTGCGAACTGCTCGACGGGTCAATGACGCGCAATACCTGGAGCCCGTCCGCAGTAACGGTTCACCTGGACGGCCTATTGCTTCTCGCCGACCCCACCCAGGGCGCCGAGGAGACAGAGGCTGTCGTCGCCGGTTTGCGCCAGGTGGTTCAACGCACTCTGCGCTAAAGCGCCACAGCCGGTTTCACCGCCCGTTAACCCTGTGCCGCGAGGCTGGCTGGGGATCGGGAGCAGCTGCTATGGACCTCGGAGAACGCGCGCCGGCTTGGACCTTGAACCAAGAGCGACTGGCAGGACCGGTGTTGAACGACGTTCTGCGGCGCGGCGTGCATATCTTCGATCAACCGGTCGACGCCGTTGCCGCCGCCGACCTGCTGGCCGATTTGAAGGGCGAACGCCGCTACGACGAGAGCCTTTTTCTGAGCGAGGCTCAATTCGACGCCGACCCGCAATACCGGGGAGTCAATCCCCGGCCCGGCCGCAATCTTCTCGAAAAATTCGCCGATAAGCTCGCATTTGTGGAGCGTGCGCCCCAGATCGTCTCAGCCCTGACGGACTTATTCGGCGCCGACTACGAGCTGATCGACCGCAAGGTGGTGTGCGGAGTCCCCGCCAAGTCGATCCCGGACTGGCTGAAGGCGCGCATCTTGGGCAATCCGGTCAACAACCTCGGCGCCTATGTGAAGCCGCAGTATCGCGATGTGACCTATTTCTACGGCATCGACTTCCATCAGGACCTGATCGACTTCAAGGATCGCGACGCCGATTTCGTCACCCTCTACGTCTATCTGCATCCGGTGACCTCGGCCGATGCGCCCCTGCATGTGCTGGAAAACAGCCATAGCCTTGGCGCTTCGGTGTTTCCCCACGACCTGACCAAGCAGGCCGACGGCTGGCTCTATCGCAACGGGCCGCAGGGCGAGAGGCTGACGCCCCAACTGATCCTGACCGGCGAGACCGGTTATTGCGCCCTGTGGCACGCCTGCACCCTGCACGGCACCCAGCCGGACGCCGCCGATTGCGAACGCATCTCCCTGCGCTACCTGATCGGCCCCAAGGCCGGATCGCGCGGCGGCGTTCATGCGGTGAACGAAGCTCTGGGCGTTCCCTTACGCCTGGGCGACACCCGCGTGGACCTGGATATGAAAGGTGCGGCGGCCATCAAGGCCAATACGGTGAATGGGGCTTAGAGCGGACTCAACGCGCACCAATATAAAACCTTGAGCTCGGTGGCCCAAACCGATCAACCAATATGCTTGCGAAGGATCGTCCAACTCGGGTCTCGGCATAGGGCGCAGTCCGTTCCGACGAAGCGCTTTGCGGCCTTGGCGTCGCCATACAGTTGCCAGTTCAGCCAATCGACCGCGACCTGTGCTTCCTCTCCGCCGTTGGGCTGATTGAAGGTGCCCAGATGGCCGACGAGGTGAGAGGCCATCATCGCCGGAACGTGCGCGATTCGATCAACATCATCGCGCCCGTTGAGATAGGCGATATCGCGCTCCCCGCCCAGGACGTACAGGACCGGCGTGTGCAGGCGTAGGAGTTGCAACTTATCGATAGGCTGGCCGGTGTTAGGATTGCGCGTGTCTGAAAATATACCCGTGTGTAAGCCGATCACCGCACGAATACGTGGGTCCGCCGCGACCTGAAGCGCTTGCAGACCGCCGCAACTCCAGCCTGCCACCGCTATGCGATCCGTATCGATCCTATGCCGATAGAGGCCTGTTTCATTGGCGGCAAGCGCCTGATCCATGCCCGCCAGGACATCAGCAACGGTGGTGTGTCCGACTGAAGCGCCGGGCGCCGGAGGGGTCATGCCCGGTCCGCTGATCTGCGATCCGGGGGCAATGACCAGATAGCCGTGCGAGGCGATCTCCCCCAAGAAGGCGCGCGCCGCGGCCCCATCGGCTGAACACCCGCCATTGCCGAACAGCAAAACGGGCAGGGGCCGAGCCATGGCGTCCAGATCGCGTGGTCGATAGATGACGTGGCCGGGAAAGGCAGCGTCGGTCCCGCGCATGGCGGGATAGGCCCCCGTGCCGGGGGTGTCGGGCATAGAATAACGGAGCGGCGCCTGCGCGGCCCCATCTTCGCGCAGGGCCTCGTCGGGTGAAATCGGGACGGCGCTGGTTGTCTGGGCGAACGCCCCGCCGGCTATAGCCATGGCGAGCACTGCGACTGTAACGGTCTTCATGGCGTTTTCCCGTGTTCCGGTCTGCGGGCCGCGACCAGAGATGTAAACGCTTACATTGTGATGCGGTCCGGATCAAGAACGGCTTTTATCCCCCCTCAGCATGGGAGTTTGGTGAAGTGCGGGTCAGATTGGCCTCTCCTCCCCTGTGCAGCGTAGCGAAACGGGGGAGGGGGACCGCCCGAAGGGCGGTGGTGGTGGCGTTTGTGGCAGGAAGAAGCCCCTTCCACCACACTGCGTGTGGTCCCCCTTCCCCGCTAAAGCAGGGAAGGAGATACAGCCCAGCCGTCGCCGCTCTAGGCGCGACGACGCAACTCACCCATCCAGATCCAGCGAATATCCCGCCGATCGCACCGTGCGGATGGGGTCGTTTTCAATGTCCAGGTTCAGCGCTTTGCGCAGACGGCCAATGTGGACGTCGACCGTGCGGGCTTCCACATAGACGTCCGAGCCCCACACCGCGTCCAGCAGCTGTTCGCGGCTGAACACCCGGCCGGGGTGCTGCATCAGATAGTCGAGCAGACGAAATTCTGTGGGCCCCAGGTGCACTTCGCGCGCGCCTCGGCGGACTCGGTGGGCGACGCGGTCGATGGTGATATCGCCTTGGCGGATACGATCCTCGGCCAGGCCCGGGCGTATGCGGCGCAGCACGGCGCGCAGCCGTGCGGTCAGTTCGCTCATGGAGAAGGGCTTGACCACATAGTCGTCCGCACCGGTGTCCAGGCCGCGAATACGGTCGGTCTCCTCGCCGCGCGCGGTCAGCAGAATGATCGGGATATTGCGCGTCTCGGCCTTGGACCGCAGGCGTCGGCACACTTCGATGCCCGACACCTTGGGCAGCATCCAGTCCAGCACCAGCAGGTCGGGCATGCGCTCGTCGACCATCATCAGGGCTTCTTCGCCGTCCTGGGCCAGGGCGACCTCATAGCCCTCCTTGTCCAGGTTGTACTGCAGCAGGGTGGCCAGGGCGTCCTCGTCCTCCACCACCAGTACGTAAGGCGTCACGCGGCTATTCTCCTACTCGACCGACGCCCGTTGCAGGGCGTCCCATTTGGGCCGGTCGGACACCAGCTCCTCGCCCGTGATTTCAAAGTGCACCATTTCGGCGATGTTGGTGGCGTGGTCGCCGATGCGTTCCAGGTTCTTAGCGATGAACAACAGGTGGGTGCAGGCGGTGATCGTGCGCGCATCGCCCATCATGTAGGTCAGCAATTCGCGAAACAGACTGTCGTAGTGCTCATCGATCTCGTCGTCGCGCGACCATACCCCTGCGGCGCGCTCGATATCGCCGGCCGAATAGGCGTCCAGCACGTCCTTGAGCCGCGACGTCACCAGGATGCCCATGCGTTCGATGGAGCGGGTCAGGGGCGGCAGGGGTTCCGATCCGGCCAGCACCAGGCAGCGTTTGGCGATATTCTTGGCCAGGTCTCCGCAGCGCTCCAGCTGCATGGAGATTTTCATCGCGGCGACCGTGTGCCTTAGGTCTTGGGCCACCGGCTGGCGCAGGGCGATCAAGCGGATGGCCTTGCGTTCGATATCGGCCTGCAAAACGTCCAGTTTGTCGTCGCGGTCGATCACCTGGTGGGCGATGGGCAGGTCGCGACGCGCCACCGCTTCCACGGAATCGGACAGCTGCGCCTCCGCCAGCCCGCCCAGCCGGGTCACTTCGGCGGTCAGGTGGTTCAGCTCTTCGCTGTAGGCCTTTACCGTGTGTTCCATAGTTCAAATCCTTCGCAGTCCGGAGCCCGGTCGGGCGTATCGAAGCCCGGCTGCAAACCCCTTTGTGCGCGCGGACACTGCCTGGGCAATGCATTGGCGCTGTGAAGCTTTTATGACGCTTTTGTTACGCCGGGCGGCGTCGCGACCAAAGGAAAATAGACGACGAACTGCGCGCCCTCGCCTTCGGCCGACTCCACGGCCAACCCGCCGCGGTGACGGTTCATGATGTGCTTGACGATGGCCAGTCCCAGGCCGGTGCCCAGACGCTCCCCGCTTTTCTGGCCCTCCACCCTGTAGAACCGCTCGGTCAGTCGGGGCAGCACCTGGCGGGCCAATCCCGGTCCGGTGTCGGCGACACGGATCACCGCATACAGCCCTTCGGCGTGGTCCGGGGTCAGCAGGGCAAGCCGCGCGGCGTGCGGCTTTTGCAAAGCGGCCGCGCCTTCGGCCGTCAGACCGCACTCGATCGTCACCGTGGCGCGTCCCCCCCGCCCGGCGTATTTGATGGCGTTGTCGACCAGGTTCTGCACCACCTGCACGATTTGATCGCGATCACCCGTCACGACCGCCCGGCCGCGCGCGCCCAGGTCCAGGGCGAACTCCACCCCCGCTTCGCGGGCCTGGGGCGACAGGGCGTCAATCACATCCGCCGCCGCCAGCGACAGGTCGACCACGCCGTCGGGGGCGATGTGTTCGTTCAGCTCGATCCGGCTCAAGGACATCAGGTCCTCGATCAAGCGCGCCATGCGCCAGGCCTGGCGGGCCATGATATCCAAGAAGCGGTCGCGGGCGGCGGAATCGTCCTTGGCGTGCCCGCGCAGGGTGTCGATGAAGCCGGCGAGCGAGGCCAGGGGCGTGCGCAGTTCATGGCTGGCGTTGGCCAGAAAGTCGGCGCGCATGCGTTCGTTGCGGCGCGAATCCGTCTCGTCGCGCAACAACAGCAGCGCGCGTTTCATGCCGCCCGCCGTGGGCGACAGAGGCCTGGCCCAGGCGCGCCAGTAGCGATCCTGCGCGCCGCCGGCTTCATAGGCTGCCTCGCCGAGCCAGCCGTGGAACAGGGCGTCGTCGACCACCTCCAGCACCCGGGGGTTCCTCACGGCGGACACCAGCAGCACCTGATCGGCCGTGAGGCGGAACATCTCGCGCGCGGCGAGGTTGGCGAACAGAATCCGGCGCCCCGCATATTCATCCGGCTCCAAGGCGCCGACAACAATCACCGGATCGGGTAGCGCTTCGACCACCTCCTCCAAGGGCGCGTTGGCGGCGGCGTAGGCGGGCGGCTGATCGGGTTCGACGGGCGCAGGCGCCGCAGCCCCGGTCCTGCCCCAGCCAAGCACGCCGCTCAACCACCCTCGGGCGAAGGCGGGCGCGGGCCAAAGCAGGGAGCGGCTCAGCGACATGGGCGACGAATCACAGGCGGGCGACAGGACAGAACCTGTCAGAACACGGCCTTATGGCGGTCCTGTGACAACCGCAAGGTTTGCCGCGGATCAAGGAACCGAAAGGGGTTCAATTCCGTTGTTTCGGCAGGAAAGAGGCTGGTGCAGTCATGTCACAAGAACCCTTTATGCAAACCCGCTATCCGACCAAGGTTTGGGCGGCGGCGGCTTCGGCGGTTATCTTTGGCCTAAGCTCGGCAGCCTCGCTTTGGCTGTTCTTCGGCCAGGCCAATCCTATGGGGCTGGCTCACGCGGATCATCCCACGGCCATTCACGCCCCTCTCATCCCCTGGTCTCGCTAAACTGGCGGCAGGTTTGGTCATCGAAGTCATAGGCTCGGCTGCGGGCCTGTGCTCCATGGCCAGTTTCGTGCCCCAGCTGGTCAAGCTTGTGCGCGAGCGAAGGGCGGACGGCGTATCCTTGCGGACCTACCTGGTGATGGTCGCGGGCTTCATCCTTTGGGTGGCCTATGGCGTGATGGAGAAAAGCTGGCCCATCGCCGCCTCCAACACCGTCAACCTGATCCTTTCGGCCACGATCTTGGGGCTGAAGTTCCGGATCGACCGGCTCAGTGAGCCACTTCCCTGAACGCCAAAGCCATGGCGATCAGCATCAGGCCCGCCGCCAGGAAAAACGGGCTGCCGATCAGGCCGTATTGGGCCTCGCCGCGCACGGACATGGAAAATACCTGAGTGAACAGGGCGGGACCAAGCATGCCGGTGACCCCGTTCAGGCTGTTGGTGGCGCCTTGCAGGCGGCCCTGTTCGGCCGCGCCTAAACGGCGCGAGAAGAAGGCGTTGATCAAGGGGGTTGAGATCGATCCCCCCGCCATCAGCAGCACCCCCCACCAGAACTGCGGCCCGGTCGGCGCCGTGGCGATGGCCAGGAAGCCGAAGATGGTCAGCACAAGGCCCAGCATAAGCGTGGGGCGCTCGCCCAGCCGGTTGACTGAGGCCGACAGCAACAGGCCCTGAGCCGCCATGCTGCAGATCGCCCAACCGGTCAGCATCTCGCTGATGGCCCAAATGCCCCAGTGATAGCGATAGCCGACATAGAGCACGACGATATTGGGCAGGGCCTGGGAGGAGAGGCTGACCAGGAAGGCGACAATCGCCATGACGCGCAGGCCCGGTGTTGTCCGCAGCAGGCGGAAGGCGCCCAGCGGATTGGCCTGCCGCCACTTGAACGCCGTGCGCCGGTTGCGCGGCAGGGACTCCGGAAGGACGAACAGGCCATAGACGGCGTTGAGCAGGCACAGGCAGGCGGCGATCCAGAACGGCAGACGCGGATCGAGCGAGCCGGCCAGTCCACCGAACGCCATCCCGGCGGTGATGCCGAAGCCCGTGGCCGCGCCCAGGAAGCCGAAGCTGGCTGCGCGTTTTTCCGGGGGGGTGGTGTCGGCCAGATAGGCCAGGGCGGCCGGAATGCCCCCCGCCGCCGAGCCCGAAAGGATGCGTCCGATGAACAGCCAGCTCAGATGGGGCGCCAACGCCGTCAATATATAGTCCGCGCCCAGCCCGAAATTGGACATCAAGATCACCGGCCGTCGACCGAACCGATCCGACAGGGCGCCTTGTAGCGGCGATGTTAGAAACTGCATGGCCGCCCACAGCATATTGAGCAGGCCGAACAGCTCCGCCGCGCGCGCCGCGCCCCCGCCCGATAGGGTCTGAACCAGACGCGGCATCACCGGAATCGCCATGCCCACCGCGCACATGTCCAGCACAATGGTCACGAAAATGAATAGCTTGGCCCCGCGTTGGGGCCCGCCCGTATTCAATTCGCTTAGCGTGTCACCCAAGCGCGACAAGGCGGCCCTCGTTCAGTCCGGCCCCTGATTAGCCCTCCTCGGCGCAGAACCCAAGCCCCCGGCGTTGGCCCAGGAAGCGCCTCCAGCCTTCAGATGAATATGGTTAAGGCTTTCCGTTCGACGGCGCCCCCGGCTGCGTGGATAATCGGTTGATTCGGTTCGGCGGGCTCAATGCGCAAGATCACAGTCGCCCTACTCTCGGCCGCCTACCTTTGCCTCGCGCTGACCGGGGCGCTTTTGCTATGGCGCTCGGGCGGCGGCTGGGGCGCGGGCATTGCGGGCCTGATGGGCGGATTGGCCCTGGCCTTCGGCCTACACAATCTTGTGGAGCGCAACGTCGAGCGCGTGAAGCTGGAAGGCGAGATCGGCTCCATCCGCGACGCACAGCTGATCCTGATTGACCAGCTTGAGCAAATCCAGACCAAGCTCTTGACCCTCAGCGAGACCGTGCACGACGACGTGGAGCGGCGCTCGGAGGAGCTGACCGGCGAAATGCGTATGCTGGAGGATCTGGTCCAGCGCATGAGCGAGACCCTGGACGAGCGCCTGCACACGCGCGGCGCCGCAGGCCTGTCGCCGCACCTGGAGCGCCAGACCGCCGCGCTGCTCGACACCGTGCGCCAGGCCTTGGCCGACAACCGCGTGGACCTCTATCTGCAGCCGGTGGTCAGCCTGCCTCAGCGGCGGACGGTGTTCTACGAGAGCTTCTCGCGCCTGCGCGACGAGACCGGCCGGGTCATGATGCCGGCCGAATATCTGCAAGTGACCGAGCGCGAGGGCCTGGTCAGCGCCATCGACAACCTGCTGCTGTTTCGCTGCGTGCAGATTGTGCGCCGCCTGGCCAAGCAGGACCGCAAGGTCGGCATCTTCTGCAACATCGCCCTGGGCTCTCTGGCCGATGAGACCTTCTTCCCGCAGTTTTTGGAATTCCTGTCCGAGAACAAGGACATGTCCGGCGCCCTGATTTTCGAACTGGGCCAGGCGGCGTTCAAGCAGCGCGGTTCGGTGGAAGCGCGCAACATGGCCAAGCTGGCCGACTTGGGCTTCCGCTTCTCGCTGGACAAGGTCAACGACTTGGAGCTGGACTTCCAGGACCTGGCGCGGTCCGACGTGAAGTTCCTCAAGATCGGCGCAGACCTTTTGCTGTCCCAACTGCTGGACGTGGAGGGCCGCCAGGCCCTGAAGTCCCTGCGCGATATCCAGGCCTCGGACTTCGCCGGCTACACCCGCCGCTACGGCGTGGAGGTGATCGCCGAAAAGGTCGAGAGCGAGCGCCAGGTGGTCGACGTGCTGGAGCTGGACATCGGCTACGGCCAAGGCCACCTGTTCGGCGAACCGCGCGCCATCAAGGAACAGATACTCGCCGAAGCCGATCCGCCCGCGGACTTCATGCGCTCGACCATGCGGCGGCGCGCGTCGGGGTGGTGATCTTCCCCCGAAAAAGTGGACGGGGTTAAGCCGCTCTACGCTCCATGTCCGCTGGGCTGATATAGCCCAGGGCTGAGTGCAGGCGGCGGGGATTGTAGAAGCCCTCGATGTATTGGAACAGATCGCGTCGGGCCTGG
>CAYVHP010000070.1:0-10094 GCA_964451265.1 uncultured Caulobacteraceae bacterium | reverse complement strand
ATGCGGGACAGCCTATTCTGCTTCGCCCACCCGGTCGATCAGGGCCATGGCGGCGGCGGGCGCGCGAACCTTGCCCTCGTGGATGACGTAGGCGAACACGTCGCGCAAAGTCGCGGGAGGGGCGTGGGCTTGGTCGACGATTGGCAGATCGTCGGGCTGAGCGCCGCAGGCCCAGGTCTTGAACCGTGTGGCCCAGGCGTCCAAGGCGGCGGTTGGATACGCCGCCTCAAGGTCGTCGGACCCCTTTTGCAGACGCGCATAGACGAAGTCGGCCGTCAGGTCGGCCATCTCCGGGTAGGTCTGATGCTCTGAATAGACCAGGCCGATGCCGCGCTCGCGCAGCAGGGCGATGAAGGCGGGCGTGCTGAAGCTGTCGTGGCGGACCTCCACCACATGGCGCAGAGCCCGCCCGCCGGCCTTGGGCGGCAGATGGTCGAGGAAGGCGGCGAAGTCGTCCGGATCGAATTTCTTTGTGGGGGCGAACTGCCACAGCAGAGGACCTAGCCGATCCTCCAACTCCAACACGCCCTGGTCGATGAAGCGGTCGATGGACTCCTTGGCCTCGGCCAGGACCTTGCGATTGGTGGTGAAGCGCGAGCCCTTGACCGAAAAGATAAAGCCTTCCGGCGTTGCGTCGCGCCATTTGCGGAAGGTTTCCGGCGATTGGCTGCCGTAATAGGTGCCGTTGATCTCGATCGAGGTCAGGCGACGGCTGGCGTAGTCCAACTCCTTGGCCTGGGCCAGGCCGGGGGGATAGAAGACGCCGCGCCAGGGCTCGAACGTCCAACCGCCCACGCCGATGCGGATTTGGCCGCTCATGCCTCGCCTCCGTCCCATGCGGCGCCAAGATAGCCGATCATGGCCCTCGCCGTTCGGTCGATGACCGCTTCCCAGTCCGCTTCCATCCGTTCGCCCGCCGCGTTCATCAAGAGCTTGGCGATGGCGCCGACATCCTGGGCCATGATGGTGATGTCGCCGCCTCTGATCCGGTCCCTGTAACGTTCCAGCAGACGAATGGTGGCCTGCCGCACCGCCACGTGCGCAGAGCCTTTGTCGACATAGGTCTCCAGCCGCTGAAACTCGCCTTCCAAAAGCCGCATCAGGTTAGGCCGGCGCAGGTGGCTCATCAGTCCCATCCGCAGCATGAATTTCATGTCTTCCGCCAAACCCGCGCCCGGCGCACCGTCTATGGCCTCGGACAGGTCTTCGTAGAACAGGGTCAGGCTCTGTTCCATTAGGGCGACCAGTATGGCGTCCTTGCTGGGAAAGTACTGGTAGAGCGACCCGACGCTGACGCCGGCCCGCACGGCGACCGCATTGGTGTTGAAGCCGGAAAGCCCCTGGTCCTCGAGAATGTGAGCCGCCGCCGCCAGCACCGCCTCCACCGTCGCCCGAGACCGACTTTGGATCGGCTTTTTCCTTGGCGTTACAGCGATTTGAGCGGAGGCAGGGGGCATGGCGGCCAAATGCGAGTGGAAATGTGAGCAATTACTCATATTCTCTCAGTCGCGGTCTTGGCAAGCGGCGGCTGGTCGGATCAATCAATATAGCAAATAACGGCTTTACCCATGTCGCCTCCGGCGAGCCTTTGTCGTCTGTTCCTTGTTCTGGCCTCCACCGCCCTGGCGGGGTGCGCCACGGGCCAACTGCGGGCGGCGGACACGCGTCTGCCTTCGGCCTTTGAGGCGCCGGTTCCGTCGGCCTCTGCGTCGACTGACAATCTGGATCGCTGGTGGCGGCTCTATGACGACGCCCAATTGACCGAGTTGGTGGAGCAGGCGCTGGCCGCCAGTCCAGACGCCAAGGACGCTGCCGCCAAGCTGGAGCAGGCTCGCGCTGTGCGCGCCTCGGCCCTGTCGGCCTATAATCCGCAAGGCGCGCTTTCGGCCTCGGCCACCCATGAACAGCTTGCCTTGATGGAGTCCCCCTCCGCCTTCAGCAAGGCCGTGAGTGGAACTACGACCGTGGGCGGCGGCTTGGGGTCGGCGGGCGGCGGCTCCAGCGTGACCAGCTTGGGCGCCAGCCAGAGCGGACAGGCCGCATTCAACGTCAGCTGGGAGCTCGACCTGCTGGGCCGACGGCTGTCGGCGGCCAAGTCGGCCAATGCCGATCTGCGCACGGCCCTGTTCACTGCTGCGGCCACACGCTGGAGCCTATCGGCGGACGTGGCCGATTCCCTGTTCCAGGCGCGCGGTCTGGCCTTGCAACTGGCGGAAGCCCAAGCCGCCGTGGACGACGAACAAAAGCTGGCGGACATCGCCCGCGCCAAGGTCGAGCACGGCCTGACTCCGGGCAGCGACCAGGCGCAGACCCAGGCCAATCTTTTGAGCGCCCAGGCTCAGGCGCAGGATTTGACCGCCCAGCTGGCGGCCGCGCGGCGGTCCTTGCTGCTATTGGTCGGGCGCGGCGTCGATCCCCTGGCGAGCCTTCCTGTTGCGGGCTCTCTGGGTTCGCCTCCGGCGGCGCCCGCCGCCGTGCCGGGCGAGCTTCTGGCGCGTCGGCCCGATGTACTGGCGGCGCGCGAACGGGTGCTATCCGCTTCGGGCAAGCTGAGCCTGGATGAAAAGGCGTTTTTGCCGACCATCAATCTTCAGCCCGGCGTTGGATTGCTGCAGGAAACCGCTTCGGCCGCTAGCCGTCTCAGCTTCTGGTCGCTCGGTCTGAACGCCAGCCAGCCGGTGCTGGATATCCCACGACTTATGGCCCAGATGCGGGCGCAAAAGGCCGTGGGCGAACAGGCCGTGATCGCCTATGAGAAGGCGGTGCAGACCGCCTATGGCGACGCCGAAACCGCCTTTGTCTATTTCGCGTCCGATGAGCGCAGGCTGGGGCTGCTCAAGTCCGCAGAGCAATCGGCCCAGAGCGCCTATGAGGCCAAGCGGATCGGCTATCAGCGCGGCCTGAACGACCTGCAATCGACCCTGACCGCCGAGGCGTCCTGGCGTCAGGCGCGCATAGCCCGCGCTTCTGCCCAGACCATTTTGATGCGGCGTTCGGTCCAGGTGTTTAAGGCCCTCGGCGGTGGCTGGACCCCGACCGGACAGACCCTGGCCACGACCGGCGGAGCGGCTGGATGACCATGCAAAGGCAGACCATGACCCGCTTATCCAGATCTTTGACCCTAGCTTGCTGTGTCGTCGCCCTCGCGGCCTGCCGCAAGGCCCCGGCGCCGGCCGAACCGCCTCCGCGCGCGGTGCGCGTGGCGCGTGTGGCGGTTCAGCCCCTGGCGAGCGCCCTGGACGTATCGGGGGTGCTGACCTCCCGCGAAGAAGCGGCGGTGACATCGGAGCTGAGCGGTTATCGCGTGGCCAAGGTGCTGGTGGATCAGGACGACTGGGTCAAGGCCGGCCAGCCCATGCTGGTGCTCGACGATACCTTGCTCCGTGCACAGATCGATCAGCTGAAGGCCGTGCTCACCCAGCAACAGCTCGCCGCCGAAAAGGCCGAGAGCCAGGCCCGCAACGTCGAGGGTCTCGACAACAAAGGGGTGCTGTCTCAGGAGGACATCGACACGCGCCGCTTCGGCGCCAAGAGCGCCCGCGCCGCCGCAGTGGCGGCCGCCGCGCAGCTCGCTGACCTTCAGACTCGCGACGAGCGCATGACCATCCGCGCGCCGGTGTCGGGTCGGGTGCTGTCTCGGGCCGTGCGCCCCGGGGACCTGGCGGTCGGATCGGCGGCGGGCCAACCGCTGTTCCGTATCGCGCGCGATGGTTTGATCGAATTGGAAGCCGACACGCCCGAGGCTGACCTGGGTCGCATCCATCCGGGACAGGCCGCCAACGTTACCTTGCCGGACGGCGCCCAGGTGGCGGGCAAGGTGCGCCTGATCGAGCCGGAGGTCGATGCCCAGACCAAGCTTGGCCATATCCGCATCGCCATGCCCGTGCGTCCCGATCTGCGGCCGGGCGGCTTTGCCCGCGCTCTCCTGCCCGACCTGACCGCCTCGTCTCTGGCCGCGCCGGACCGGGCGGTGATCTACGGCGCCGACGGCGCCTCGGTGCTGGTGGTTGACGCCGCCAACCGCGCGCGGCGCGTGCCGGTCAAGACGGGCGCTCGGGCCGGCGGCATGGTGGAACTCATCCAGGGCCCGCCGGCGGGCTCCAGGGTGCTCGTGACCGGCTCCAGCTTCGTGCTGGACGGCGACAAGGTGACCCCGGTTGAAGGTTCGGGCGACGCAGGAGCGGCCCAATGACCTTCAGGGTCTCCACCTGGGGCATCCGCAATCCGGTGCCCGTGGCGCTGCTGTTCCTGGCCCTGACGGTGGCCGGGATCGCCGGCTATTTGGTCATGCCGATCAAACAGTTCCCGGAAGTCTCCTTCCCCGTGGTGACCATCAGCGTCACCCAGAACGGCGCGGCGCCGGCGGAAATGGAGACCCAGATCACCCGTCCCGTAGAGGATGCGGCCGTGGGGGTTTCCGGGGTCAAGCATATCTCATCGACCGTCACCCTCGGCGCCTCCGTCACCACGGTGGAGTTCCAGATCGGAACCGATTCACAACGCGCGCTGGACCAGGTGCGATCAGCGGTGGACCGCATCCGGGTGAACCTGCCTAACGGCATCGATCCGCCCAATGTGGCCCGCTTCGACATCGACGATCAGCCGATCATGTTCTACGCGGTGTCCTCGCCAAGCCTGTCTTCCACCGACCTGTCCTGGTTCATCGACAACACCGTGGCGCGGGCGGTGCAGGGGGTGAAGGGCGTAGGCGAGGTCACACGAAACGGCGGGCTGACGCGGGAAATCAACGTCATCATCGATCCGGACCGCATGTCGGCCCTGGGCGTCACCGCGCCCCAGATCAACCAGGCCCTCACTCAGTTCACCGACGACACCGGCGGCGGCCGCGCCGTGGTGGGCGACCGCGAGCTGACCATACGGGTGCTCGGCGCCGCGCGCAGCGTAGACGCCCTGCGAGACCTGCCCATTCCCCTGCCGGGCGGGCGTTATGTGCGCCTGCGCGACGTGGCCAACGTCGGCGACGGCTCGGCCGAACAGCGCGGGTTCTCTTTGCTCAACGGCCAGCCGGTCGCGTCCTTCCAGGTGTCCAAGACTAAGGGCGTCAGCGACGTGGCCGTGGAAGCCGCCGTGCTCAAGGCCATCGACAAACTCAAGGCGCAGCATCCGGAGGTGACCTTCACCGAGATCCTCTCCACGGTGAAGGAGACCCGCCTGAGCTATGAATCCACCGTCCACGTCCTGCTCGAAGGCATGGTACTGGCGGCCTTGGTGGTGTTGCTGTTCCTGCGTGAATGGCGCGCCACGATGATCTCGGCCATAGCCATGCCGCTGTCGCTGATCCCGACCTTCGCCATGATGGCGGTGTTCAACTTCAGCCTTAATGTGGTGACCCTGCTGGCCCTGACCCTGGTGGTCGGCATCCTGGTGGATGACGCCATCGTCGAGATCGAGAATATCCAGAAGCGCATCGAACGGGGGGCTCAGCCCTATCTGGCGGCCATCGAAGGCGCGGCGGCGATCGGACTGGCCGTGGCGGCGACCACCTTGACCATCGTGGTGGTGTTCCTGCCGGTCTCGGCCTTGAACAGCGCGGTGGGCCAGTTCTTCCGCGAGTTCGGCATCACGGTGGCGGTGGCCGTGCTGTTTTCCCTGGCGGTCGCCCGCTTGCTGACGCCCTTGATGGCGGCCTACTTCCTGGTCCCGGCCCGGCACGCGACTGCCGCGCCTGAGCTGCCGCGACTTTATCGCAAGAGTCTGGACTGGGCCCTGACAAACCGCTGGAAGGCCTGCGGGGTCGGGGGCGGATTCCTGGTGTTGTCCTTTGTGGTCGCGGGCTTGCTGCCGACGGGCTTCCAGCCCACGACCGATCCGGGATACATCTATATGTCCGTGGACGGCGCCCCCGGCGCGACGCGCCAGGACATGCAGCAGGCCGTGCTGGAGGCGACGCGCCTGATTCGAGCGGAACCCGACGTGGCGGACGTGTTTAGCCAGATCGGGACTGTCTCTGCGAGCGGCGATATCGCCAACGGCAAGCTGATCGCCCTGCTCAAGGACAAGCGGGCGCACACCACCGAACAGGTCAAACAGCTTATGCGAGATCGGCTGCGGACCGTGGCGGACGCCCGCATCACCTATCTCAACCAAGGCGCCTCTGCAGACGTGGAGGTGATCCTCGCCAGTCAGGACGGAAACGCCTTGGCGCAGGCGCAGGAGAGCCTTCTTCGGCAAATGCGCGGTGTGAGCCTGGTCCTAGAACCGCGGCCCGCCCCGCCGCCGGCCTCCGCTGAATTGATCATCCGTCCCAAGCCGGCCGAGGCCGCGCGTCTTGGCGTGACCGCCGACGCCCTGGCCCAGATCGCGCGGGTGGCCACCATCGGCGACATCGACGCCAATGTGGCTAAGTTTCCCGACGGCGAGCGCCGCATCCCCATCCGGGTGAAGCTACCCGACAGCGCTCGCGGCGACCTGAACGCCATCGGCCGCCTGCGCGTGCCCACCGCCAGCGGCAAGACAACCGATCTGCGGTCTGTGGCCGATATTTCGTTTGAGGCCGGGCCGGGCCGGATTGTGCGCTACGACCGCGAGCGGCGCGCATCGGTCGACGCCGACTTGGTCAATGGCGCCACCATCGGCCAGGCGCTCAAGCAGGTGCACCAACTGCCCATCATGAAACACCTGCCGCCCGGCGTGCGCGAGGCCACGGCGGGTGATGTGGAGAACATGATCGATCTGTTCAGCGGCATTATCCTGGCCATGCTGGCCGGGGTGGCCCTGATCTATGCGGTGCTGGTGCTGTTGTTCCGCAGCTTCTTCAAGCCGCTGACGATCCTGTCGGCCCTGCCCCTGTCGCTGGGCGGCTGTTTCATAGCGCTCCTGGTGACGGGCAAGGCGCTCGACCTGCCGTCGATGATCGGCATGCTCATGCTGCTGGGCTTGGCCGCCAAAAACTCCATCCTGCTGGTGGAGTTCGCCATCGAGGCCCAGCGCGAGGGCAAGAGCCGGTTGGAGGCGCTGCATTCGGCGTGCCGCGAGCGGGCGCGGCCGATTGTCATGACCACCGTGGCCATGACCATGGGCATGATGCCCACCGCCCTGGGCCTGGGGGCAGGCTCCGAATGGCGCCAGCCCATGGCGATCGGCGTGATCGGCGGCCTGATCAGTTCCACCATCCTGTCCCTGGTTCTGGTGCCGGTGGTCTATGAACTGGTCGACGATCTGGAGCAGTGGCTCAAGCCCCGCGCCGCCCGGCTCGTCACCCCCCGCCGCGACCTCGAAGGCGACCCCGCGCCCGCCGAGTAGAAATCGCTGGGGGGTCTCTTGGCCGCGCTTTCAGGCGCGGCGATCCTAGTCATTGAACCACCAAGCTCACCAAGGACACCAAGGCAGCACCAAGCCCTTGGTGAACTTGGTGAGCTTGGTGGTTCATGTTTTTCCTTCCGGCTTGCGCCGGGAAGGGCCGCATAGGTCGCCATCCGAAAAAAGGCCCGCGGCCTATGCCGGAGCGCATATTCTTAACGGAATCGGTTAAGACAAATCCGCGTCAGTGGATGGATTGTCGCCGCCTTGTCATCATGGTCGCCCACTGAGGCGTTAGGTCTGGCTGCGACAGGCGGGAGGGTGTTTGCATGATCCGCAACCGGCGAACGCGCATGGTCGCCACCTTGGGTCCCGCCAGCAATACGCCGGAGATGATCCAGGCCCTGGCGCGCGCGGGCGTGGATGTGTTCCGCCTGAACTTCAGCCACGGAACCCATGAGGCCCACGCCGAGGTCTTCGCCAATGTCCGCGCGGCCGAACAGATCATCGACCGCCCGTTGGGGATCCTCGCCGATCTGCAGGGGCCCAAACTGCGGCTGGGCGCCTTCGCCGACGGCGCTGTTACGGTCGCGCCCGGCCAGGCTTTCCGCTTGGACATGGATCCCACGCCCGGAGACCTCACCCGCGTCTGCATGCCCCATCCGGAGATCTTTGCCGCCATGACGCCGGGGGCCGACCTGCTGGTGGACGACGGCAAGGTGCGGCTCAAGATCGTCTCCTGCACGCGCGATCACTGTAACGCCGAGGTGGTGTCGGGAACCAAGCTGTCGGACCGCAAGGGCGTCACCTTGAAGGGCGCGGTGCTGGCCATGCCGGCCATGACCGACAAGGACCGCAAAGACCTGGCCTTCGCCCTGCGGCTGGGCGTGGACTGGGTCGCCCTGTCCTTCGTTCAACGGCCCGAGGACGTGGCCGAGCTGCGCCGCCTGGTGGAAGGCCGCGCGGCGATCATGGCCAAGATCGAAAAGCGCTCGGCCCTGGAGCAGTTGGAGCCGATCCTGGACCTGTGCGACGGCCTGATGGTGGCGCGCGGCGACCTGGGCGTGGAGATGGAGCCGGAAGATGTGCCGGTGGCGCAAAAGATCATCCTGCGCGCCGCCCGCCGGCGCGGGGCGCCGGTGATCGTCGCCACCCAGATGCTGGAGTCCATGACCGGCTCGCCGACCCCCACCCGGGCCGAAGCCAGCGACGTGGCCAATGCGGTCTATGAGGGCGCCGACGCCCTGATGCTGTCGGCGGAATCCGCTTCCGGCGCATATCCACTTGAAACCGTAACGATGATGAACCGGATCATCGAGCGCGTGGAGCGCGACCCCTATTGGCCCGAGCTGATCCAGGCCGAACATGGCGACCTGGAAGACATCGACGCCGACATCCTGGTGGCCGCGGCCCGCCGGGCGGCCGATACCAAGACGGTCAATTGCCTGGTCGCTTTCACCACGACCGGGGGCACCGCCAACCGCATGGCGCGCGAGCGGCCGCTGCAACCGGTCCTGGTCCTGACCCCCGATCCGGCCGTCGCTCACCGCCTGACCCTAACCTGGGGCCTTGAAGCCCGCGTGGCGGCCGAGCCCAACAGCCTGGAAGGTGTGACCAAGGAAGCGGTGGACACCGCCGTCCGTCTGGGTCTGGCCGCACCGGGCGGCCGCATCCTGATCGTCGGCGGCACGCCCTTCGGCGCCAAGGGGGCGGCGAATTTGCTGCGCATGGCCCACGCGCCCCTGCGCGTGCGGCGGCCTGCGGGGCGGGGGTAGGGGCGCAGCCGAGGCGGGTTTGTTCAGGCGGGACGGTTTAGTTTAAGGCTTGGCTGCGTTATGGTTCGAGCATGAATTTGGTTCTCCACATTCCGGATGACTTCGCCGAGCGGCTCAGCGCTGAAGGCGACGTCGAGCGCCAGGCCCTCGAAGCCCTGGCGCTGGAGTCCTATCGCGCCGGCCGGCTGACCAAGGCTGAACTGCGCCGCGTGCTCGGCATTGAATCACGTTACGAACTCGACGGCTTTCTGAAAGCCCACGACGTCTATGAGCCCTACACGCCGGAAGACTTGGAACGCGAACGCGCCACCCTTCAACGCCTTGGCTTTTGAGCCGTCGTGCGGAATTACGGTGACAGTGCATTTAATTGGCAAAGACCCTGCAGGCTGAGCGGGCGCGCCACAATTAAATGCACTGTCACCGTAATTCTGAACTTGCTGTTTGAAGGCCACTTCATCGGAGAAGATCGGGATGAAGGATTCGCCATTTGCTACGAAGTTTTGCAGACGAAGCGAGCGGCTATCTGCATCATCCCAACCGCCGATCACGACAACCTTGTCCTGCATAATCTGGGGTTTCATCGGCTAAATCCTTGTTGATCGATCATTCTTGAGCATGCCGAAGAGATGATTCAATGCAGCGACCTCCGACCCAAAATTACGCTTCTTTGTCTCCAAGCCGCGCTCGCTATAGTAGACGCTCCAGTGACTTTCGTTACCTGACAAGACATAGCATTCGTCACCTTGACCGTCCAAGTCGAAGGCGCTGGAACGTATCCCAGCTTTTTGAATAGCCTCAAAAAACTGCTGTCTCGTCATGGCCCAACCCTCTTCAGATGCCCCTTCGCGATCGCGTCGCTGACAGACATTGGAAGCTCATATTGAGTCCCTTGTCCAACTTGGCCGAACCACGGCGCAGCTGGACTGCACCCCTTCGGTGAGACAAATTAAATAGGGACAGTTGTTGTTGAGGCTGTGGTCTGCGGGATCGCAGTCCACAGCCTGGGTTGGGCGGTTTCAAACTCCGTGGGCGACAGGTAGTCCAGAGCCGAGTGCAAGC
>CAYVHP010000069.1:0-4155 GCA_964451265.1 uncultured Caulobacteraceae bacterium | reverse complement strand
GCTCAGTGGTAGAGCGCATCCTTGGTAAGGCTGAGGTCCGCAGTTCGATCCTGCGCGGCGGCACCAGCATCGCGGACTTGAAGCGTCGCCAGACGCAAAAAAGCCCCGGCGTAAAGCCGGGGCTTTTTGTTGTTTGTTCGGGCCAACCTCGCCTACTCCCCTTCGTCCTCCTCGTCCGCAAACTCGCCCCAAGCCTTCAGGCCCTCGATCATGGTCGCGCCGTCCGTCTTGACCACGGTGCGCACCTTGGCGCCTCCGGCGGCGGTCACCGCCTGAGCCAATCGTTCGGAGTGGGTGACCAGCCACACCTGGCTGCGCTTGGCGGCGTTCACCACCATCCCGGCCAGAGGCTCCATCAGGTCCGGATGTAAACTGGCTTCCGGCTCATTCAGGGCGATGAACGGCGGTAATCTATAGGCCAGCAAAGCGCCGGCCAGGGCCAAGAACCGCAAGGTCCCGTCCGAAAGCTCCGCCGCCGCGAACTGGCGCTGCGGAAACTCCGGAAACATCATGGCGAAGCTGGCGTCCCGCCCCGGCTTGGGCGTGATCAGCCTGGCGCCCGGGAACGCCGCCTCGATGGCGCGGTCCAGCTCCGATGTTTCCTGACGGACGTGGGCCAGGGTCGCGAACACCGCCGCCAGATTGGCCCCGTCCGACGCCAAGGAAGGGCTGGCCACCGCGACACAAGGTCGGCGCAGGGGCGAACCGGCGTCCGTGCGAACCTGGTGGTAGAAGCGCCACGCCAGCAGGGTCCGGCGAACTAGGTCGAGTTCGCTAAACCGCTCTGAGTCCTCCAGGCGGCCCAAGACCGTTTCGGACTCCAGTAGGTCGATATCGACCTTGTCCCATCCCTTGTCGTCTGTGCGCGCCATGACCGAGCGGCCCTTGCGTTCAAGCAGACGCGTACGCCGCCCGCGTGTCACCAGGACGAGCGATTCCGCCTTAATCTGCGGCTCCATATCGAACGACGCCGTCGTGTTCCATGGCGGTGGCGGCGGCAGGCCGACGACCACCTCATATTCATAGCGGAACTGATCCTGCTCGGGCGCTATCAAACCAACGGCCAATGTGATTTCCGCAGGAGTCTTTACCTTGCGGGGTCCGGCCCATAGCGCTTCAGGCATGCCTTCCTCAGCCAAGGCCCGCCCAAGGTCGTTCATGGCCGCGAACCGTAGAAGCTCCAGGCCGCGATAAAGATTGCTCTTCCCGACCCCGTTGGCTCCGAGGAATACGTCGAGACTCGAGAGCGGGTGAGATACGGATTTCAGAGACCGAAATCCTTTGGCCCGAAAGTCTGTGACCGCCAGTGTCATCGGAGGCAAGCCTTCACACCTTGGAAAGCGTCGGTCGCAAGCACGGGAGTTTCCTCAGATTAGGCGTCCGGACGGGCCGCCGTCAGACCATCCGTCCGTACTTGTCATGCCGGGCCTCGAACTCGGCCTGAGCGTCAGGACACCTAGCCGCAACATAGCCTGCGATATTTTCCAGAATGTCGTGAATGGATCGACCGACCGGACGGCGAAGGGCCTGGTTGTCCTCCTCAGAGCCAAACTCGCTCACAAGCGGCACGATCTCGGCCAACGCCTTAGCGCTGCGGTGGCAGGCCAGCAAAATCAAAACGGCAAGGTCTTTGTCCATCCGCCCCTCGTTCCGAACGCCCAGCCACTATATGTTCTTAATTTGTTCTTTCAAGCGGCGATCTGGATTTGGAAACCCCACAACCGGCCTCAGAACTTCAGCCGCCCAAACCACCCCGGCTTCGCCCCCGCCTTGGCCTGTTCCGCTTCACAGCGCTGCTGGATCTCTAGCACGTCGGCCAACCGGCCGTTGGCCTGGTCCAGGCGCGCGGTCTGGTCGTCCAGGGCGATCCACAGCGCCCCGGCCGTGGCCTCAAGGGGCGGCAAAGGCGTCGGCGCCACCGGCGTCCGCGCGCCGGCCGGAATCATCGCCGCGCAGCTGAACGCAGGCGGGATCGGCCCAATAGGACCTGAACTGGCACAACCCGCGACGGCCGGCGTCATTGAGAGCGCGATCAAGGCCCTGGCCGGACCCGGGCGCAGACTGGATGGCATGTTCGTTCTCCGTGTGAACCGCGCCGGTCGCCGCGTCGCGCGCAGCCCCGGCCGACAGGACAGCGCCGGCCGCCTTCGCGCTCGCAGCCTGAGCCAGGGCGGACGCCTGGACCGCCTGCGCCTGCAGCAACGCCGCCTGAAACTGCGCCGCCCGGCCCGCCTCCAGCCGCCATAGGCTCGTCAGCACCGCGATGGTTACGCCTAGGCCGGCCCACGCCATCCAGCGCCATTGGGTCAGTAAAAAGCTAAGCGGCATAGGGTCCTCCTCGCGCCTGGGCCAGGGCCGCAGCGGTCACCGCGTCCAGCCGCCGCAGCCAGCCTCGGCCAAACACGGCAAAGCTCTTCAGCGCCCTGTACCTCGCCCGCCGCGCCACGCTCATCTGGCTAATGGCGCGGGCCGTATCGGCCTCGTCGTCCACCGCGCCGAGCAGGGCGCGCGCCGCGCCGACCCCCATATTGACCGACGTGTCGAACACCATCAGGTCCAACCCCGGCGCTAAGGCCTCGCATCCCGCCGCCGTCCAATACAGACGCCGATAAATCGGCGCTGCCCCTTGCGGCGTCAGCGCCCTCAGCTCATCCACCCCGGCCGGCCGCCCCAGCGCGCGCGACAGGGTCGCCAGAGTCACCCCCCAGTTCGTGGCCCCGCCGGGATCGCGCGGATCGTGCACATAGCCGCCCTCGTGCCTCAGCACCTCGGCCAGGCAGGCGTCGAACCGGTCTTGGCTCATAAAAGCCCCGTCAGATCTTGGGCGGCGGCGAGGCGTCCTTGCTCCACCACCGACCGCCGCTGTCGGCCGGGGCGATGCCGAGCACCAGGGCGATGCAGGTCGCGCCCGTCGCCCCCTGAAACCCGGCCACGGCCGCAAAGAAAGTCATCCAGTCCGACGCACTGTGCAGCTGCGGCAACAACACCCCGGACACCCGCACCACCAGCCCCTGGGCCACAGCAAAGGTCGCAAACGCAAACACCCGCCCCGGCGCCCAGCTCACGCCGTCCGGCCCGGTGAACAGACTCTGCACAATGCGGCACAGGCACAGGAACGCTGCCGCAATCCAGTGCAGACGCGCCGGTTCTGACGGCAGTGCGGGGGCGGCGTCGGTCATGGGGGACGTTCCTCGTGGGCAAGCATTGGGCACAGGTCTTGAGTTCGATAGTTGTCGGAGGTGCTAGGCTTCACAATTCTTTAGCGATGTGAGGACATGGCCCTGCCGAAAACGGGGTGCCAGAATGGCCGTTGCTGAATTGATCGATGTCGATTCGGGCGCCGCGCCTGTTTCGGCCAAGCGGTTTTATCGACCAGAACTCGATGTTCTCAGACTCGTGGCGTTTTCATTGGTGTTCATGGCGCATCTATTGCCCAGGACGACAGGTGCCTACCAAGGGCATCTCCCGAATACGTGGGCGCGAGTCGCAGTAGCCGCAGTCGACGCCGCGAACTTCGGCCTTCCACTGTTCTTCTTTCTTAGCGCCTTCTTGATCACAGAACTTCTGTTTCGTGAGCAGGACAAGAGTGGAACAGTATCTATCAAAGACTTTGCGATCCGACGCACTCTGAGAATCTGGCCCCTCTATCTCGTTGGACTCGGGATTGGGACGGCCTATCTGCTCTTGATGAAGTCGCACGGCGGCGAACCCGGCAGCGCATTGATGCTTGTGATGTACACAGTCATGCTCGGTAACTGGTACTTCGCTGCAGGCGGACGCCAGTGGCCCTCGAACCCAGTCACTCCGCTCTGGAGCATCTCGGTCGAAGAGCAGTTCTACGCGATCTGGCCAGTACTGATTAAGATAGGCGGCCGCGGAAGTGCCATTATAGCTAGCCTTTGTATGCTCGCGGTCGCTGTAGGGGTGGAAGGGTACCTTGGTGCGAAAGGTGCTGATCCGGACGTGGTGGTTTGGACGAATACGTTCGTACAGTTCGAGTTCTTCGCCTGCGGAGTGATCTTCCCCCGAAAAAGTGGACGGGGTTAAGCCGCTCTACGCTCCATGTCCGCTGGGCTGATATAGCCCAGGGCTGAGTGCAGGCGGCGGGGATTGTAGAAGCCCTCGATGTATTGGAACAGATCGCGTCGGGCCTGG
>CAYVHP010000068.1:0-19855 GCA_964451265.1 uncultured Caulobacteraceae bacterium | reverse complement strand
CCCGCGATGCCGCCTTAGCTCAGTTGGTTAGAGCGCTAGATTGTGGATCTAGAGGTCCTCGGTTCGAGCCCGAGAGGTGGTACCACGGGGTGTTTGTGGGGGTCCAAGCCCAGCAAAGGCCGCGATATCTGGCGTAGGTTGATGGCGCTTTACAACCGCTTTTAACCGCGCCAAACCTGAGTTTGAAACGATTTCTCGGTCCTAGACGGGCCCCGATTGGAGATAGCCGAATGGGCGCTAAGCTTGGTGGTAAGACCGGCGGTAAATACGAGCTGGGCCAGAACAGCGACATCAATGTGACTCCCTTCGTGGACGTCATGCTCGTGCTGCTCATCATCTTCATGGTCGCCGCGCCTCTGGCCACGGTGGCGATCAAGATCGATCTTCCGCCGGCGCAAGCGCCGAAGGATCAGGATAAGAAGCCAACCTTCCTGTCGGTCCGCCGTGGCGGCGATCTGTATCTGATTGCGCCGGACAAGACGACGGAAACCCCGCTCGCCCAGCTCGGAACGCTCCTTGGCGTTACCCTGCCTGGCAATCCTGCGGACCAAACGGTTCTGATCCGTGCGGACAAGGACGTGCGCTACAAGGAATTTATGGCCGTTGTGAACCAGCTTCAAAAAGACGGCTACTACAAGATCGGCTTGATCAGCGAAGATCTGAACTCCTAAGGCGCCATTCCACTTCCGCTTTGTGATCAAGGGCCAGGCGCAAGTCTGGCCCTTTTGCTGTGCGTGGTGCGTTCGGCCCGATCACAATGGCGTATGACTACGCGCGGGAACCTGCGCCGTGTTGACACATTTGCTGCGGTGCGAAATGCTTCCCAAGTGGGCGAGCATCGCAGCAGGTCGTTTTTGCGAAACTCTGGTTTGGGTGGACATGGCATGACGGACGTTGTCATCAAATTGCCGGTTAACGACGGCGCAGAGGCCGCCTTGTTTGGCGACTATCTCAATCGGTTCATCCAGGATTCCAGTTCATTGGCCGCCCTTGAGGATTCCGATAGCGATGCGCCCTATCTGATGGTGCGCTCTGATCCCATGCCGGATTCGGAGATGAAGGTGTTGATTTTTCAGGACTCTAGCGCCGCAGCGGCATTTTCCGACGGCTGGGCGCAGGCTTGCCGAGCGTCGGGCGTACTAAAGGCGAGCTGAGCGTCTGGCGGGTCTGGCTCGACAGGCGTCGCCCGGGCCGCTAACCCCATGCGATGAACGATCTTCAGGGCCAGCGCATCGTGGTCGCGGGAGCGGGCGCGGTGGGGTCGATCACGGCCCTGACCCTGCTGCGTTGCGGCGCCGATGTGCTGCTGACAGACCCGGCCAGGCGCGGTGACAATGCATCGGGCGTTGCTGCCGGCATGTTGGCGCCGGCCTTTGAAGCCCTGCTCGACCCAGTCGCATGCGACCAATTCCCTTTGCTCGCCGTCGCGCGGGATTTTTGGCCGGCCCTGGAGGTCAGCCTGGACATTGGCGTCATTGATCGGGCGGGCGCCTTATACGTGCCCGAGGACGAGGACGACCTGCAAAGCCGGGTCCGCGGGTTAGCGGCGTTCGATCCGGCCAGCGAGGTGGTGTCCGCCGCCAAGGGCGCCGCCCTGTGCCCGGGTTTGGCGCTGCACGGGCCTGTGTTATTTTCAGGCTTGGATTGGCGGATAGAGCCCGATGCGGCCCTAGCGGCGCTACAGCGCGCTTTCGCTGCGGAGGGCGGCAGTGAGGCGGACGAGGCAGTCGTCGGTTGGTCGAAAGGTCAGGCCACGCTGTCTTCCGGGGCGGTGCACCGGGCCGATGTGCTGGTGCTCGCGACCGGATCGGCCGCCGGTCCCGATCCGGCTATTGCTCAACTGGCGCAGCTAACGCCGATCAAGGGCCAGATTCTGCGTTTCCGCGCTCAGTCTCCGCTCGCCGGACCGACCGTGCGCGCGCCGGGCATCTATGTGGCGCCGTCCGCGGGTGGAGCGGTGGTCGGGGCGACCATGCAGAGCGGGCGCAATGATCGACGGATCGAGCCGCACGCCGTCAAGCGGCTGCACACGGCAGCCGGCCGGTTGTTCCCCGCCTTGCTCGCGGCCGAGCCGACAGCGCGAGCCGGGGTGCGCGCGGCTACGGCCGACGGCCTGCCTCTTGTGGGTTGGAGTCCCGAGCAGAAGGGAGTCATGCTGGCGGTGGGCGCGCGGCGAAACGGCTGGTTATTGGCGCCCGCTATGGCGGATGTGGTGGCCGCACGCCTGCGCGGCTTGGACGCCGGGGCGTTCGGCGCGGCGTTTGACCCGTCACGGTTCGCAATCCGTTAACCATAAACGGCCAGCCTAGGGCCATGCCCGTTGAGTCCATTCGCGAAGCCGTGAGCTCGGCCATTGAGCGCGCCTCCAAGGCCACCGGGGTAGACTTCGGTTTCCTTTTGCGCACGGCCAAACGCGAGAGCGGCTACAACGCCGCCGCCAAGGCGCCGAGCTCTTCGGCGGCGGGCCTGTTCCAGTTCGTCGACCAGACTTGGCTGGGGGCCCTGAAGCAGCACGGCGCCAAATATGGCTATGCCCGCTACGCAGACCTCATCCAGCAGACGCCGGCCGGACGTTATGAAGTGAGGGGCGCCGAAGCCCGCAAGACCGTGATGGAACTGAGACTGGACCCGCAGGCCGCTTCGCTTATGGCGGGCGAACTCACCTCGGATCACGCCACCTATCTACGCGGGCGGGTGGGGCGAGAACCGACCGGAGGAGAGCTATACGCCGCTCACTTCCTGGGTCCTAAAGGCTCGGCCCAACTGATCGAGGCCTATCAATCGCGACCCCGCGCCAGCGCGGCCGGCCTGTTCCCGGATGCGGCAGGCTCCAACCCCTCGATATTCTATCATCAGGGACGGGCGTTGTCGGTAGCCGAGGTCTATTCAAATCTGACCGGGGGCGGCGGCGCTGTCGCACCGACGATCAAGCCGGCCGATTCCGGCGGGGCCTTTTTGCAATACGCCCTGGCGCGTCGCTCCGAGCGGTTGGAGCAGGAAAAGGTGCTGACTGACTTTCTACTCCGAGGGCCGCAGAGCCCCGGCGAGGGCGCTTCAGGTCTAACGGGCTCGATGTTTTCGTCAGAGATGCTGCGCGTGCTTTCGGAGGCTAACCAAGGCCCTTCCAGGAGCTAAGGCGCGCCTACGCCTCTGCCGCAACCTCAAACGAGCCATCGGCCTGGGCCAGGTTGCGCGCGCTGAGGGCCGCTGCGACCGTGCGGGCCACGCCGGAGACCGATACCGGCTTGCGCAACACCACATCAGCCCCCGCGTCGATACAGGCTTGAGCGTCCTCGGTGTTGCCGCCGATCACTGCGACAATCGGCGCGTGGGCTGCAGCGCCCGCAAAGTTGCGCAGGGCCTGAATGGTTTGGGCGCCGTCCAGGTTGGGCATCCGTCCGTCGATCATCATCAGGTCGAAATCGCAGATCTGCGCCAAGTCCAGGGCCCGCCGTCCGTCGGTCACATGAGCCACTTGGTGGCCCAGTTGTTCCAGCACCGAACGCAGCATCGCCGCGTTCAGGGCGTCATCTTCCGCCATCAAGATGCGCAGGGAGCGGGCCGCCGAGAGACCATGATGGTCGTCCCGGTCGGCCGGATCGGACGGCGCCTTGGCGCTGGGGTTGAACGGTAACTCCAAGCTGAAGCGGCTGCCTACGCCAGGCGCGCTTTGCGCGAATACATCGCCGCCCATGAGCCTCGCGAGGTCGCGCGAGAGAGACAGCCCCAGGCCTGCGCCTGAGATTCCGACGCTAGTCCGTTCGACCCTGCGGAAGGGCTCAAACGCCTGGATCAGTTCCTCAGGCCCAAGGCCGGGACCCGTGTCCGCCACCTCGATCTGAAGACATCCCGACGGCGCCTTTTGCAAACGCACCTCGACCCGCCCGCGCAGGGTGTATTTGATCGCGTTGCTGATCAGATTGCCGAGGATTTGGCGCACCCGTACCGGATCGGCGACCGCTGCACCGGGTTCGGATTCCAGCGCCTTGTCTATGTGGACGGTTACTTCCAGGCCCTTGGCGGCGGCCTCCGGCCTGGCCAGCAGGACGAGCGAGCGGGCGAGGCGGCAGGCGTCGAAGGCGCGTTGATCGATCACCAGTCGACCGCATTGAGCATTTTCGCTGTCGAGCGTCGCATTAAGCACGCCCAGCAGATCATTGGATGCGCTGAGCGCGGCAGTCATCTGGTCGCGCGAGGGCGTAACGCGGCCCACGACGCCTGCGGCGGCGGCCAACACATGGCTGACCCCGGTCAGGCCATTGCGAATTTCATGCGACAGGGTGGCCAGGATATCGGATTTGGAGGCGGTCAGGCGCTGCGCGTCCGCCAGGGCCTGGTCCCGCTCGGCCACGAGCCGTTCGCGTTCGGCGGTCATATAGAACTGGCGGCGCAGCACCCGGTTCATGATCAAGCTCAGGGCCATGGCCAGGGCGATCGCCCCCCATGCGCCGTTGAAGGTCGTGGGATCGCCGCGGCCCATCAACAGTCCGATCAAAGGCGGCGCCGCCGCGACGGGTCCTACGATCAACAGGCTGGGCAGGGAAGGGCAGGTAAAGAAGAAACACACCACGGCTGCGCCTGCGGCCATCAACAGAAGCGGCTCACGCGCCGGGCCGGCCCCCAAGGCGAAGGCGGCCAGTTGCGCTACGGCGGCGGCCCACAATAGCCCCCCGAACACATGCAGGCGTGTGCGCGTCGCCAGGTCTGCGGCCAGATCCGGTCGCCTATTCAGCCACTCCACTAGCCCATAAAAGGCGGCCCAATTGACGGCGAATTGGATGAACAGCGCCGACATCCACACGGCGTTCTGCGCCATCGCCGCCGTCCAGACAAATAGCGGCAGGCTAAAGGCGAAGAGCACCAGGGCGTAGGGCAGCAGCGAGCTCTGGGCGTCCAGGGCCAGCATCTCGACCTTGGCCCGATCATCGGCCGAAGCGCCCTCGCTCCAGGGGTCTTTCAGGTTCACCAGAGACGCTCCCATTGGTTGAGATACTTTACCGCACCACCGGTTGTCGCGAGGTTACGTAACCTCGTTAATGCGCGGCTCGCATTGGTAGTGGCATTGGTCTGATCTGACCGGGAGATCGAACGGGGATTCAAAAATGCTTAATACGTCATAAGTATCTAATTATATTTGATATTATCGGATTGTGAGCACCGTTTTGCTCACGCTCGAAAGCGCGATTGCGCTTCAAATTCACCGACCGCCGGAGCGCCGACGCCTTAAGCTTAACCCGCCGTTGAGGATGTTTGGGCCACACTGATCGCCACGCTTGATCGCCGTGGGAGAAGCCGATGTCCGTGGTGCGCGCCGCCCTGACCGACGAGGATTTGCGCACCTTGGTCAAGGGCGCCACGCCCGATGAACGAGCCCTGGCGGCCCACAAGCTTTGCCGGGCCATTGACCGAGAGTCTCTTCCGCCTGAAGAATTGGCTAAGGCCCAGGAAATCCTACGGATGATGGCGCGCGACGCCACCGATCTGGTGCGGCGGGCCATGGCTGTGACCTTGAAAAGTTCGCCTTTGCTGCCGCGCGACGTCGCCATGCGGCTGGCGCGCGATCTCGAAACCATCGCCATGCCGGTGCTAAATTTCTCGCCGGTGTTCGCCGACGAAGACTTGATTGAGATCGCCAAACGTGGCGGTCCTGTGCGCCAGGTCGCAATCGCCAAACGCCCGACCTTGAATGAGGCCGTTGCCGGAACGCTGGTGGAGGTAGGCTGCGAAGAGGCCGTGCGTCTCGTTTGCGCCAATGACAACGCCGCCCTTAACGTCAAGTCCATGCAAAGGGCGATGGAACGGTTCGATGGGTCGGCTGACGTGCTGAATGCGATCGCCTATCGCAAGGCGCTTCCCTTGGCCGTCACGGAAAAGCTGATCAATATGGTGACGGACACCATCCGCCAGCACTTGATCGAGCATCACGCCCTGCCGCCGGAGTTGGCGCTGCAGATTGCCGCCGGTGGCGGGGAAAGGGCTACGCTCGACCTGTTAGACCAAGCCGGCAAGAGCGAGGACATCGGCGCTTTTGTGGCCCACCTCAAACGGAGCGGACGATTGTCCGGCTCGCTGCTTCTGCGCGGCTTGGCGCAGGGGCACATGGCCTTTTTCGAGTGGGGCATTGCCGAGCTCGCGGGCGTACCTCACCACCGCACCTGGCTCATGATTCACGATGCCGGCCCATTGGGCCTGAAGGCCATTTATGAACGGGCGGGCCTGCCCATGCGCCTGTTCCCGGCCTTTCGCGCCGGGGTGGACACCTACCATTCCATGACCTTGGACGGCGGCGCGCGCGACCGCGAACGGTTCCAGGAGCGGATGCTTCAACGCTTCTTGACCCTGCCACAGACCGTCGCGCGCGACGATATCGACTATCTTTTGGATAAGATGGATCGCCTTGCCGAGACCACCAGGTCAACGCGAAATCCGGCGCGGCCCTCCGAGGCGCGCGCGACGGCTCATTGAGCCAGTCGCGGATAGTCTTCGATATATGGTTTTAGGGCGTCAGGCGAAGTGGGCGCGGACCTGCGACTCTAGCGCCTCCGCCAGGGCGCGGCCCACCGGATTGCTGTCATCGCGCACATTGTCGCGGACCGCCGCCTTGATGGCGTTGATGTGGGCGTCCACCAGATAGAGCGGCGCAGTGCTTCGTTTTTGCTCGTCGTCCAGCAGCGTGCAGAGCGAGCCCGCCAGCCGGGTGATGATCGGAAATTCGTAGGTGCCGCCCAGACCTTTCAGGTCGTGAGCCCGCATGTAGAGGCCTTCACAGGTTTCGGGGTTCAATCCCTTCGCGCCGACCTCGGCGCGCGCCGCGTCCAGTTTGACAATTTCGTCGTTCAGCCACTGCGAAAACTGGCCAGAAAGCGATTTCAGGGCGGCTTCGGCTCGCGCCAACATATTGGGGTCTAGTCCCGTCACCCGCCCGCCGATCTTATCGCGCAGGGCGGTGGAGGGTTGGGTCGTTTGCACCTTAAAGTCCTGGCTCAAGGGAGCCTCCGTCGGTCTGCCGTCCGGGTTAGTTTCCCGGCCACCAACGCGACATTACCCCAGCACCTTTAACAACTCGTGCCTCAAACCGCGAACTGCTCAACTAAAACGCGTTCTTCCAGATTGCGGCCCGCGTCGAACAGCATGACCAAGGGCTGCAGCCGGTCTTCACCCACGTGAACCTGCGCCACATCGCGCACTTCAAAGTTATCCGCCACTGCGCTGACGGGACGCTTTATCGAGTCCAAAACCTCAAATGTCACCTTGGCGGTATGCGGCAGCAAGGCGCCGCGCCAGCGCCGCGGACGAAACGCGCTGATGGGGGTCAGCGCCAGCACCTGGCCATCAATCGGGATGATCGGGCCGTGGGCCGACAGGTTGTAAGCCGTCGATCCTGCAGGGGTGCTGACCAGCGCGCCGTCACAGACCAATTCCTCCAGGCGCGCCTTGCCGTCGATCAGGATACGCAACTTGGCGGTCTGGTGTGATTGGCGAAGCAGGGACACTTCATTGATCGCCAAGGCCTTCACTTCGTGCCCGTCGCGGCAGACCGCGCGCATCACCAGGGGATAGATCACCGTCCTGTCGGCCGCCACGACCCGCTCCATCAGGGCGTCCTCGTTGTAGTCGTTCATCAGGAACCCGACCGAGCCCAGGTTCATGCCGTAGATCGGCTTGGTGGCAGGCAGGTGACGGTGCAGGGTCTCCAGCATGAATCCGTCCCCTCCCAGCGCCACCAGCACGTCCGCCTCGGGCTCATCGACCCCGGCATAGCGCTGCGTGAGGCGCTCGCACGCCTCGCGCGACTCAGGTCGTTCGTCGGCGAGAAAGGTGAGCTTGGGCATGACCTGACTGTTCATGGGCGCAGAACAAGCTCGCCCATCGGCCAATGTCAAATTGTGGCGACGATGCGCCGAAAATTCTCAGCCGCAGCTTCGGGCGGGCAAAGGCTGAAAGTCGCCATAGCCCGAGCCAAACCGTCGGCCCCGCCCCCGGGACGCTCGCCGTTCAACTCACGCACCCGGCTGAGCAGTGCGGAGAACACCCCGCGATCCACGCCGGCGCAAATACAGGCCAGGGCCAGCAACTCCGGTCGATCACTGTTCGCCGCCCGCCGCATGTCCGCCGCATCCAATCCGCCCAGTCGGGCCAGGGCGGCCTCGAACAACGATAGCTTGCCCTCTCTTAGAGCGCGCAGGAGATAACCCGGCTTGAGCTGACCGGCCATGTCGAGTTTGTCCACGAGGCTCTGTTGCGCCGCCGCTTGCTCGGTGTCGATCATCGCCGGCGCAGGCTGGGGCGGCGGCTGTGTCTTGGCGTCTTGCACGGCTTGGGCGATGGCCGCCGCCAGGGTTTTTTCGTCCAGCTGGAACCGGCTGGCCAAGGCGGCGCGCAAGGCATCGCCCACCCAGGCGTAAAGACGTAGGCCCAGGGCTTCGGTCAGTTTCGGATGACGACTCAAGGGCGCGCGCAAGGCGGGCAGCCGGCGCGAGGAGTCAACGAGCCGGGTCATGCCCTCCGGCGCGATACGGGCAGTTTCATTGTGCGCCAGCGCCGCGAGGGCAGCCGGATCGCTGCGATCCAGGATCGCATCCACAACGTTTTGGTCGATGTTGGGCCGGCGCGCGACCTCGATTTGATGTTCGAGCGTGGCCTCGACCATCAGGCGGATCAGGTCGGTGTCGGCCAGTAATGGGCTTTCGGCAATAATCGGCCGGGCGATCTCAATGCCGTCTAGCGCCAGGATGTCGATCAAGGCCTTGGGCGCCCATGGCGCGTCGGCGATGCGCGCGGCCAGCTTGGCGCGTACATCGCTCTCGGTCTGAACCACCAAGGCCATGAAGACTTGATCGATCAGGGTCCGGGCGCGTTCGTCCACGCCGGGCCCGCCGCTACGCTCGCACAAGGCCACGACGCCCATGAGCAAGCGCTCGCGATCACGCGGCTGGCGGCTCTTGGCCAGGGCTATCAGGTCGTCGGACTTGTCCAGCAACAAGGCTAGCTCCGCTTCGCGCCGTTAGCCCTAAGGCTCCGCTAGCGCTATGAATACCGCGTTAATCGGCGGGACCGACCTATGACGCAATCCTTGCTGTTGGCCTTGGACCAAGGAACAACCAGCACCCGGGCCATGGTTTTCACCTGCCAGGGAGACATTCTGGCCCAGGCTTCACGTCCGCTCAAGCAGTCCTACCCGGATGACGGTTGGGTTGAGCACGACGGCGAGGAAATCCTTCAATCGTCCATGGCGGTGATGCGCGAGGCGGTCCAGGCCTGCGGCCGGCCGCTCAGTCGGTTCGCCGCCTTGGGCATCACCAATCAGCGCGAAACAACGGTTGTGTGGGACAAGACCACCGGCCGGCCCATTCATCCCGCCATCGTCTGGCAGGACCGCCGCACGGCGGATGTTTGCCGCCGCCTGAGGGACCAGGGCGCTGAGGCGGAAGTCAGCGCCACGACCGGCCTGCTGCTCGATCCCTATTTCTCAGCCACCAAGATCGCCTGGATTCTTGACCAGGTCCCCGGCGCGCGCGCCGCCGCCCAGGCGGGAGCGCTGTTGGCCGGCACGATTGACGCGTGGCTCGTTTGGCGACTAACCGGCGGTAAGACCCACGCCACCGACGCCACCAACGCTTCGCGAACCCTGCTGTTGGATATCAGATCCGGCGCCTGGTCGCCTGCAATGGCGCAGCTGTTTGATGTGCCCTTGAACCTTCTGCCGGAGGTACGCGACACCACCGGGGATTTTGGCGAGATCACGGCCGAGGTGTTGGGCGCACCCTTGCCGATCAGGGGCGTGGTCGGCGATCAGCAGGGCGCCCTGCTGGGACAGGGCTGCATCGGCGCCGGTCAGATGAAAGCGACCTATGGCACCGGCTGCTTCATGCTTCTGCACACCGGTGATCAGGCCCACCTGTCCGGATCACGTCTGCTGACCACCATAGCTTCGCGCATCAACGGCCAAACAACCTTCGCCTTGGAAGGCGCGTTGTTCGTGGCCGGCGCGGCCATTCAGTGGATCAACGAGGGTTTGGGCGTGCAAGGCGGGCCCGAGGCGGTGGAAGCCTTGGCGCTCAAGGCCCGGCCCGATCACGGGGTGATTTTGGCGCCGGCCTTCACGGGACTGGGCGCGCCTTGGTGGGACGCAGGGGCGCGCGGCGCAATCCTGGGTCTGACCCGCGACAGTGGCTTGCCGGAAATCTGCGCGGCGGCCTATGACGGCTGCGCCCTGCAAACCAGGGACCTGATCCAGGCTATGCGCGCGGATGCGCCCGAGGTCTTTGCCAATGACGCGGCGCTCAAAATCGACGGCGGCATGGCCTCCAGCGCGCTGTTTCGCCAACGACTCGCCGATCTGACCGGCTTGGCCGTCGAGCCGGCCCAGACGCTTGAGGCCACCGCCTTGGGAGCGGCCTTGTTTGCAGGGATCGGGGCGGGGCTTTACGCCTCTGCCGCCGAAGCGCTCGGCATCCGGTCGGCTCTGCCGGCGACCCAACCCCAACTGCCTGAGATCGCGCGGGCGGCCGCCTATGAACGGTGGCTGGAGGCCATAGGTCGCATCCGCAGCCGCTAGTCGACTGACGCGACCTTGAGGTAGGCGATCACGTCGATCCGATCCTTGGGGTTAGGCAGTCCTGCGAAAGTCATCTTTGTGCCGGGCACGGCCTTGGCCGGATTGGTCAGCCAAGTGTCCAGGTGTTCCGCGTCCCAAGTCCATCCCGCCGCTTTCATGGCGTTGCTATAGCTGTAGCTCTCCAGGGCGCCGGCCTGGCGGCCAAACACCCCATGCAGATTGGGCCCGACCATGTTGGGCGCGCCCGCAATCACCGTGTGACAGGCCTGGCATAGGGCGAACTTGGCGTGGCCATTGTCCACATCGCCCGTGTTGTAAGGCGCCGGCAGGGCGGCGAGCGCTGCCGAGATCTGCTCGGGTGTCGGCGCGGGCGAAGCCGGCGGGTTCAAGGCGTTTATTTCCGCGCTCGGGGCAGGGCCGGTCGTGGGTTGGCCGCAGGCCGCGACGGCCAAGGTGATAGACAGGGCGCAAACCCGTTGAAGTGAACGGCGCATCATGAGTCTCCGGGCCCGCAGGCTTGGCCGGGCGGCGCGCAAGCTAACCGACGTGGGCCAGGATTCAACCGTCCGGACTGTCTTTCTGATCAGTTGGCGCTGTGTGGCCTGAGCAGATAGTGGCCATCCTTAAAGCCTTGGAACATAACCTCGATTTGGGGGTGGCCGACGGGCTCGCCCGACTCGTCCGGCTGAAGGTTCTGCTCTGATACATAGGCGAGGTAGGTCCCGTCATCGTTCTCCGCCAGCAGATGATAGAACGGCTGGTGACGACTAGGGCGCACAGGCTCGGGGATCGCCAAGTACCATTCCTCGGTATTGGCGTATTCAGGGTCCACATCGAACACCACGCCCCGGAAAGGGAACAGCCGGTGGCGGACGATCTGGCCTATAGCGAATCGGGCGAGATGATCAGTCATGGCCTCAGCATACCCTCGACGCCTGACAGGAAGGTGAACAGGGCGAACACCAGGTCGCTATGTCCTTTCGGGAACCGTACCGCCTTGTTACAGTCTGCCCGAAAATGCGGCGTCCATTCGGGCGCGCAGCGGATCAAGTTCAATGTCTGAGGCGTATCAGCCGCCCAACGCCCCGCCGCGAGGCCGGGGCGGGAACGGCCGCCCGGGGGGAAGCGAGGCGCCATATTTCGCCGCGCTCGATCTGGGGACGAACAATTGCAGGCTGCTCATTGCCCGGCCGTCCGATGACGGCTTTCGGGTGAGCGAAGCCTATTCCAATATCGTGCGGCTGGGTGAAGGGCTGACCCAAAGTGGGTGGTTGCAGGATCGGGCCATGGACCGGGCCATGGTCGCTTTGCGGATTTGCGCCGAAAAAATCGCCCGCCGAGGCTGTTATCGGGTCCGGGCAGTGGCGACCCAGGCTTGCCGCTCTGCGGAAAACGGACCCGCGTTTGTGGAGCGCGTTCGTCAGGAAACCGGGCTGGTCTTGCAGGTAATCACCCCCAGCGAGGAGGCTCGCCTATCGGTAGCCGGTTGTCTGAATCTGCTCGACCGTACGGCTGAGGCGGCTCTTGTCATCGATGTGGGTGGAGGCTCAACGGAGCTGTCGTGGGTCGATCTGCGCGGCAGAGGGCTGGACCAGCAAATGCAACGTTTCGCGCCCGCACGCCTGCCGGTGCGCGCTTGGCTATCCGCCCCCATCGGAGTGGTCACCCTGGCCGAGCGCTTTCCCGAGGATCCCACGGATCGTCCGGGCTGGTACCGCGCCATGGTCGAGGCAATGAAGATCCATCTGACCGACACCCAAGACGCTGAGGCCCTGCGCCCGTCGTTCTCGGCAGGGCGCGCCCATCTGGTGGGCACGTCCGGGGCCATCACCAGCCTGGCCGGTCTGCATCTGGGGCTCAAACGCTATGATCGTCGACAGGTGGACGGCTTATGGATGACTCGCTCCCAATGCGAGCAGGTCGCCCGACGCCTGTTGGCGGTGGACGTGGCGGCCAGGGCCAATGAGCCCTGCATCGGTCCGGAGCGGGCGGATCTGGTGCTGGCGGGGGCAGCCATCCTTCAAGCCGTCCAGGAACTTTGGCCTTGCGAGCGGGTGAGGGTGGCCGACCGAGGCCTGCGTGAGGGCCTTTTGCTGTCGCTCATGGCCGATCCGCCTCGGCGTCGTCACCGCGGCCGCCGCCGGGCCGGCAAACCGGGTCAGGGCGCCCCACAGGACCACGGCGCATGAGCAAGGAGCCGCCCGATAAGCCGCCGGAGCCGGCGCGCAAACGCATGGTGCGTGCGCCGACGGGCGGCGAGGCCTCGGGGCGCGGGGAATCGGTGCGAGTCAAGACCGCCAAGCGCCGGACCACCTCGTCTCAGGCCTGGCTGGCGCGCCAACTCAACGATCCTTTCGTCACGGCGGCCAAGGCCCAGGGCTACCGCGCGCGCGCCGCCTTCAAGCTGACCGAAATCGACGACCGCTATCACGTGATCAGGCCGGGCGGACGGATCGTTGATCTGGGCTGCGCGCCCGGCGGATGGCTGCAAGTCGCGGTCCGTCGAAAGTCAGGCCCCATAGCCGGGGTGGATCTTCTGCCGGTGGAGCCGGTCGCCGGGGCGCAGATCCTGCAGATGGACTTTACCGACCCGGACTGCGGCCCCCGCCTGCTCCAGCTGCTGGGTGGCCCGCCCGACCTGGTGCTGTCGGACATGGCGCCCAATACCGTGGGACACCGCATCACCGATCACTTGCGGATCGCCGGCCTGGTGGAAGCCGCCATCGATTTCGCCATCGGCTCCCTTAAACCCGGCGGCGCTTTCGTCGCCAAGGCTTTCCAGGGCGGGCAGACCGATGAGATTCTTGCCCGCCTACGCCGCCACTTCACACAGGTGCGCTTCGTCAAGCCCAAGGCCAGCCGGCAGGATTCCTCCGAGCTTTTTCTGGTGGCGACGGGTTTCAAGGGGCTCTGAGCGACTTGGCCTTTGGATCGTCCGTTACCGGATGGAATAATCACCCGGGCGCGGTGCGATTCGGCTATTCACGTCATGCGCCCCCGGGGAGGCAGACATGCGTTGGTTTCAGGCCTTACTGCCCCGCGAGGACGGCTTCTTTGATCGCTTCGTCGAGCACGCCCAGATTCTGCTGAAAGGCGCCGAAGCGCTGCGTGAGCTGCTGGCGGGCGGCGAGGGGGTCCCCGCCGCCTGCGCCGAAATCATGCGCCAGGAACAGGCTGCGGACGAGGTGACCCGCGATGTGCTGCTGGCGGTCCGTCGCACCTTCATCACCCCGTTCGACCGCAGCGACATTCGCAGCTTGGCCGTATCGCTCGATGACGCCATCGACCAGATGCAGAAAACGGCCAAGTCGATCACCCTGTTCGAGGTGCGCGAATTCCAGCCGCAAATGCGGGAACTGGGCGATCTGGCGATCCAGGCGGCCTACCTGACGCTGGAGGCGATGGAACTACTCAGGGACATGGGCAAGAACGCCACCAGGTTGAACGCCATCGCCGAGGCGGTGAACCGTATCGAGGATCGCTCCGACGAGGTCTACGACCTGGGGATGAAGGCGTTGTTCCAAGCCGGGCGCGAGCGGCCGATGGACTTCATTGCCGGGGCCGATATTCTCGATCACCTGGAAAAGGTCATCGACCGGTTCGAGGATGTGGCCAACCACATCAGCGGCATCTTGCTCGAACACCTTTAGGCGCGGCCGTGGATATCTCGTCGGCCACCGTCACCCTTTGGTTCCTCATCGCCGTCGCCCTGGCCTTCGATTTCCTCAACGGCCTGCACGATGCGGCCAATTCCATCGCCACCATCGTCTCCACCCGGGTGCTGAGGCCGCGCTATGCGGTGATCTGGGCGGCCCTGTTCAACTTCATCGCCTTCCTGTTCTTCGGCGTGCATGTGGCGCACACGGTAGGTTCGGGCATCGTGTCGGTGCAGGTGGTGAACGACCGGGTGATCTTTGCGGCCCTCTCCGGGGCCATCGTCTGGAACGTGGTCACGTGGCTTGCGGGCATTCCGTCCTCCTCGTCCCATGCCCTGGTGGGCGGCTTGGTGGGAGCGGGCCTGGCCAAGGCCGGACTATCCGCCATCGTCTGGGGCGGCGTCAGCCAGACGGCGGCGGGCATCGTGGCCTCGCCGCTGTTCGGCTTTATCCTGGCCTTGCTGCTGGTGCTGATCGTGTCTTGGTTGTTCGTCAGGATGCGGCCCGGCGCGGTGGACCGGGTTTTCCGCTCGGCCCAGTTCCTCTCCGCCTCCCTCTATTCCCTGGGCCACGGCGGCAACGACGCCCAGAAGACCATGGGGGTCATCGCCGTTTTGCTGTTTGCCCATTCAGGCGGCAAAGGTGCCTTCAACATCCCCCTGTGGGTCGTTCTGTCCTGTCAGACGGCGATGGCGCTGGGCACGCTGTTCGGCGGGTGGCGGATCGTTCACACCATGGGCTCAAAGATTACACGGCTCAGCCCCATGCAGGGCTTTTGCGCCGAGACGGGAGGCGCCATCACCCTGTTCGCCGCCACCTATCTGGGCGTGCCCGTATCGACCACCCACACCATCACCGGGGCCATCGTCGGCGTGGGCGCGGCGCGCAGGACCTCGGCTGTGCGCTGGGGCGTGGCGCGGCGCATCGTGGTGGCCTGGGTGGTGACCATGCCCATGGCCGGCCTGATCGGGGCCCTGGCCTTCGCCGTGTCGGGACGGGTGTTCCAGTGAAAAAGGCCAGGACTGTCGGAATTCAGTACGCCGCCTTGCCCTATCGCATTGTGCGTCGGCGGGTCGAGATCATGCTGATCACCTCGCGCAACACCCGCCGCTGGGTGATCCCCAAGGGCTGGCCGATGAAGGGCTTCAAGCCGCAGGACGCCGCCGCCGCCGAGGCCGCCGAGGAGGCGGGGCTGATCGGCGAGGTCGAAAGCCGGCCCATCGGCTCCTATCGCTATATGAAACAGCTCAAGGCCAACAATGCCATCGCCGTGCAGGTGATCCTGTTTCCCCTGCGCGTGCAGGCCCAGGTGGATAGCTGGAAGGAGCAGGGGCAGCGCGAATTTCGCTGGTTCCGCTATCAGCGCGCCGCTTCCCTGGTGGCCGAACCCAGCTTCCGCCGCCTGATCCGCGAGTTCGGCCGGGCGCGCACGCCGGGCATGATGTCCGCCGCCCTGTTCGACCACTCCCTGCGCTGGAGCCTGGCGCTATTCCGGCCCGAGGCGAAGTAGGGGAGAGTTGTGCAGGCGGTGGCGCGCTCGTCAGCCAGCGTGTCACCCTGTGGCGCCTACCGTAATATAATAATTTATATATTATTATAAACGACTAATTTAATACGAATAATATTATTGACAAAGCACAACTTAATAACCTATTCCTTATTGTATGATCACTTCCCACGAACAGCTTGATCGTCGCTTTGCTGAACTGCGCCCCCTCGCCGAGACGGCCGTTCGCCCGTCGCGCGGCTGGATCCGCGCGGTGCGCGATGCACTTGGCATGACCACTGCTCAGTTCGCACGGCGCATGGGCGTGAAACAGCCGCGGATTATCGAGCTTGAAAAGGGTGAGGCCCGTGGCGCCATCACTTTGCAGAGCTTGGAGCGGGCGGCGAAGGCGTTAGATTGCCGCGTCATCTATGTGCTTCTGCCTGTGCGGCCGCTGGGTGAAACCTTGCACGCCCGCGCCGCCGTCATGGCCGATCAGCAGTTGGTTGCTGTCGAGCAAACCATGGGCTTGGAAGATCAGGCGGTGCCTGGCGGGGTGCGCCGCGCGCAGGCCCGGGCCGACCTCATCAAAGAACTGCTTCGCCGTCCTGCGCGCCTATGGGACGCCCCGTGACAGACTGGCATGACGAGCCGGATGACGCGACCCCGCTGAGCCCGACGGAGCGTGATGGCCTCATCCCATCCCACGTCGCCCTGCGCCGCGAACTGAACGAATTGGAGCAGCAAAACATTCTGGCGGCAGTGACCTGGGCGGCCGGTCGAGTGCGCAACCCTGTGCATGAGCCGTTCGGCCGCAACCTGCATAAGCGCATGTTCGGCAATGTCTGGCATTGGGCGGGTCGTTATCGCGACACCGACAAGAATATCGGCGTTCCCTATTGGGAGGCGCCATTGCGGCTTCGCGAGGCATTTGACAGCACGCGGTACTGGATTGATCACGCCAGCTATTCTCCGGACGAGATCGCGGTCCGCTTTCACCACGCTCTGGTATTTATCCATCCTTTTCCCAACGGCAATGGCCGCTGGTCCCGCTTGATGGCGGACCTGTTGGTCAGGTCGCTTGGACAACCGCCCTTCACCTGGGGCCGCAGCAGCCTGCGCACCGCCGACCAGACCCGCGCAGCCTACATCGCGGCGCTCAAAGCGGCGGATCGGCATGACTTTGAGGCGTTGGTCGCCTTTGCCAGATCATAGGATCGGCGTTTCCCGAGGTCACAGATACGCGGGCGTGAAACTAATGCCCTCTCTGCGCTGGAGCCTGGCCCTGTTCCGGCCCGAGGCCAAATAGCGCTGCAATTCGGCCACGGCGGCGAAACTTCCGCTCAGACCCCTTCCCCTGTCCCCAAGCTCACGATATAGGCGGCCCGCAAGACGGAGACTCCCCTATGGAGATTCGCGAAGGCCTCACCTTCGACGACGTTTTGCTGGAACCTGGCCGTTCCGAGGTTGCGCCTACCCAGGTGAACACCTCAACGCGCCTGACCCGCGAAATCGGATTGAGCATACCCATCGTCTCGGCGGCCATGGACACGGTCACCGAGAGCCGGCTGGCCATAGCCCTGGCTCAGGCCGGGGGGCTGGGCGTGTTGCACCGAAACATGTCGGTGGCCGAACAGGCCGACCATGTGCGCGAGGTCAAGCGCTATGAGAGCGGGATGGTCATCAATCCCCTGACCATCAATCCCGACACGACCTTGGCGGAGGTGCGCGCCATCACCGCCAGCCGCAAGATTTCCGGCTTCCCGGTGGTCGAGCGCAAAACGGGCAAGCTGGTCGGCATTCTGACCAACCGCGATATGCGCTTTGAGTCCGATCCGTCCACGCCCGCCTCCGCCATCATGACCACCGCCAATCTGGTCACCGTGGCCGAGGGCGTGGATCCGGAGGACGCCAAGGCCCTGCTGCGGCGGCATAAGATCGAACGCCTGATCGTGGTGGACGAGGCCTACCGCGCCGTCGGCCTGGTCACCGTCAAGGACATGGAAAAGGCCCAGGCCTTCCCGTCCGCCGCCAAGGACGAGCGCGGCCGCCTGCGCGTCGGCGCCGCTTCTACCGTGGGGGATGCGGGTTTCGAACGCTCCATGGCCCTGATCGAGGCCGGGGTCGATCTGGTGGTGATCGACACCGCCCATGGCCATTCGGTTCAGGTGTTCGATGCGGTCCAGCGCCTGAAGCGCGAGAGCAATCGGGTGCAGCTGGTGGCCGGCAATGTCGCCACCTATGACGCGGCGCGCTCCCTGATCGACGCCGGGGCCGACGGCATCAAGGTCGGCATCGGGCCGGGCTCAATCTGCACCACGCGCATTGTCGCGGGCGTCGGCGTGCCGCAATTGACCGCCATCGCCGATTCCGTCCGTGCGGCTTTGGGCAGCGGCGTGCCGATCATCGCTGACGGCGGCATCAAATATTCCGGCGACCTGGCCAAGGCCCTGGCCGCCGGCGCGTCCGCCGCCATGATGGGCTCGATGTTCGCCGGCGTGGACGAGGCGCCCGGCGAGGTGTTCCTCTATCAGGGCCGCTCTTACAAATCCTACCGGGGCATGGGGTCTGTCGGCGCCATGGCCCTGGGCTCAGCGGACCGCTACTTCCAGAAGGAAGTGGCCGACACCTTGAAGCTGGTGCCCGAGGGGATCGAGGGCCAGGTGCCCTACAAGGGCTCTATCGCGCCGATCCTGCATCAGATGGTCGGCGGCCTACGCGCAGCCATGGGCTATGTGGGCGCCGCGAACATCGAGGAGTTCCAGTCCAAGGCGCGGTTCGTGCGGATCACCGGCGCGGGCCTTCGCGAAAGTCACGTCCATGACGTGATGATCACGCGCGAGGCGCCCAACTATCACCCGTCCCAGGCGTGACGCCGGCGGGTCGCCTTCAAGCCGCTATAGAAGTGCTGGACCAGATTGCGTCCTCGCGCCAGCCGGCCGATCAGGTGCTGCGCGCCTGGGGCGGCGCCAATCGCTACGCCGGCTCCAAGGATCGTAAGGCGGTGGCCGAGCGGGTCTATCTGTGTCTGCGCCAGCCGCCGCGCATGGGCGAGGGCGGGCGAGGGCGCGTGCTGGCGTCCCTGGCCCTGCACGACGGCCTGGACGAGGTCCAGATCCTCGAGTTGTTCAGCGGTCAGGGCCACGCGCCCACGCCCTTGACCCCTGACGAGGCGGCGGCCCTGGCCGCGCCGGCGCCGGCGGCCCTGCCGGGGTTTATCGAGGCGCAACTGCGGATCAGCTTCGGTGACGACTGGCAGGCGGAGGCCACCGCACTGATGTCATCACGCGCGCCATTAGACATTCGAATCAACGGCGTAAAATCAACTCATGAAGCCGTATCCGAAGCCTTGAGCGACGCGGGCCTTAAGGCTGAACCGACGCCTTGGTCCGCTTTCGGCCTGCGCCTGGCCGCAGCCACGGCTGACCTTGCGCCGCTCGACATCTTCAAGTCCGGCGGTTTGGACGTGCAGGACGAGGGCAGTCAGATCGCCGCCTGGCTGGTGGGCGCTGAGCGCGGCGAGACCGTCGTCGACTACTGCGCGGGCGGCGGCGGCAAGACCCTGGCCCTGGGCCAAGCCATGCGCGGCCAGGGCCGGCTGATCGCCTGCGATCTCAACCCCCGCCGGCTGGACGCGATCAAGCCGCGCCTGCAGCGGGCGGGCGTCTATGCAGAGTTTCGCCGCGTGGGGCCGACCGGCGACGCCCTGGACGATCTGCAGGGCCTGGCTGACCGGGTGCTGGTCGATGCGCCCTGTTCCGGCTCGGGTACGTGGCGGCGCCGTCCGGAAGAGGCTTGGCGGCTGACCGAGGCGGAACTGGAGCGCCTGGCGGCTCTCCAGCTTGAGATTCTCACGCGCGCCGCCGATCTGGTGCGGCCGGGCGGGCGGCTGGTCTATGTCACCTGTTCGGTGCTGGCCGCCGAAAACGGCGCCGTCACTGAGGCTTTCGCCGTCGCGCGGCCCGATTTTTCGCCCCTGCCTATTGAGCGCGCCGCCCAGCTGCCCATGCTGAGTATTCCTGGCCGCAAGCGGCTCGCCGCCCTGTCTGGGGGCGGTCACAGCGTCCAGCTGTCGCCGCTGCGCAGCCAGACCGACGGCTTCTACATCTGCCTATTTGAGAGGACCTCATGAACGCCCCGTCCCAGCCCGGCCAT
>CAYVHP010000067.1:0-11863 GCA_964451265.1 uncultured Caulobacteraceae bacterium | reverse complement strand
ATGCGGCCTTCCGTAATCGTGCCTCGACAAAAAACAAAACAAAAGGCGTTGGCATGATGGAAATGAAACCGGGCGTGCCCTCGGCGCGCGCTCAAAGTCCGTTCTTTACCCCTGTTCAAGCGGCAGATTTCGTCAAATTGTCCTGGCGTACTCTCGAACGTATGCGCCAGAACGGCGAAGGTCCGGCTTACCGGAAACATGGGCGCTACATCCGCTATCACATCGATGATCTTGAGGCGTGGTCGAATACCCACGCCATGACCCGGACCGATGCGGCACCGCGCGCTTAGCCTCGCGGCTGGCGCGCTCGTAGCAGGATGCTTGATCGAATTGCTGGCGACCCCACGCCCGCTTCTGGTGTGGAACGTCACGCATAGCGCGCCCATTGGCCTATATCGCCGCGTCTTCGCAGGCGTTGAAAGAGGAGCCTGGGTCTTCGTCCATGCGCCCCGCGCCGCCGCCGACTTGGCCGCTGCCCGAGGATATCTGCCGCGTTCCGTGCCGATGGTGAAGCGCGTTGCCGCTTCGTCCGGCGATCATGTTTGCCGCGCTGGGCAAGCGGTCAGCATCAATGGTCGTACCGTCGCAAGGGCGCTTTGGCAGGACTCGTGGGGTCGTGCCTTGCCGGTCTGGACCGGCTGCATCGACCTCAAACCCGATCAGATATTTCTCATCACAAGCCCGCCAACGTCTTTCGACAGCCGGTATTTCGGGCCGGTTCCTACGAGCAATGTCATCGAAAGGATCGTACCGCTATGGACCTTTTGAACCTGTTCTCTGGTTGCGCGCTCATCATTTCGGCGCAGTGTTCACCATCTGCAACGCCCGCGCAGCCTCAGAAAAGTGTCGCGCAATGGCAGCCCATCGTGGCCAAAGCTGCTTCGACCTTCGCGTTGCCGGAGGCCTGGTTGAATGCCGTCATGACGCGCGAAAGCGGGGGCAAGACCATGCTCAATGGCAGGCCCATCACATCCGCAGCCGGGGCGATGGGGTTGATGCAAGTGATGCCGCGCACTTATGACGATCTGCGCAAGCAGTTAGGATTGGGCACTGATCCTTACGCACCAGCCGACAACATCACCGCCGGTGCCGCCTACCTGCAGCAGATGTACCGGCGCTATGGCTATCCCGGAATGTTCGCCGCTTACAATGCCGGGCCAGGCCGTTTTGACGATTTTCTGCTGCGGCGACGACCACTTCCGAGCGAAACCTTGGCCTATGTCGCCAAGATCGCGCCGGGTGCGGAGACGGCCTTTTCCAGCTTTGGACTGCCCACAGCTAGCCTGACTCCTCACGTGGCTGCGCCACGCTCGCGGACACATTCCGAGGCGCTTTTCGTGTCCCTGGACACACAAAGCGCACTCTTTGTGCCGCTCTCCCAGCCCCATCCCTGAAGGATTTTGCCTTGAAATTGCGCTGGATTCAGGCAGGCAGAAAAACTTTTGCGGTAGGGCAAGATAAAGCGATGGTGCCACGCGGGCACCATCTTGTTGTCTGCACATCTATTTTGGGGGTGCAACGGCCATCGGGCGCGGTGCAACGGTGGCACCATGGCTGACGAGCGCGACTTCGAGCCACGGCTCGGCCGCATCCGCTCCAGCGGTGGTGGTCGTGGCAAGAGCTATCTGGAGCGGGTACTTCGGGCCGCCGCTTCGTCCGGGCCAGCCAGGTCCGGGACAAGCAAGTTCCAAGGCAGCCGGATCGCGCGCGGTTTTGGGGCGGGCAAAGTCCTCGCCAGCCGAGACAAGTTGTCGGCCTTCCGGTCACGCCGCGTCATCATCAAAACCCGCATCGTGAAAATGCGAGGCACCGGGGCGAAAGCGGCGGCGCTCCACATGCGTTACATCCAGCGCGACGGCGTCACCCAGGACGGCAGTCCCGGCGAGCTATACGGACGCGACACCGACCGGGCAGACGGCAAGGACTTCTTGGAGCGCAGTGGCGAGGACCGCCACCAGTTCCGCTTCATCGTCTCGGCGGAAGATGCCGGCGAGTATCCCGACCTCAAGCCGTTCGTGCGCAAGCTGATGGCCCGCATGGAAGCCGATCTGGGGACCGGCCTGGATTGGGTGGCGGTCGATCACCACAACACCGGCCATCCCCATACCCATATCGTGCTGCGGGGCCGGGACGATCTAGGGCAGGATCTTGTGATCGCGCGCGACTACGTCGCCCATGGCATGCGCGAGCGCGCCGCCGAAATCGTGACTCTCGACCTTGGACCCCGGACTGATCTTGAAATTGAGGACCGCTTTGCCCGGCAAGTGTCGCAGGAGCGATTGACCGACCTGGACCGGGCACTGCGCCGGACTGCTAGCCCGGAAGGGGAAGTCTCACTGGCGGATGGCGGTCAGAGCGTGGCGCGTCCGCATTGGGCGGGACGGCTCCAGACCTTGAGCCGCATGGGCCTGGCCGAAGAAACCGCACCGGGGCATTGGCGATTGTCCACCGACTTGGAAACCACGCTGCGGGACATGGGCGAGCGCGCCGATATCATCAAGACCATGCACCGGGAAATGGCGGTGCGGTCGATGGACCGCAGCCTTGCGGACCTGGCGATATTCGGCAGGCGGGGCGACGGGGCTGTCACAGGCCGGGTCGTGACCCGCGCCTTGAGCGATACTGGTGAAGGCCGGCACTACCTTCTGGTGGACGGTTTGGATGGTCGGTTGCATTACGCCGAAGTGCCGGAGAACGCGGACGGGGCGGTGATACCTGGAGTCATTGTGCGGCTATGCGGCGCGGACACCCAGCAACGCGAGGTGGACCAGACCGTGGCCGCCATTGCGGCGCGCAATGGCGGAACCTACAGTGCCGCTTTGCACCAGACCTACGATCCGCAAGCCCGGCCTGAATTTATCACGGCCCATGTCCGCCGTCTGGAAGCGATGCGGCGGGTAGCAGGGCTGACGGAGCGCAAGCCGGACGGCTCCTGGACGATAGCCAAGGATCACGCCGAGCGTGGCGCGCAATTCGATGCTGACCGCGCCGGGGCGAAAGTGGAACTCTTGTCGCCCGCGCCCTTGGCCGATCTGGCCAAGCGACGCGCGCGCACCTGGTTGGATCAGGAGCTGGTGGCGGAGAACCCGACGCCCGCGCATGACGGCGGGTTCGGCCAGGAAGTGCAAAAAGCCCTGCGCCAGCGTCGGGCCTGGTTGATCGCGGAAGGACTGGCCCGCGAAGAAGCCGGGCGCACCTTCTATCGGCGCGACATGCTCGCCCACTTGCAGGCGCAGGAAATCGCCGAAACCGGCGCGGCCTATGCCGGCATCATCGGCAAACGCTATGTTCCTGCTGCCGGTGGAGCCATCGAGGGCGTCTACCGCGAGCCGGTCCAGCTCGTCAGCGGCAAGTTCGCCGTCATCGAAAAGTCGCGGGATTTTACGCTTGTTCCTTGGCGGCCGGTGCTGGACCGCGAGTTGGGCAAGAGTGTGCGCGGCATGATGCGCGGCGATGCGATCTCGTGGACGTTGGGCCGCTCGCGCGGGCAGTCGATTACATGACGAATGTGCCAAAGCGTGTTTGATCGTGTTTGAGCGTCAATAAAGGCGGTTTTCGAAATCGCAGTTCTGGGTGTCTCCTGATTCGCACAGGAGTTATCCGTGACGCCCACAAAACTTCTCATTGGAACCGTCTTCTCCGTCTTGGCCATCGCGGTGGGCGGTGTGTGGTTCGCGACGGAATGGGCGGCGTGGCATCTGGGATTTCAGCCGCAACTTGGCGCGCCATGGTTCACCCTCTTCGACTATCCCGTCTATCCGGTCTGGGCTTTGTTCGTCTGGTGGTATGCCTATGACGCTTACGCGCCCACGATCTTCAACGAAGCGGGTGGCATCGCGGCGCTGGGTGGCGTGGCCGGATGCGGTGTGGCTATCGCCGGATCACTGTGGCGCGCCCGTCAGTCCAAGCACGTAACGACCTATGGTTCATCCCGCTGGGCAACCGACCGCGACATTGCAGAAGCCGGTCTGTTCGATGCGTCCGGTGTTTTCCTCGGTCGGTTTGAGCGAAATTATTTGCGCCACAATGGCCCGGAGCATGTCATGGCATTCGCCCCGACGCGCTCCGGCAAAGGCGTGGGCCTTGTGGTGCCCACCCTGCTAGCCTGGACGAACAGCGTCGTCATTCACGATATCAAGGGCGAGAATTGGCAACTGACCGCAGGCTGGCGGGCGCAGTTCTCCCATTGCCTCTTGTTCAATCCGACTGACCCCCGCAGCGCCCGTTACAATCCACTGCTCGAAGTCCGCAAGGGACCGCACGAAGTCCGAGACGTGCAAAACATCGCGGATATTCTGGTGGACCCGGAAGGCGCCCTGGAACGCCGAAACCATTGGGAGAAGACCAGCCATTCGCTTCTGGTCGGCGTGATCCTCCACGTCCTGTACGCCGAAGAGGACAAGACGCTTGCGCGGGTGGCGAGCTTCATGTCCGACCCGCTGCGGTCCTTTGAGGCCACGCTCCGCCACATGATGGCGACCAACCATCTGGGCAGCGACGGCCAGCCCATCGTGCATCCTGTTGTGGCGTCGGCCGCACGTGAGGTTCTCAACAAATCGGAGAATGAAAGGTCCGGCGTTCTTTCCACCGCCATGTCCTTCCTGGGTCTGTACCGCGATCCCACCGTGGCGGCCGCGACTTCCGGCTGCGATTGGCGGATAGCCGATCTGGTGGATGCGGCCCGGCCTGTGTCGCTCTACCTTGTCATTCCTCCTTCGGACATTTCCCGCACAAAGCCGCTGGTACGGCTGATCCTCAATCAGATTGGCCGCTGCCTGACCGAGCGTTTGGAAGGCGACCCGTCCAAGAGCCGCAAACACAAACTGCTGCTGATGCTGGACGAGTTCCCGGCGCTCGGTCGGCTGGACTTTTTCGAGACCGCGCTGGCCTTCATGGCGGGCTACGGTATCCGGGCCTATTTGATCGCCCAATCCCTCAATCAGATTTCCAAAGCTTACGGCGAGAACAACGCCATCCTGGACAACTGCCATGTCCGGGTCGCGTTTTCCTCCAACGACGAACGGACCGCCAAGCGCATATCCGACGCGCTGGGCACCGCCACGGAGCTACGCGCCCAGCGCAACTATGCCGGCCACCGTCTCGCCCCATGGCTGAGCCACGTCATGGTCTCCAAGCAGGAGACAGCCCGCGCGCTGCTCACGCCGGGCGAAGTGATGCAACTGCCGCCGCAGGACGAACTCGTCCTTGTCTCCAGTCTGCCGCCCATTCGCGCGAAGAAACTCAAATACTACGAGGACGCCAATTTCATTCGCCGGGTGATGCCGGTTCCCGGCCTGGGAGATGGCACCCGCTATCCCGACTGTCCGCCTCGCCGTCCCAACGATTGGGGCAGCCAGGTTCGCGGACCCCATCTCGACTTGTCAGCCGATGAGACAGGGCACGAAGAAGTGGATGAAGGCGGACGCAGCCAGGAGCGCATGCCCGGCGATGAAGCCGAAGTTACCCGTCCGGCGCAAGAATCGTCACCGGAACATGATCCCGACGATGAAGTTGCCGCCGACGACGCCCTGTCGCGGCTGCGCCAGGCCGCAGGGGTCCGCGCCCACGCCATGAACGAAGGCGACCACCATCCCCACCACAACGACATCCTCCCGGCCTTTTGACCATGCCCAGCACCAAACCCCGCCATAATCTGCATTTGGACGAGGATTTGACGCGCCGCCTCCTGGCGCTGGCAGCCAAGCCGGGCATGAGCAAAGCGGGCATAATTTCGGCGGCGTTGCGCAGCTATTTGGACAAGGAAGGCGCCGGGGTTCTCGACGATCTGTTGCAAACGCGGATGAACCGCCTCAGTGGTCAACTGGACCGCTTGGAACGCGATCAGCGCATCGTTGTGCAAACTCTGGCGGAGTTTGTCCGCCACCATTTTCTGGTGACTGCTGCGCCACCAGAATCGGAACTGGCGTCCCGGCGCGCGCAAGCCGAGGCACGATACCAATCGTTCATCGAGACCGTGGGCCGTCAGCTCGCGACCGGACGCCAGCCCAAACCCCCAACCGCCGCGTTGGAGGCCGCCGAATGACCAGGCCGCACGAACCCGACGAAAGCCGTGACCGCCGCGCCGCCATGCTGCGGACGGCGATGGGACCGGCGATCGCGCAAGCGCTAGCCGACCCGCTTGTGGTGGAGGTGATGGTCAATCCCGACGGCGTACTCCGACTGGACCGGCTGGGCGAAGGGCGCACGCAGACCGACGTAAGCCTGACGCCGGGCGAGGTGGAGCGGGTCATCCGCTTGGTCGCCAGCCACATGCGCTTGGAGGCACATGCCAACAACCCTATCGTAAGTGCCGAACTGCCGCACAGGAGCGAAGGCGAAGCCGGCGAGCGCTTCGAAGGTTTGCTGCCGCCTGTCTCCACCGCCCCATGCTTTTCGATCCGAAAGCCCGCCCGCCGTATCTACGGCCTCGGCGACTATGTTTCAGACCGGATCATGACCGATGCGCAAGCAGCGGCCCTGAAGAAAGCGGTCATCGACCGCAAGAATATCTTGGTGGCCGGTGGGACCAGTTCCGGCAAAACGACACTGGCAAACGCGCTATTGGCAGAAGTTGCCCAGCAGGACGAGCGCGTCATCTTGATTGAAGACACGCGCGAATTGCAATGCACCGCGCCAGATTGCGTCGCTTTGCGAACCAAACCGGGCGTTGTGAACCTTGCAGACCTGGTGCGCTCAACCCTTCGCTTGCGGCCCGACCGGATCATTGTCGGCGAAGTGCGCGGGCCGGAAGCCCTCGACATGCTCAAGGCTTGGAATACCGGCCACCCCGGCGGCATCGCGACGGTTCACGCCAATTCCGCGGAAAGCGCGCTCTACCGATTGGAACAGTTGATCCAGGAGGTGGTGACGACGGTGCCGCGTCGGCTGATCGCGGAAGCCATCGACACGATTGTCTTTATCAGCGGACGCGGCATCGCGCGGCGCATTGAGACGATCACCCAGCTCAACGGACTCGACCCTGACGGAAACTACAAGCTGACCCACATCCATCACCAATGGCTTTGGCCCTCTGAAGGAGAATTTCATGCGCACACGACTGCCTTTCGGTATCGGCATCCTCTATCTCAGCTTCATGAGCGCCGCGTATGCGGCCGGCACCAATATGCCCTGGGAGCAACCGCTCCAGCAGATTTTAGACTCGGTGCAAGGGCCGGTCGCCAAAATCGTGGCCGTCATCGTCATCATTGTAACGGGCCTGACCTGGGCATTCGGCGAAACCGCGGGCGGATTTCGCAAGATGATCCAGATCGTGTTCGGCCTCTCCATCGCCTTCGCGGCCTCCAGCTTCTTCCTGACCTTCTTCTCGTTCGGCGGCGGCGCGCTGCTGCCATGATCGAAGGCTTTGAAGTCCCACTCTACCGTTCGCTCACTGAGCCTGTCCTTTGGGGGGGTGCGCCGCGCGCCGTGGCTGTCGTGAACGGGACGATTGCCGCGGCGTTGGGACTTGGCCTGCAATTGTGGGTGGCCGGGCTGATCCTGTGGGTGCTGGGCCACTCGCTCGCGGTCTTCGCCGCGAAGCGCGATCCCGCCTTTGTCGAAGTGCTGCTGCGCCATCTGCGCCAGAGGAGCTATCTGAAATGCTGAACCTTGGAGAATATCGCCAGAAGGCGGACCGACTGACCGACCACCTGCCGTGGGCGGCCTTGGTGGCGCCGGGTGTCATCCTGAATAAGGATGGCAGCTTCCAGCGCAGCTTCCGGTTTCGTGGTCCGGACCTGGAAAGCGCGACGCAATCGGAATTGGTCGCGGCCTGCGCCCGCGTCAACAACGTGATGCGGCGGTTCGGCTCGGGATGGGCGACATTCTTTGAGGCGGAGCGGTTTCGGGCGCCTGGATATCCCGTGTCCGACTTTCCGGACGATGCTACCTGGCTGGTGGACGAGGAACGTCGTGCCCAATTTGAAAGTGGCGGCGCCGTGGCGGACGCAGGGAAACGGGCGACGCGCCCGCATTTCGAGACGGCTTACTATCTGACTTTGCTGTTCATGCCGCCGGTGGACAATGTCGCCAGTGCCGAGCGCGTCCTCATCGAGACTCCGGACGACAAGAGCAAGCGAGACTGGCGCTATGAACTGGCAGCCTTCCGGGCCGAGACTGACCGGGCGCACGATCTGCTGGGCCAGGTATTAGCCGAAATCGCGCCGTTAGACGATGCCGAGACGCTGACTTATCTACATGGCACCATTTCCACGAAGCGGCACATCATCCAGCCGCCCCAAACACCGATTTATCTGGACGGCCTTTTGGCCGACACCTCGCTGCGGGGCGGACTAGACCCAATGCTGGGGGACGAGCATTTGCGCTGCCTCAGCATTCTTGGTTTTCCCGGCACGACCCAGCCGGGATTACTCGACGCCCTTAACCATCTCGAATTTCCCTATCGCTGGACCACGCGCTTTATCGCGCTGGACAAGACACGCGCTAACAAGGCGCTGACCAATCTTCGCCGGCAGTGGTTCAACAAGCGCAAGTCCATCTCGCAGTTCCTGCGGGAGGTGATGCACAACGAGCCTGTCCAGCTTCTCGATTCCGATGCCGACAACAAGATGGTGGACGCCGATGCAGCGCTGCAGGCGCTGGGCGGCGACCATGTCTCCTTTGGATATCTCACGACCAGCGTTTGCCTGACAGACGGCGATCGGCACCGCGTCGATGAAAAGGTCCGGGCGGTGGAGCGGGTCATCAACGGTCTGGGCTTCACCACGATCCGCGAAAGTCTCAACAGCGTGGAAGCGTGGCTGGGCAGTCTGCCGGGGCATGTCTACGCCAATGTTCGGCAGCCCTTGGTCCATACTCTCAATCTCGCGCACCTCATGCCGCTGTCATCAGTATGGGCCGGGCCAGCTCGCAACGACCATCTATCCGCGCCGCCGCTCTTTCATGCCGAGACCAGCGGCTCCACCCCGTTTCGGTTTTCTACCCATGTGGGGGATGTTGGCCACCAGTTGATTGTCGGTCCCACGGGCGCTGGCAAATCAGTTCTGCTGGCCTTGATGGCGATGCAATTTCGCCGCTACCCGGATTCTCAGGTCTATATTTTCGACAAAGGCAATTCCGCACGGGCCGCGATGCTGGCGATGGGCGGTTCCCACCACGACTTGGGTTTGGACGGGGGCCTGGCGTTCCAGCCCTTGCGGGATATCGACAACGCTTCCGAACGCAGTTGGGCCGCAGACTGGGTTCTCTCTCTGCTGGAGCATGAGGCGGTTATCCTAACGCCTGAAATCAAGGAAATCGTCTGGTCGGCCTTGACCAGCCTATCCAGCGCGCCGGTTCAGGAGCGCACGCTTACGGGCCTTTCGGTCCTGTTGCAGTCGAATGCCCTCAAGTCCGCCTTGCAGAGCTACACCTTGGAAGGGCCATTTGGGCGTCTGCTGGATGCAGCCGAAGACAAGCTCGCCTTAGCGGACGTGCAGTGTTTCGAGACAGAGGGCCTGTTGCACCAGGCGCGCGTTGTGCTTCCGGTCCTGATGTATCTCTTCCACAGGCTCGAAAGTCGCTTCACGGGGAAGCCGACTCTCCTGATCCTCGATGAGGCTTGGGTCTATCTGGATAACCCCGCCTTTGCGGCTCGCATCCGGGAATGGCTGAAGGTTCTGCGCAAGAAAAACGTCGCTGTGGTGTTTGCCACGCAGTCGCTGGCGGATATCGCCAATTCCTCTATTGCGCCGGCCATCATCGAAAGTTGTCCGCAGCGCATCTTCCTGCCCAACGAAAGAGCGGTCGAGCCCCAGAGCAAGGGCTTTTATGAACAGTTTGGTTTGAATGACCGGCAAGTGGAGCTGGTCGCACGCGCTGTTCCGAAGCGGCAATACTATCTGCAATCGCGGCGGGGCAACCGGCTGTTTGAACTCGGCCTGGGCCCAATTGCGCTTGCCTTCTGCGGCGCGTCTTCGCCCGCTGACCAACTTCTCATCGACCGGGTCTTGGCTGAAAGCCAATCCCAATTTGCGCGCCGCTTCCTGGCAGCGCGCGGCTTGAATTGGGCCGCCGCTCTTCTGGGATCTGATCAACTTCTGGAGGCCGCCGAATGAAACGCTATCTCGCTCCGCTTCTGATCGCCGTCTTGGCCACCACCGCGATCATTCCGCCTGCCCAGGCGCAGTGGACGGTATTCGATCCGCAAAACTACGCACAGAATATGCTCGAAGCATCGCGGGCGTTGCAGCAAATCAACAATCAGATTCAGTCGCTGCAGAACCAAGCCCTGATGCTGCAAAACATGGCGTCCAACCTCAATCCCTTGAAGGAGGTTTCGCAGTTGAGCGGCATGGTCACGTCGCTGACCCAGATCACCAATCTGATGAATCAGGCCCAGGGCATCGCGTTCAACGTCAATTCGACCATGGCGGCATGGTCGAAGGCGTACCCCACATCCTATCCCGCCGGCACCGGGACCACGACGCTGACAGCGGACGCTCAGCAGCGCTGGCAAAACTCGATGTCGGCGTTTCAGGACACCCTCAAGGTGCAGGCGCAGGTCGTGCAGAATGTGCAGGCGGACACCGCCACGCTCACCACCCTTACAAATGCGTCCCAGAATGCGACCGGCAATCTCGCGGTTTCGCAGGCGACCAACCAGCTCATCGCGCTTTCCACCAAGCAGCAGCTTCAGATTCAAAGCCTCATGGCGGCGCAATACCGCGCCACGGCGCTTGACCAAGCGCGAAACGCGGAAGCGGAACGGGACGGTCAGACCCAGTTTCAGACCTTTCTAGGCGCCAACAACGCCTACAATCCGCAATAGGCCCGGAGATGAACAATCTCAACGTCATCGATCAATTCATGCAGACCTTCATCACCTACATCGACAGTGGGTTTGGCCTGCTGTCCGGTGATGTTGCGGGTCTGAGTTCGATCCTGATCGGTATCGACATCACGCTCGCGGCCCTGTTCTGGTTATTGGACGGCGAAGCCAACGTCCTGGCGCGGCTCATCAAGAAGGTTCTGTACGTCGGCGCCTTTGCCTACATCATCAACAATTTCCATATGTTGGCGACGCTCATCTTCAATTCCTTTTCCCAATTGGGATTGACGGCATCGGGAAGTGGCATGGCTGCCGCCGACTTGCTGCGTCCGGGCAAGCTGGCGGGCACGGGCTTCACCGCGGCGTACCCCTTGCTGCAACAGGCGGGCAAGCTGTTGGGATTCACAACGGTATTCACGCACCTTGTCACCATTCTGGTCTTGGTGGGCGCTTGGTTCATCGTCGTTCTGTCGTTTTTCATACTGGCGGTTCAGCTTTTCATCACCATTCTCGAATTCAAGCTCACCACACTGGCGGGCTTTGTGCTGGTGCCATTTGCGCTGTGGGGGAAAACCGCCTTCCTCGCAGAGCGTGTTCTCGGCAACGTCATTTCTTCGGGCATCAAGGTGATGGTGCTGGCCGTCATCGTTGGTATCGGCACGACGTTCTTTTCGCAGTTCACCGCCGCTATTCCGGCAGGGCAGGATGTCAGCCTTCAGCAGGCCATGACGCTGGTGCTTGCCTCGCTATCGCTGTTCGGCTTGGGCATCTTTGGCCCCGGCATAGCTACCGGCCTGGTGTCGGGCGCGCCACAATTAGGTGCTGGCGCCGCCGTCGGGACCACGGGGGCGCTGGTTGGAACCACGGCATTGGCCGGAGCGGCCGCCCATGGCGCAGTTCGCGGCACAGCAAACGCGGGAAAAGGGGCCATCCAGGCAGGAAGCGCGCTGGGTGGCGGGGCGGTCATGGCCTACCAGATGGCCCGGGCGACCTCCGGCGAACACGGCGCTGCGGGCGTCGCGGCTGGCCTGGGCGGGGTCGCCGCGGCTGGAATGGCGGCCGCCGGCAATGCCGCCAAGAGCTGGAGCGAAGGCG
>CAYVHP010000066.1:0-6337 GCA_964451265.1 uncultured Caulobacteraceae bacterium | reverse complement strand
GCCGCCCCGTACAAAGGACGCTACGCGCGATGCCTATGAAGTCTTTCCGCTCGGTCCTTAGCGCCGTCATGGGCGCGCTGGCGGCTCTGTCCTTGGCGCACGGCTCGGCGAGGGCGGACGACACGCTGAAGTTGGTTCTGGGCGGGCAGACGCCGGAGCTCATGAATACCCTTAATCTCACCGCCGAAGGGGCCGGCTTCTATAAGCAGGAGCACCTGCTCGTCACCTTGACCTTGGTCAAAGGCTCGGTGGAAGCGCGCACCACCTGCTCGACCGGTGAGTTCGACATCTGCCCCATCGGCATCGAGCCCCTGGTCACCGACTACGACAAGGGCATCCGCTTGAAGATGTTCCTCTCTCGCGCGGCCAAGTTCACCTATGTCTATGCGGTGTTGGAGAGCAGCCCGATCAAGTCGCTGGCCGACTTTAAGGGCAAGACCATCGGCGTGCATTCCTCCGACGGCGCCACGGCGATGGGCGCCACCATGTCGGGCCTGACGGTGGCGGGGGTGAAGCCTTCGGACTACACCTTGGTGACCATCGGCAAGGACGACGACGCCATGGGCGCCTTGCTGTCGGGCAAGGTGAACGCTGCGGCCCTGCCCTATTACGAGTTCATTCCCTACATCATCGCCGGCCAGAAACTGCGCATCTTCGGCCACCCCGCCCTGCAGGACGTGACCAATTCCGGCTATGCGATGTCGCCCGCCGTGATGGCCGCCAAGAGCGATCAGGTGAAGCGGTTCGCTCGGGCCATCGTCAAGGCGGACCTGTTGATCCGCTACAATCCCAAGGCCGCCGCGCGCGCCATCCTCAATGCCCTGGGCAAGCCCTATGGCGACACCCAGCTGACCCGCAAAATCGCCGAGCTCAACGCCTGGCAGGACTATCTGCCGGCGGGCAATCCGCAGGGCAACCGGATCGGCGCGATCACCGAGGCGGGCATTCAGACCTATATCAATCTGATGATGGACGCCGGGGTCATCACCAAGCGGGTGTCTGCATCGGACATCGTCACCGACCAATTCATCGCGGCCGCCAACGATTTCGACCATGCAGCGTTCGAAACCTACGCCAAGTCGCTGCCCTAGTAAGTGCTGGAACCCCATGACCAAACCCGCCCATCCAACCGCGCAAGCCCGCATAGGCCCGATCCTGCTCAGCCCCGGCTACGGGATCAAAGAGGTCGTGTCGTTCCTTTTCGTCACCTGCATCTGCGTGAGCTTGAACGAGTTCGCCAATGTGATGCTGCCCTTGGTGCTGACCCAACAGCTCCATATCGATTCCCACCAGCAGGGCATTGTGGTCGGAACCCTGGGCGCCGTTCAGCAGGCCGGCACCCTGCTGTGCATCATGGCCTTCGGCGCCCTGGCTGATATCTACGGTCGGCGGCCGATGCTTCTATTGACGCTCACCGGCTTCACCCTGTGCATGTTGGCCTATCCCTTCATCGGGGTGGTGTTCGCCCTCTATGTGTTGAGATTTGTCTGGGGCGTTTCGTTCACAGGCTACAACGCCGGGGCGCCGACCATCGCCATGGACATTCCCGACAACCGCTCGCGCGGCAAGTTCAACAGCATTGTGCTGTTGGCGCCTTGGCTCACCGCCGCAGGGTTCGTCCTTCTCACATCCAAGCTGCCCAGCCAGTTCAAGGCCCTGGGTTTTACCCCGCATCTGTCGCTGGTGCTGGCGTTCGGCTTGGTCGCCTTGTTCCCCCTCATCGGCATCATCACCACCACGGCCTTTTTCAACGAGCCCAAGCGCGCGCCGACACAGCCCGGACGGACCCTGACTCGCCTCAAGGAGATGTTCTCCAATCTGAAGGTGGTGCTCGACTACGCGGGCAAGAACAGAAACTTCGGCGTCATGCTGTTCATCGGCAGCGTGGTGCGCACCGACACCGTCATCACCGGATCGTTCCTGGCGCTGTGGATCGTCAATGCCGGACACGGCGGCGGGGTGGATGCGATCACGGCTACTAAGACCGCCGGCCTCGTCGCCTCCATCCGCTTCGTCACCAAGGTGATCGGCGCGCCCCTGTTCGGCTTGATTACCGACAAGGTCAACCGCACCCTGCTGATGCTGCTGTCCTTGGCCTTCATGACCTTTGCGTTCGGCTATTTCGGATTCATCACCAATGTGTTCGGCCAAGCGATGATGATCGGCGCGGCGATCATTGGCTTTGCCGAAAGCGCCGAGGCCATTGCGTCGCAGTCCCTGATCGCCCAGGAAGCGCCACCTCAATTTCGCGGATCGTCAGTGGGCGTCTTCACCTTCCTGGGCACCGCGACCCTGATCGTCATCAACCTGGCCGGCGGCTTTCTGTTCTACAAGGTCGGCTTCAATTCGCCCTTGCTGATGGAAGGCGTCTTCCACCTGGTCGTGCTGCTCATTTCCATCTGGCTGCTGCGCAAGAACGTGGCGCTGGGCAAGCTGTAGAGACGACGAATTCCCGCATGGCTTTGCCTTGGATCAAACGCGGGAGAGCCCGGGATTCGCTAGATTGAACGGGGTTGCGCGAGCGGGCCCAGGGATGCTTGACACGCGTTTGACGCGACGCCTACCGTTGAAAACAAACAGTTTGGATGCTGGAAATGGCCCGTAACGAACAGATGAAATTCGGCTTCGTCCTGCACGGAGTCGGGACCAATTGGTCGGAGTGGCGCCATCCCGAGGTGAAGATCGACGCCAGCACTGATTTCGCTTTCTACAAATATCAGGCTCAGCTGGCCGAGGCGGGCAAGATCGACTTCCTGTTCGTGTCCGACAGCATCTCGATCAATGAGAAATCAAGCCCACACGACCTGAACCGGTTCGAACCGGTCACCCTTCTGTCGGCCCTGGCCGCCGTCACCGACCACATCGGCCTGGTGGGTACGCTGACCGTCTCCTACAGCGAGCCGTTCAACGTCGCCCGCCAGTTCGCCTCGCTGGACCAGATCAGCGGCGGGCGTGCAGGCTGGAACGTGGTGACCTCGTGGCTGGACGGCACGGCCGAGAACTTCGGCAAGCTCGCCCTGCCTCCGCACGATGTGCGCTACCGGATCGCCGACGAATACCTCGACGTCGCCGAAGGGCTGTGGGACTCCTGGGAGGCGGACGCCATCATCGGCGACAAGGCGAGCGGCAAGTTCATCAACCCCGACCGCCTGCACACGCTCAATCACCAAGGCGAGTTCTTCAAGGTCAAGGGTCCGCTCAATATCAAGCGCACGCCGCAAGGCCGTCCGGTCATCTTCCAGGCGGGCGCCTCCGAAGACGGCAAGAACTTCTCCTCGCGCCGCGCCGACGCCATCTTCGTCAATTCCCCCACGATGGAGGCCGCCGTCGCCTACTACGCGGACGTCAAGGGACGGGTCGTCGCCGCTGGACGCAAGGCGGATGAGGTGAAGATCCTGCCGACCTTCCGGCCGATCATCGCCCGCACCGACGCTGAGGCCGAGGCCAAGTACAAGCAGCAGCAGGACCTGGTCTCCATCGAAAGCGCGCTCCAACTCTTGGGCCGCTCGCTCAACGATCACGACTTCAGCGTCTATGACCTGGACGCGCCCTTCCCCGTTGAGGCGGCCCTGGCCGCCGGCATGGCGGGGCACCAGAGCAACACCATGCGCATCGTCAAGACCGCGCAGGACGAGGGCCTGACCCTGCGGCAAATGGCTAAGCGCCACGCCACACCGCGCGGCCATTTCGTCGGCGGGCCGGACAAGATCGTCGATACGATGCAGGTCTGGTTCGAGGCCTATGCCTGCGACGGGTTCAATTTCTTCGAATCCATGCCGGGACAGCTAGAGCTGTTCGTCGAGCTGATCGTTCCGCGTCTGCAGGCCAAGGGCCTCTACCGACGCGACTACGAAGCCAAAACCTTTAGAGGCAACATGGGACTGCCCGAGCCGGAAAACCGCTACACCAAGGCTCGCGAGCAACAGCGCGCCGTCGAAACCGCCTAATCCGCTCGTAAGGCGGCGGCCGGCTTAGGCTAGGTCGCCGCCGTCGATGGGGATGGATGCGCCGGTGATGAACATCGACTGATCCGACGCTAGAAAGGCGACCATCCCGGCCACGTCGTCGGGCTGGCCGATACGGCCCAGGGGAATATTCAGGCTGACCTCATCGATCATGGCCTTGCGGCCCTCAGGCGTGAAGGTCGACCAGCGCGGGAAGCTCGTCTCAATCGAGCCGGGGCAGATCGCATTGACCCGAATGCCGGCCGGTCCCAGCTCGCGCGCCACGCTGCGCGCCATCATCGGCACGGCGGCCTTGCTGATGTTGTAGAGCGGGCAGCGCCCGCCCGCCTTCAGCGACCCCGCCGAGGCCATATAGATGATCGACGCGTGAGGCGCGCTGAGCTTCATGATCGGGACCGCGAAATGGGTCGCGAAGAAGTGGCTCTTCACATTGACGTCGATCACCTCGTCGAACTGGGCCTCCAGCATGTCCAGGCCCATGGGACCCCGCATGCCGATATTGGAGAACAGGACGTTCAGGCGCCTGTAGGTCTTCTCGATGAACAGGAACAGGGTCTTGAGCTGTGAGACCGATGAGCCGTCGATCTCATAGGACATCGCCTCGCCGCCCGCCGCCTTGATCTCGTCGGCCGCGCGCTTGGCCGCCTCGCCGTCGCGGTCGGCGACGATCACGATGTGCCCCGCCGCCGCCAGGGCGCGGACGGACGCTAGGCCCATGCCCGACCCGCCGCCGATGACCAGGGCGACCCGTTTGCTTTGATCCGACATCGCGGACTCCTTTCCTGCCGACCGCGCCGCCCGGATCAGCCGTGCGTGCTGTCCAGCAGGCTGATGATGTCGGCGGTCTTGCCGGTCTCGCCGATGCGCGGGAAGACCCGCGACAGGCTGTTGTCATGGGCATAGGCGCTGGGATCGGTCATGGCGTCGATGGCCAGGGTGACGTTGTAGCCGAGCTCATGCGCAAAACGGGCGGTGGACTCCACCCCGACGCTGGTGGCGATGCCGCAGATCACCACCTGGGTCACGCCCTGCGCCTTCAGATAGGCGTCCAGGTCCGTGTTAGTGAAGGCGCCCCAGGTCTTCTTGGTCACCAGGTGGTCGGAAGGCTGTTGGTCCATCTCCGGGATGATGTGGTTCCAGTCTGGCGCACGCGGCGGAGCGCCGGCGGGCGGAGGCGGAATTTCGTTGCGGCCGGGGGCCTGACCGCCGGCGTTGACCAGCACCACGGGCAGCTTGTGCTTGCGAAACGCCGTGGCCAATTGCGCCGCCACCTTGGCGATCTCAATCGGCGGGGTGATCGTCGGGGCCGCCATGATGGCCTTCTGAAGATCGACCACGATCAGCGCCGTTTTGGGGTCAAGGGTGGTGACAGGCATGGGATCTCCCGATGTGATTTTTGAGGGTTTGCAGCCTTGTGGCGACCCAAACCTTAAGTGGCGGCGGCGGCGCCTGGCGGCGCCCGCGTGTGAAGCCTTTAATGAAGCCGAGCCAAGGCCACAACCCCAGGCCCGCCCATGGCGCGGGCCTGGCGCGCGGTTCAGGGCTTGGTCTTGGGCAGGGCGAAGCTGTAGACCATGTTGCCGGCGGCCACGGCCACATATTGCTGCCCGTCCACCGCGTAGTTCATGGGCGAAGCGGTGATCGGCACGCCGGTGCGGAAGTTCCACAACAGCTTGCCCGTCTTGGCGTCCAGCGCCAGGAACTGGCCCTCGGCGGTGGAGGCGAACACCACCCCGCCGCGTGTCCCGAGCACGCCGGAAGACGCGGAATCCCGGTTGGTGCGGAACTGCCAAACGACCTTGCCCGTATGGGTGTCGATGGCCTCCACACCCTGATTGGCCAGGGGATCGGGCGGCGCGGCGCCGGTGCCACGACCCACATATTGCTTGCCGCGCTCCGGCTTGGCCGGGCCGCTCGCCGCCAGGCTGATGGCGTCATGATAAGTGACGAACAGCAGGCCGCTCTCCTTATCGTAAGAGGGAGCCTCGAAGTTGGTGGCCGCCGAGGGCCAGCCGGGCTGGCCTTTAGCCGTGGGCACAAATTTCGGATCGATAATCGGCCGCCCGTTGGGGTCGAAGCCCAGGTTCCAGGTCTGCCTCACGAAGGGCGTGGAGAACAGGAACTTCCCGTTGGTGCGGTCCAGCACATAGAACATGCCGTTGCGGTCCGCATGGATCACCAGCTTGCGCGGCTTGCCGTCGATCACCTGATCGGCCAGCACCATGTCCTCGGTGGAGTCCCAGTCGTGCCCGTCGTTGGGCGTGAACTGGTAGTGCCACTTCAGCTTGCCGGTGTCCGCATCCAGGGCCAGCACGCTGTCGGTATAGAGGTTGTCGCCCTTGCGCAGGTCCGGATTGAAGTCCGGGCCGGGG
>CAYVHP010000065.1:0-18296 GCA_964451265.1 uncultured Caulobacteraceae bacterium | reverse complement strand
CGGCGAAATACCGACCCCGGACGAGGCCTCCGTGGACCGGGGTGGGGGATTTGCTCCCATCGCAATCGAAGTTGAGCTGAAACGCTCTTATCTCGATTACGCCATGAGCGTGATCGTCTCGCGCGCCCTGCCGGACGCGCGCGACGGCCTGAAGCCCGTGCACCGGCGCATCCTCTATTCCATGCACGAGCAGGGCTACGGCGCGGGCGGCTCCTACCGTAAATCCGCCCGCGTGGTCGGCGACGTCATCGGTAAGTACCACCCGCACGGAGACCAGTCGGTCTATGACGCCCTGGTGCGCATGGCCCAGCCTTTCTCCATGGGGCTGGTGCTGATTGACGGACAGGGCAACTTCGGCTCGGTGGACGGCGATCCGCCGGCGGCCATGCGCTACACCGAGGTCAAGATGGAGCGGGCGGCCGAAGCCCTGCTCGCGGACATCGAAAAAGGCACGGTCGACTTCCAAGAGAACTACGACGGCTCGGAATCCGAGCCGATGGTGTTGCCCTCGCGCATTCCTAACCTGTTGGTGAACGGCGCGGGCGGCATCGCCGTGGGGATGGCCACCAATATCCCGCCGCACAATCTGGGCGAAATCGTCGACGCCTGCCTGGCCGTGGTCGATAATCCCGACATCGGCCTGGACGAACTGCTCGACATCGTGCCGGGTCCGGACTTCCCCACCGGCGGCGAGATCATCGGCCGCTCCGGCGCGCGTCAGGCTTTGATGACCGGACGCGGCTCGGTGATCATGCGCGGCGTGGCCACCGTCGAGGAGATCCGCAAGGATCGCGAAGCCATCGTCATCGTCGCCATTCCCTATCAGGTGAACAAGGCGACGCTGGTCGAACGCATCGCCGAGCTGGTGCGTGAAAAGCGCATCGAAGGCATCGCCGATATCCGCGATGAGAGCGACCGTCACGGCATGCGGGTGGTGGTCGAGCTTAAGCGCGACGCGTCTGGCGAGGTGATCCTCAACCAGCTTTACCGCTTTACCCCGCTGCAGAGCTCCTTCGGCGTGAACATGCTGGCCCTCAATCGCGGCCGCCCTGAACAGATGGGCCTGCGGCCCCTGATCGACTGCTTCCTGGACTCGCGAGAAGAGGTCGTGGTCCGCCGCACCAAGTTCGAGCTGACCAAGGCGCGCGACCGGGGCCACGTGCTGGTGGGCCTGGCCATCGCCGTGGCCAATATCGACGAAGTGATCCACATCATCCGCTCGTCCAAAGACCCGGCCGAGGCGCGCGAGCGCCTGTCAGATCGCGATTGGCCCACCGGGGACATGCGTCCCCTGATCGCTCTCATCGCTGATCCGCGCACCGTGATTGTTGGCGAGGATCGGGTGCGTCTGACCGAGGAACAGGCCCGCGCCATCCTGGCCCTGACCCTGTCGCGCCTCACCGGGCTTGGCCGCGATGAAATCGCTGAGGAAGCCAACAGCCTCGCCGGCGCCATTGCCGGCCTGTTGGAAATCCTGGGGTCGCGCCAGAGGGTGCTGGACATCATCCGCCAGGAACTGACCGAGGTGCGCGCCGCCTTCGCCATTCCCCGTCGCACCCAGATCGTGGACGGCGATGCGGACATGGAGGACGAGGACCTGATCGTCCGCGAGGACATGGTCATCACCGTCACCTACGGCGGCTACGTCAAGCGCACGCCTCTGGCCACCTACCGCACGCAGAAGCGCGGCGGCAGAGGCCGGTCGGGCATGGCCACGAAAGAAGAGGACGCGGTGGTCCGCGTGTTCGTCGCCTCGACCCACGCGCCCATTCTGTTCTTCTCCTCCGAAGGCAAGGTCTACACCCTGAAGGCCTGGCGCCTGCCCGTGGGCCTGCCCAACTCCCGGGGCAAGGCGCTGGTCAACCTGTTGCCGCTCGAACAGGGCGAGAGCATCACCACCATTCTACAGGCCCCCGAAGATGAAGCTGTGTGGGATCGTCAGGACCTGATGTTCGCCACCCAGAGCGGAGGGGTTCGCCGCAACAAGCTCAGCGATTTCCAGCGCATCAACCGCGCCGGCAAGATCGCCATGAAGCTGGACGAGGGCGACCACATCGTGGGGGTGTCGATCTGCTCGGCCGACCAGGATGTGCTGCTGACCACCGCCTTGGGCCGCTGCATTCGCTTCTCGGTGGACGAAGTGCGTGTGTTCGCCGGGCGCGAGTCCACCGGCGTGCGCGGCGTGCGCCTGGCCGAGGGCGACCGTGTCATGTCCATGGCCATTCTCAGCAAGGTGGATTCCACCCCTGAGGAACGGCGCGCCTACATGAAATACGCCACGGCCCTGCGGAAGGCCAAGGGCGAGGCGCTGGACGAGGCGGAGACGCCGAGCGCGGATGAGGCGGAGGAGGTGGGCGGCGAAACCGACCTGACCTCCGAACGCATCGCGCAACTGGAGGCGGCCGAACAGTTCATCCTGACGGCGGATTCCGAAGGCTTCGGCAAGCGCACCTCGGCCTATGACTATCGTCGCACTGGACGCGGCGGCCAGGGTCTGATCGCCCACGACATGTCACGCGGCGGCCATCTGGTGGCGGCTTTCCCGGTGGAGCACGGCGATGAGCTGATGATGGTGTCGGACCAGGGCCAGATCATCCGCGCGCCGGTCGATGATATTCGTATCGCTGGACGCAATACGCGCGGCGTGATCCTGTTCCGCCCGGCGGAAAATGAGCACGTGGTCTCGGTCGAGCGCCTGGCCGAGTCGGAGGGCGGATCGGACGAGGACGACTCGCCGGATAATGGTTCCGCTTCAGACTGATCGCGGCTTTTGGGGAGCAGGGGCTTGAAGACCAGAACCGGGCTTTATCCGGGTACGTTCGATCCGATCACCAACGGCCATATCGACATTATCTCCCGCGCCGTGAAGCTGGTGGATCATCTCGTCATCGGCGTGGCCATCAATCGCGACAAGAACCCGCTGTTTTCCCTAGAAGAACGGGTCGATCTGGTGCGCCGGGAAGTGGCGCCGTTCAGCGGGGGCGCCCAAATCGAGGTGCGTCCGTTCGAGACCTTATTGATGAGCTTTGCCGAGGAGGTCGGCGCCGGCGTGATCATCCGAGGTCTGCGCGCCGTGGCCGATTTTGAATACGAATTTCAGATGACCGCCATGAACCAGCAGCTCAACCGCGAGATCGAAACCGTATTTTTGATGGCCGATCCGCGCCACCAGGCGATCGCCGCTCGGCTGGTCAAGGAGATCGCCCGCCTGGGAGGCGACATCTCGGGTTTCGTCACGCCGGCCGTGTCGGATCTGCTGAAGGCCAAGGTGGGTCGGGCCTGAGATCGGCCCGTTCGCGCCACAATAAGGCCTAGCTTGACGGGAAGAAGCAGGTAGAGAAACCAGCATGACACACCTGCCCCTTATCGCCGCCCTGGCCCTCGCCATCCCGGGATTTCATGGCCCGGCCCCCAAGCCGACTAAGGCGCCCGCGATCTCAGCCGCAGACTATCGGACCGTCGACCCTCAGAACCTGTTGGTGATCGACACCGAAAAGGGACGGATGATCCTTGAGATGTACCCGGAAATCGCTCCGGCGTCTGTCGAACGGGTGAAGACTCTGGCGCGGCTGAAGTTCTACGATGGCCTGACCTTTCACAGGGTCGTCCCGGGCTTCATGGCCCAAGGCGGCGATCCGAAGGGCGATGGTTCGGGCGGGTCGGGCATGCCCAACTTGAAACCCGAGTTCATCTTTCGGCGCGGCGGGGACCTCGCCTATACGCCGGTGATCGCGAACAAGGGCCTGGAGGACGGCTTCATCAAGGCGCTGCCAGTTCGCACTCAGTCCAGCGAACTGATGTTCATGACGGCGGATTCCCGGGTGTCGGCGTGGAGCTTGTGGTGTCCTGGCGTGGCCGGCATGGCGCGTACGGATGATCCCAATTCGGCGGATGCGCAGATTTTTCTGATGATGGGTCCAGCCGATCAGCTTGAGCAAAAGTACACCGCATGGGGCCGTGTTCTCATCGGGCTGGACGTCACGCAAAGTCTGGCTGTCGGCGAGCCGCCGCGGCGCCCTGACCATATGAAATCGGTGCGGGTCATGGCCGATCTGCCGCCGGCCGAACAGACCAAGGTCCAGGTGCTGGATACCGCCAGTCCCGCCTTCAAAACCCTGGCTCAGAACGCCAAAAGCCAGCACGGCGGGTTCTTCACCTTGTGCGATGTGACGCTGCCGGTCCTGCCTTAACAGGCGAAATCGCTTCAACCGCGAGACAAGCGCTGCCGCGACAGCTAAAAGGCCTGCGACAATTTTTAGAGGAGCGCGCCAATGGCCGCCGATGCCGAGAACACCTTAGTGATGACCCTGGAAAACGGACCGGTGACCATCGCCTTGCGTCCGGATCTGGCTCCCGGTCACGTGGCCCGTATCAAGGAGCTGGCGCGCGAAGGCTTCTATGACGGGGTGGTGTTTCACCGCGTAATCCCGGGCTTTATGGCCCAGGGCGGCGATCCGACCGGCACGGGCATGGGCGGGTCCAAGAAGGCCAATTTGGCCGCAGAATTCTCCGACGCCGCTCACACGCGGGGGGTCTGCTCCATGGCGCGTTCGAGCAATCCCAACTCGGCCAACAGCCAGTTCTTCATCTGCTTTGACGACGCCACCTTCCTCGACAACCAATATACGGTGTGGGGCGAAGTGACCGAAGGCATGGAGCATGTCGACGCCCTGCCCAAGGGCGAGCCGCCGCGCCAACCGGGCAAGATCGTGTCCATGAAAGTAGCCGCCGACGTCGCGGGCTAGATAATCCTCCACCGCTTTTGCGGGGGAGGGGGACCCGAAGGGTGGAGGGGGCACACAGAACCTACGCCCCCTCGGTCGCTTCGCGACAGCTCCCCCGCAAGCGGTGGAGCAATGGATGCCTATGCGCCTATCCGACTTCGATTTTGAGCTGCCCGACGACCGCATCGCTCTGCGGCCGGCCGAGCCGCGCGACAGCGCCAAGCTGCTGGTGGTCCAGCCGGGCTCGGCCCTGCAAGATCGGCGGGTGAGTGATCTACCGGGGCAGCTTCGGCCCGGCGATTTGCTGCTGTTCAACGACACGCGGGTAATCCCCGCGCGGCTGAGCGGCGTGCGTCTGCGCGGAGAGTCCCAGGTCGTCGTCGAGGCCACGCTGCACAAGCGCCTGTCGCCCAACCGATGGACCGCCTTCATGAAGCCGGGGCGTCGGCTGGCCGTGGGCGACCGTATCGCGTTCGGCGATGGGCAAGATCGCGCCTGCCTCCTGGGGCGACTGGACGCTGTGATCGAAGCCAAGGGTGAGGGCGGCGAGCTGACCCTGACATTTGACCTATCCGGCGCATTCCTCGACCAAGCCATCGCCGAGCGCGGTTCGATGCCCTTGCCGCCCTATATCGCCGCCAAGCGCGCGCAGGATGAACGCGACCGCACCGACTATCAGACCGTCTACGCCCGGCTGGATGGTTCCGTGGCGGCCCCGACGGCCGGGCTGCACTTCACGCCGAAACTGCTTGAGGCCCTGAAGGCCAAGGGCGTGGATTTCGCCTTCGTCACCCTGCACGTGGGGGCGGGCACCTTCCTGCCGGTCAAGACCGAAGACCTGTCCGAGCACCGCATGCACGCCGAAAACGGCGAGGTGTCGCCAGACGCCGCGCAGGCGGTGAACGCGACGCGCGCGGCGGGGGGGCGGGTGATCTGCGTGGGCACCACGTCTCTGCGCCTGATCGAGAGCGCTGCGGACGGCGCTGGGCGGGTTCACCCGTTCGCCGCCGACACGGACATCTTCATCACGCCGGGTTACAGCTTCCGCGTGGCCGACGGCCTGATGACCAATTTTCACCTGCCCAAATCGACCCTGTTCATGCTGGTCTGCGCCTTCGCAGGCCAAGACATCATGCACCGGGCCTACGCCCATGCCATCGCCGCCGGCTATCGCTTCTATTCCTACGGCGACAGCTCCCTGCTATGGCGCGCGGCCTGATGGTCGCTTTTCCTTTCAAGATCGACGCCGTGGATGGCGCCGCCCGCACCGGGGTCATTGCTACGCCGCGTGGAGAGATCCGCACCCCGGCCTTCATGCCCGTGGGCACGGCGGGCACGGTCAAGGCCCTGACAGTGGATCAGGTGCGCGCGACGGGCGCAGATATCCTGCTGGGCAACACCTATCACTTGATGCTTAGGCCGGGCGCTGAGCGGGTGGCGCGTCTGGGCGGTCTGCACAGCTTCATGCGCTGGGATCGGCCGATCCTGACCGATTCCGGCGGCTTTCAGGTGATGTCCTTGGCTAAGATCGCCAAGGTCGCCGAAGACGGCGTGACCTTCCAGAGCCACATTGACGGATCGCGCCATGCCTTGAGCCCGGAACGGTCGATCAAGATACAGGCCGACCTGCTCGGGGCCGATATCGTCATGCAACTGGACGAGTGCGTGTCCTGGCCCGCAGAGGAGCCCCGCGCTCGTGACGCCATGGCGTTGTCGGCGCGGTGGGCGGCGCGTTGCAAGGCGGCTTTCGGCGCGCGCGAAGGCCAGGCCCTGTTCGGCATCCAGCAGGGCTCAACCTTTCAAGCCTTGCGGCGCGAATCCGCCGACCGGCTGATCGAGATCGGTTTTGACGGCTACGCCATCGGCGGACTGGCTGTGGGCGAAGGCCATCAGGCCATGTGCGATGTGCTGGAGTACGCGCCCGGCATGTTGCCGGCGGACCGGCCGCGCTATCTGATGGGCGTGGGCAAGCCGGTGGACCTGGTCGAGGCGGTGGCGCGCGGCGTGGACATGTTCGACTGTGTGTTGCCCACCCGCTCGGGCCGCCACGGGCAGGCCTGGAGTTGGTCCGGGTCCTTCAACCTGAAAAACGCGCGCTTCGCCGAGGACGATCAGCCGCTCGACCCCTCCAGCGATTGCCCGGCCAGCCGGGATTACGCCAAGGCCTATCTGCACCATTTGGTGAAGTCCGAGGAAATCCTCGGCCAGGTGCTGTTGTCCTGGCACAACCTGGCCTTCTTCCAGAACCTCATGGCCGGCATGCGCGCCGCAATCGCCGAAGGCTGTTTTGAGGCGTTCCGCAAGGCGTTCCACGCAGGATTGGACGAAGACGCTTAATTGCTCACGCTCGACGGCGTGACCGGCGGGGCGGGGTACTGGTGAGCAGCAGGCTTGTGGCCGGTGACGTCGCGCAGGGCCTTGAACGGCTGACCTGCGCAAGCGCTGAGCGCCAGCAGGATGATCGTAAGCGAAACGCGCATGAACCGATAACCCTTCTGGGCGGTATTTGGCTGCACTGTCACCTTTACGGCTTGTCCGGTCCAGGGGGGCCGCATATGGTCCGCGCGCTTTGCCGTACCCTGTTGGCAAAGAGGGGCCGGTAGCTCAGCGGTAGAGCATTCGACTTTTAATCGAATGGTCCTGGGTTCGATTCCCAGCCGGCCTACCAACCCTACACCGCGACGCCTATCTGTCAGACCTGTCCAAGTCGGAGGCGCGCCGTGTCAAATCCTCTGTTGCTGCAGCCTCTCACGCTCAAGGGCCTGACCCTGCGCAACCGGCTGGTGGTCTCGCCCATGTGCCAGTACAGCGCCATGGACGGGGTGGCCCTCGATTGGCATCTGGTTCATCTGGGGCGTTTTGCTCTGGGCGGCGTCGGTCTGGTCATGGTCGAGGCGACCGGGGTGGAAGCGCGCGGCCGGATCAGTTACGGCGATATGGGACTGTGGAACGACGAGCAAGCCCGAGCTCTGGCGGGAATCGCAGACTTCCTGAAGGCGAACGGCTCGGCCGCAGGCATTCAGCTGGCCCATGCCGGGCGCAAGGGCTCGACCAAACGCCCATGGGAGGGCGGCGGGCCCTTGACTGAGGCGGACGCTGCGACGGGCGAGTCGCCCTGGGAGACCCTGGCGCCCAGCGCTATCGCCTTCACGGATGGCTGGCATACGCCCAAGGCCATGAGCACAGCGGACATGGCCGAGGTCATCGTGGCCTTCCGGGAAGCAACCAAACGATCCTTGGACTGCGGCTTTGACGTCGTGGAGGTGCACGCCGCCCACGGCTATCTGCTGCACGAATTCCTTTCGCCCTTATCCAACCATCGGACCGACGCCTATGGCGGCGATTTGGCGGGCCGCATGCGCTTTCCATTGGAGGTAGTGCAGACCATACGGGCGGTATGGCCTGAACAACGCCCATTGTTCGTGCGTGTCTCCACGTCCGACTATGTCGAGGGCGGCTGGACCTTGGAGGACACCATCGCCTTCGCCAGAGAGCTTAAGGCCATCGGCGTGGATCTGGTCGATTGTTCGTCAGGCGGAAATGTCCCGGTCGCGCCGTCCCATGTGGGTCCCGGCTACCAGGTCCCGTTCGCCGCAGCCGTACGCCAGCAGGCGGGCATAGCCACCGCCGCCGTGGGCTTGGTGCTCACCCCCGAGCAGGCCGAGCAGATTCTCGGCGAAGGCGCGGCCGACTTGATCTGCTTGGCCCGTAAAGCGTTGGACGATCCCAATTTCCCCCTGCATGCCGTCGAAGCCCTGACCGCCGAGATCGACTTCAGCGGGGCGCCTACGCCGGCCCGTAGCGGGCTGGAACGCCTGGTCGGGCCGCTCAAACGACTGAAGGCGGGCAATCGTGCATAGAGTCGGCGGCGGGTGACGCGCCGTCAAGCTGACACCGAGGCGGAATCAATTTAGCCGTGGTCTCCTCAAGACTCGCCCGCCGCCCATTGATCGGCGCGACTGGGTGCAGCTGCAACAGGAACAGGCGCCTCGCCATGACGACACCGCTGAAACTCGCCGTGCACGTCATGGGCATTCTGGCCGTTTGCGGCTATGTGGCTGCGGCGCACGCCCAGGTTCCCAAGCCGATGGGTCCGGCGGGTGTTGGCGAACCGGTTGGCCCCGTCTCTACACCGCCTCCCGTCCCGCCGCCGTCGGACGCCGCTTTGCTGGGCAGCTTGCCGATCCCGCCCATGGCCAAGATTCTCAGCGACCAGTCCCTGATCATAGGGTCTGGAGACACCTGGGTCGGTCGGCTCACGTTGAATGTCGGGCGCGATGTGACCGGCGCCTACACCTACTTCCTGCAAAACTTCCAGCAGCAGGGCTGGACCTTGCAAAGCGCTGTGCGCTCCAAGACGAGCCTGCTGGTCTTCACCAAGGGTGGACGCAGCGCCACCATTGAATTCCAGGACCCGAAAATGCTGGAAGGCTCCATGGTCACAGTGACGATGGCCCAGCTGGGAACGACCGCTAGCTTCTGACTTGCCGCCTAAACCAGCGCCCCGTGGCAGTGCTTGAACTTCTTGCCTGAGCCGCAGGGGCACGGCGCATTGCGGCTGGTGCGCTCCCAGCCGGCGGGCAGGGCGCTGACCGGCAGGGCTTGGCGCTGCTCGGCCGACAAGCCGTCGGGCAACGGGCCTCCGGTCATTTCATTCTGCCCCGTCAGCGGATCCAGATGAACTTCCGTCAGCTGGCCGGGCACAACGGGCGCGGGTTCAGGTTCCTGGAATTGGAACTCCACCGTCATCAGCCAGCGCGTGACGTTCTGGCGCAGGTCCACCTGCAGGGCTTCGAATAGGGAGAAGGCCTCGACCTTGTACTCGTTCAGCGGGTCGCGCTGTCCGTAACCGCGCAGGCCGATCACGTTACGCAGGTGGTCCAGATGCATCAGGTGCTCGCGCCACTGCATGTCGACCATCTGCAACAGGAAGGTCTTCTCGATCTGCCGCATGTAGTCTTCGCCGAGGATCGCAATCCTTTCGGCGGCGCGGGCGTCGGCGGCAGCGTTGATCCGCTGCACAAACTCTTCGTTGGCGATGCCGTCTTCCTGCGCCCATTCGGCCATGGGCAGCTCCAGCCCCAACAGGGCGCGCACCCGCTCGTCCAGGCCCGCGATGTCCCACTGCTCGACATAGGCCTTGGGCGGCAGGTGGCGATCAACCAGGTCGATCACCGTGTCGCGACGCATTTCGGTGACAATCTGCGAAAGATCGGTCGCTTCCATGAACTCCTGACGCTGCTCAAATACCGCCTTGCGCTGGTCGTTCACAACGTCGTCGTACTTGAGCAGGTTCTTACGGATTTCGTAGTTGCGCTGCTCGACCTTGCGCTGGGCGGTAGCGATGGCCGAGTTGAGCCACTTGTGGGTTATGGCCTCGCCCTCGGCGACGCCGAAGGTGCGCATGATGGAATCCAGGCGCTCGCCGGCGAAGATGCGCAGCAGGTCGTCCTCGCAGGACAGAAAGAACTTTGAATGCCCCGGGTCGCCTTGCCGGCCGGTGCGGCCGCGTAGCTGGTTGTCGATCCGGCGGCTTTCGTGCCGCTCGGTGCCCAACACGAACAGCCCGCCGGCGGCCAGGGCCTTGGCCTTGGCGTCCGCGATCTCGGTCTCCAGCTCCTTCTGGCGCGCGGCAGCCATCTCGGGGGTGACCTCCACGCCAAGGCCGCGTTGTTCCTGCCGCCAAGCCAGCACGCGCATGTCCACGTTGCCGCCCAGCTGGATATCGGTGCCGCGGCCGGCCATATTGGTGGCGATGGTCACTGAGCCCGGCACCCCGGCGTCGGCCACGATTCCGGCTTCCTGCTCGTGATAGCGGGCGTTGAGCACCTGGTGGGGGATGCCGGTGAGCTTTTTGCCGTCGATCTCCAGCTTGTGCGCCTTGAGCAGCTCCGACAGCTGTTCGGACTTTTCGATGGACACCGTGCCCACCAGGATCGGCTGACCGCGCCGATAGCAGTCTTCGATCTGGGTGATGATCGCCTGGTTCTTCTCGGCGGCGGTGCGATAGACCTCGTCGTCGTCGTCGATGCGGCAGATCGGGCGGTTGGTCGGGATCTCGACCACGTCCATCTTATAGATGTCGAGGAATTCCTGGGCCTCGGTGGAGGCCGTGCCGGTCATGCCGGACAGCTTGGAATAGAGGCGGAAGTAGTTCTGGATGGTGACCGAGGCCAGGGTCTGGTTCTCGGGCTGAATCTCCACGCCCTCCTTGGCCTCAATGGCCTGGTGCAGGCCTTCAGACAGTCGTCGCCCGGTCATCATGCGCCCGGTGAACTCGTCGATCAGCATGATCTCGCCGGCGCGGATGATGTAGTCCTTGTCACGCTGGTAAAGGGTGTTGGCCCGCAGCGCCTGATTGATGTGGTGCACCACGGAGATGTTGGCCGGGTCGTACAGGCCCGCCGAATCCACGGCCAGATGCCCGCCCGCCTCCAGGATTTCCTCCACCCGTTCTGAACCGACTTCGCTCAGCATCACCTGGCGCTGCTTTTCATCGAGGTCGTAGTTGTCCGCGCCGTCGGCGATCAGCTGCCGGACCACGCCGTCTATGGTCCGGTAGAAATCCGAACGGTCTTCGGTGGGGCCCGAGATGATCAGCGGCGTGCGCGCTTCGTCGATCAGGATCGAGTCCACCTCGTCGACCACCGCGAAGGGGTGGCCGCGCTGGACCATCTCACGGGCGTCATAGACCAGGTTGTCGCGCAGATAGTCGAAGCCGAACTCATTGTTGGTGCCGTAGGTGATGTCGCTGGCGTAGGCCTTCTGGCGCTCAGGTTGGGACAGGCCGTTGACGATCACGCCCACGCTCATGCCCAGGAATCGGTAGACTTGGCCCATCCATTCGGCGTCGCGCGTGGCCAGATAGTCGTTCACCGTGATCAGGTGCACGCCCTTGCCGGCCAGAGCATTCAGATAGACCGGGGCGGTGGCCACCAAGGTCTTGCCTTCGCCGGTGCGCATCTCGGCGATTCCGCCCTTGTGCAGCACCATGCCGCCCACCAGCTGCACGTCGTAGTGACGTTGGCCCAGGGTGCGCCGCGCCGCTTCGCGCACGGCTGCGAAGGCTTCGGGCAGCAGATCGTCGAGGGTCTTGCCGGCCGCCAGCTGGGCGCGGAATTCCTCGGTCTTGCCGCGCAGCGCTTCGCCCGACAGCGCAGCATAGGCGGGCTCAAGGGCGTTGATGACCGCCACCCGCCCCCTCATCGCCTTCACGCTGCGATCATTGGACGAACCGAAAATCTTTTTAGCAAGGCCGAGCATGTAGGGTCCAAACTCAAGGTGAAGCTAGCGCGCCGCACAGGAGCGGGGCCGCGCGTGAAGGTCAGAAAAACCGCTCGACTTGCGCGCGCGCGAGACTTAAGCACCGACCGGTGGCCTGTCAACGCAATGGCCTTTGCCATCAAGGCTTTGGTGTGTTGGCTCAGCGCCTCCTTAGAGCCCATGGCGTAGGGACGACATCATGACCACCGCCAAGGCGCCGATCCGGCTCGCGCTTCTGTCCACCACCCTCGGTCTTTTGAGCCTGGTCCTGGTCGCGTGCAATCGGCCGGTCATCGCCGAGCGGCCGCCGCAGGCCGGCGATGTCGCCGTGGCCAAGGTCAATGGCCGCGTGGTGTGGAAGTCCGACGTCGTGCGTGAGGCCGTGGCCCAGGGCCTGATCGGCGAGGGCGAGCCTCTGGATGTGTCTTCGGACGTGTTTCACCGCACCTTGGACGAGGTGATCGACCAAAAGCTGCTGGCGGCCGAAGCCATCACGCGCAAGCTCGACAAGGACCCGGCCGCCCAGCGGCGGCTGGCGTCGGCGCGCGAGCGCATCTTGTCCGACATGTTGGTGGAGTCGGTGGTGGAGAAGGCGGTCAACGATAACGCCATCCGCACGCTCTACGAGGAACAGCTCAAGTCGGCCAAGCAGGACGAGGAATTCCACGGCCGGCAGATCGTTCTGCCCAGCCAGGGCGACGCGGAGGCGGTCAAGAAGCTGCTGGCGTCCGGCGCCTCTTTCGATGCGGTAGCCTTAGAACGGTCTTCGGACTCCGAGACCAAGTTCAACGGCGGCGATCTGGGCTATTTCACCCTCGACGTTATGCCCGACCCCTATGGCCAGGCGCTGAAGGCGGCCAAGCCCGGCGACATTGTCGGACCGTTCCAGACCGAAGCGGGATGGGTTCTGGTCAAGGTCGAGGACCGGCGGGCGGCCCAGCCCATCACCCTGGAATCCGCCCGGCCCCAGATCGTGCGGTTCCTCACCTATGATCAGGTGCGCGACCTGCTAGAGACCCTGCGGTCCCATAGCCAGGTGCAGACCCTGATCGCCCCGGCCAAGGACGCGGGCAAGGAGCCGGCTTCGGCGCCCTCAGACGCCGCCGTCGTCTCGGACACGCCGGCGTCCGACGCGCCGCCGGTCGCCGCTCCGCCGGCGGCCCCCAAAGCCCAGACCAAGGCCAAGTCATGAGCGAGCCTTCGCAGCCTTCCGCCCCCGGCAAGCCCGGCCTTCAGGTGTCGCCGCTCGCCGTGTCCTTTCCGGCCATCCCGCCCATCGGCGGGGTCGAGCTGTCGGCGCTTCGCGCCGGCTTCTACAAGCATGAGCGCGATGATCTGATGCTCGTGCGCTTCCGCCCCGGCACCAGCTGCGCGGGGGTGTTCACCCAGCACAAGGTCGGCTCCGCCCCGGTGGACTGGTGCCGCAAGGCCCTGCATGAATCCCACGGCGAGGACGTGCGCGCCCTGGTGCTCAACGCCGGCTGCGCCAACGCCTTCACCGGCAAGGCGGGCGTGAAGACCGTCAACAAGGTCGCCGCCGCCACAGCCAAGGCGATCGGCTGCAAGCCGCAGGGCGTGATGCAGGCCTCCACCGGCGTGATCGGCGTGCCGTTCGACCCGGCCAAGATCACCGACCAACTGCCCGACCTGATCGCGAGGCTGGACCCCGACGGCTGGGCGCGGGCGGGCCGGGCGATGATGACCACCGACACCTTCCCCAAGGGCGCCCACGCCATCGCCAAGATCGACGGGGTGATGGTGCACATCGCCGGCTTGGCCAAGGGTTCGGGCATGATCGCGCCGGACATGGCCACCATGCTGGCCTTTGTGGCCACCGACGCCGACATTGCGCCGGGCGCCCTGCAGACCCTGATCTCGCGTCTGACGGTCACGACCTTCAACGCCGTGACGGTGGACGGCGACACCTCAACCAACGACACCCTTTTGGCCTTTGCGACGGGCGCCTCGGGCGCGCCGCGCATCGAGCGGGCGAGTGATCCGCGCCTGGCCGACTTTTGCGACAAGCTGCAAGTGGTGCTGCTGAACCTCGCCATGCAGTTGGTGCGCGACGGCGAGGGAGCCTCAAAGTTCGTCAAGATCACCGTCAGCGGCGCCAAGTCCAAGGGCTCGGCCCGCAAGATCGCCCTGACCATCGCCAACTCGCCCCTGGTCAAGACCGCCATAGCCGGCCAGGACGCCAACTGGGGCCGCATCGTCGCGGCTGCCGGGCGGGCAGGGGAGCCGCTCGACCGGGATCGGCTCTCGGTGATGTTCGGCGATCTGTGGGCCGCCAAGGACGGCGCCGTGGCCAAGGGCTACGACGAGGCGGCCATGTCGGCCTATATGAAAAACGACGAACTGGAGATCGGCGTGGACGTCGGCGTGGGCCACAAACAGGCCACCGTGTGGACCTGCGACCTGACCAAGCGCTACATCGAAATCAACGGCGATTATCGGTCGTGAGGATCAAAGCGGCAGCTCCCTTCCCCCTCGAGGGGGGAAGGGCTGGGGATGGGGGTGCTCTCGGTGAGGGCTCCGGGCTCACGCGTGAGGCGGTACCGCCTCCAGCGCTAGACCTTCAATCGTCGCGGGCCTCACCCCCATCCCTGCCCTTCCCCCCTCGAGGGGGAAGGAGCGCCGATATATGACGACGAGCAAACTCCTCCTCGTCGCCGCATGCGCCCTGGTGGACGTCGACGGCCGCGTGCTCATCTGCCAGCGGCCACAAGGCAAGCAGCTCGCGGGCCTATGGGAATTCCCCGGCGGCAAGGTGGAGGCGGGCGAGACTCCGGAAACGGCCCTGATCCGCGAGCTGAAGGAAGAGCTGGATATCGACGTCAAACAGGCCTGCCTGGCCCCCTTCGTGTTCGCCTCCCACACCTATGAGGACTTCCACCTTTTGATGCCGCTCTATCTGTGTCGGCGCTGGGATGGGTTCGTCAAAGCCCTCGAGCACCCGGCCCTCGCCTGGGTGCGCCCCGACAAGATGGGCGACTATCCCATGCCGCCCGCCGACGCGCCGCTGGTGGCCTATCTGCGGGATTTTCTCTAACGATCTTCCCGGCTGTGCCACAGCCTGAGGACGTAGATCACCTCGCCCCGCAGCTCGTACAGCATCTCATATTGACCGAAGAAAATGCGGCGCACCTCGCATGCTTCGAATTCGTCCAGCCGTGGGCCCAGTCGGGGCTGTTGCACCAAGCGGGCAGGGGCGGCGACCAGGGCTTGCACGGCGCGCGCTGCGGCAGATCGATTGACCGGCGCCAGAAACTCGTAGAGCCGGACCAGATCGGACTGAGCCTTACTCGTCCACTGCAGCCGCATTAGATCGGGGGTGGTAAGGGGTGATCACTGTCGAGGCTGTCGGCCCACGCCAGCACGCTCTGGTGGTCGATGACCCTACCGGCGTCGACGTCGGCGATCGCTTCCAAAGTCAGCCGCCGCCGCTCCTCTTCCTGTTCGACCCAGGCCAACAAGGCCTGTTTGACGACCCAGCCGCGAGAGCGCTCAAGGCGCGCGGCCATCTGATCGACCTTGTCGGCTAGGGCCAATGGGACGTGGGCGGTCAGAACCTTGGTGTCCATGAATGATCCCTGTAAATCGTAATCAATCATAGTGATTAGAAATGATTTTGGAAGAGGCGTTTCAGCCGCCGCCCTTCTCCCCCGCCGAAATCTCTCTCGTCCCCAGCGCATCCGCCAACCTCATCTTGGCCGACCCCGGCCGCAGAGGCTGTTGCTGGTCGGGGTGAGGGCCCCAGCCGGTCATGATGACGAGGTCGAAGGTGGCGCGTACGCGGCCGTCGGGGTCGCTGAAACGCTCAGCGTAGATTTCGCAGGCGCGGGCCAGCACGGCGCGCGATAAGGGTTTTCGCGAACGCTCGGCCAGGACGTTGGTCTCGCCCATGGCCTTCAGGTCCGCGATCAGTTTCAGCGGATGGGCGTAGCGCACCACCACGCGGTCCGCGTCGGCCACCGGCAGGGCGAAGCCCGCGCGTTGCAGAAGCCCCGCCGCGTCCAGGGCGTCGGCGAAGGGCGAGACGCGCAGGCCCGCCCCGTCGCTGAGTTCCGCCTCGGCGGCCAGCAGGGATTGGCGCAGTTCGGTCAGGCTGGAGCCGCCGACGATGGCGCCGATGAACAGGCCGTCCGGCTTCAGCGCCTGACGAATCTGGATCAGGCTGCCGACCAGATCGTTGGTCCAATGCAGGGCCAGGGTCGAGACGATCAGGTCCAGGCTCTCGGCCGCGAAGGGCAGGCGCTCCTCGTCGACTTGCACGCGCGGCGCCTGGCGGCCCATCAGCATGGCGGCGGACAAATCGGTTTCGATCAGCAGACCGACCCGCTCGCTGGCCGGACTTTGGGCAAGGGCCACGGCAAACAGGCCGCTGCGCGCGCCAAGATCGACGGCCAGGGGAAAGTCGCGCAGGATCGCTTCGAGCCGCTCGACCACGTCGGCGGCGGCGCGCGCCTTCAGAAAGTCGGCCTGGCTGTAACGGCCCGCCGCCCGATCCAGGCGCAGGCGGTGCAGGGCGCGGTCGAACAGGGGGGGCGGAGGGCTCATGCTTTCGAAAGTGACAGGCTGGCCATCGGCGGCCGTTCAGTCATGGGGCGCCGCGCCCGCCCTGGCAAAGGGTCTGTGGCTGGAAAGCCTGCGCACGGCCCAGGATCTAGTGTTTCCCCATCAGGCCCTGGACGGCAGCGGCCGCGCCGGATCGACCGGTCTGCCCGCCGAAGCCTGGTCGCGCATCCGCTTTTTGGAGGCGCCGGTGTGCGAAGGCTGCGGGACGCCGTTCGATTACGACATGGGTCCCGGCGTGCGTTGCGCCTCCTGCGAGGCCAAGCCTCGCGCTTTCGCCCGCGCCCGGGCGGCGTGCCTTTACGACGAGGCCTCACGCGACCTTATCCTGCAGTTCAAACACGCCGACCGCACCGACCTGGCCAAGCTGTTCGCCGCCTGGATCAGCCGTTCAGCCGCCGAGCTCCTGGCCGAGGCCCAGCTCGTCGCGCCCGTGCCCATGCCGCCTCTGCGCCTGATCCGCCGCCGCTATAACCAGGCCGCCGAGATTGCCCGCCCGCTGGCCCGGCGGCTGCGCTTGGCCTACCGACCGGGCGTCCTGCTGCGCCTCTCAGGCGAAAGCCAGGCCGGGCGCTCGGGCGCAGGGCGCAGGCGCAACGTCGCGGGGGCCTTCACCGTGCCGGAAAGGGCCAAGCCCCAGATCGCCGGCCGCCGCATCCTGCTGATCGACGATGTGATGACCACCGGCGCGACGGCCGAGGCCTGCGCCAAGGCGCTGCTCAAGGCGGGAGCAGGCGCCGTCGATGTCGCAGTGGTGGCCAGGGTGCGCGAAGCGGCTCACGTCTCTATATGAAGGACGTAAGGTTCTTTCAGAGATTGTGGCAGAGATTCTGGCTTATGGCTGATGTGACGATCTATACGCGCCTTGGATGCGGCTACTGCACCCGGGCGTTGGCGCTGCTGACCCAAAAGGGCGTGGCATTCGAGCAAATCGACGCGGGCATGGATGTGATCAAGCGCAAGGAAATGATCGAGCGCTCCGGAGGAGGCTCGACCTACCCGCAGATCTTCATCGACGGCAAGCACATCGGCGGCAGCGATGAGCTGATGGCGCTGGAGCGGCGGGGCGAGCTGGATGCGCTTTTGACCGCATGAGCCATCTGCGCGTCGCCCTGATCCAGACCCGCACGCCGGCTACACAGGCCGCCGCGCTGGAGCACATCACGCCCCTGATCCGTCAGGCGGCCAAGGCCGGCGCGCAATTGATCCTCACCCCAGAGGGCTCCAACCTATTGCAACGGGACCGGCCCAAGATGCAGGCCGCCCTGCGCCCGCTGGAGGACGATCCGTTCGTGCAGGGCGTGCGCATCCTGGCCAAGGACCTCCGGGTCTGGATTCTGATCGGCTCGGCCCTGGTCTCGACCGGCCCGGACAAGGCGGCTAATCGCGCCGTCCTGATCGATGCTGACGGCGCTGTGGTTCAGACCTACGACAAGGTGCACATGTTTGACGTGGATCTGCCCAACGGCGACCGATATCGCGAGTCCTCGCTCTATGAGCCGGGCGGCGAGGCGCGGTTGGCGCAAACCCCTTGGGGCCTGCTGGGTCTGACGGTCTGCTATGATATGCGCTTTCCCCAGCTTTACCGCGCCCTGGCCAAGGCGGGCGCCCAGATCATCGCTGTGCCCGCAGCCTTCACCCGCCCCACCGGCGAGGCGCACTGGGAGGTGCTGCTGCGCGCCCGGGCCATCGAGAACGGCGCCTTCATCCTGGCGCCCGCCCAAGGCGGCGTTC
>CAYVHP010000064.1:0-8462 GCA_964451265.1 uncultured Caulobacteraceae bacterium | reverse complement strand
CGCCCAGGGTCCGTCACCTTGCCCAGACAGTGCGGTTCCATCTTCGCCCACTGGGCGTCCGTCAAAATAAAGCGATCCATCCGAAGCTTGAATCACATCAAGACAACGCCGTGAATCCCAATTCTCAACAGGCCCTAGTACGTCCGCTCCCTCTGCCACCTCGCGGCGTCGGCGATGATGGAATCCAGGTCCGAGCGGTGGGGTTTCCAGCCGAAGGCGGCTTTCAGGCGTGAGGAATCGGCGACCAGGGAGGGCGGATCGCCCGCTCGGCGCGGTCCGACCGTATAGGGGACCTTCTTGCCCAGCACCCGTTCGGCGGCGTCAAGAATCTGCATCACTGTGCAGCCCTCGCCCGTGCCGACGTTGAACACCCCGCTGCGCCCGCCATCCAGCAGTCTGTCGATGGCCAGGACGTGGGCGCGGGCCAGGTCGACCACATGGATGTAGTCGCGGATCGGCGTGCCGTCGGGGGTGTCATAGTCCTGGCCGAACACGGTCAGGGGCGGACCCTTGCCCAGGGTAGCCTGGCACAGCAGGGGGATCAGGTGGGTTTCCGGGTCGTGGCTTTCGCCGACCTCCCCGTCCGGGTCGGCCCCGGCGGCGTTGAAATAGCGCAGGGCGGTCCAGGCAAAGGGATGGGCCTCGCCCAGCCAACGCAAGGCGCCCTCAAAGGCCAGCTTTGAGGCGCCATAGGGATTGATCGGAACGGTGGGGTGGCTTTCGGGGATGGGCGAGACCGAGGGCGTGCCATAGACCGCAGCTGTCGATGAGAAGACCAGAGCCTTGACCCCGGCCCCGATCAGGGCGTCGGCGAAGGCGGTCGCGGCGCCCACGTTGTTGTCATAGTACTTGGCCGGGTCGCGCACGCTTTCGCCCACCAGGCTGTAAGCGGCGAAATGCAGGGCGGCCTTGATGTCGTATTTGGCCACCAGCCCCTGGACCAGATCGCGGTCGCGCAGATCACCCCGCTCCAGCGGCCCCCATTTGACCGCAGGAGCGTAGCCGGTGGACAGATTGTCCAGCGTCACCGGCAGGAACCCCGCCGCCTTCAGGGCCTTGCAGGTCTGGGCGCCGATATAACCGGCGCCGCCGGCGACGAGGATGGCGGGGGCGGAGGTCATGTCACGTCGGCTTCCGGTTGCAGGGTGTCAAACAGGTGGGTTTAACCATGAAGAGCAGCAAGGACACAAAGCGCTATCGCCTATCTTTGTGAGCTTCGGGGTTCAAGACTCCTCCTCCGCCGAAACCTTCCAGCGAATACGCCCTGTCCGGTCAGAACGGATCAGGCTGCGCAGGACGATTTGGCTGGTGCGGCGGGGGCGGCCGCCGGCCAGGTGCATGGAGGGCTCCAGCGTCATTTCCGAAGCGTCGCTGCGCAGGCGCCAGCCTTGGCCCGACGGGCCCGTCAACAGGACGCTGCGCTGGTCCTCGGCCACCTCGGCGCGAACGCCGGGCTGCAGGTGAAAGCGCACGGCGAACTGGGCGATCAGGCGACCGCCGGTTCCGTCCTCGCGCTGGGCGCGCAGACGGTCCTCTCCGCGCAGCTCGTCGCCCGCGGTGTCTAAAAATAGCCGCCGCTCGTGGATCAGGCCGAACACCGGCGCCCAGCCGTCATGCGACAGCTCAAGCCAGCCGCCCGTCTCCGTGTCGTGGCGGCGCAATTCAACCACCGACGGCCCGCCTTCCAGCCGATAGCCCAGCATGCGCGCGCGCAGCCCGCCGATGGGCGCCCCGGCTGAGGCCTCCGCCAGGGTCAGGGTCGAGGCGGCGGGGGTCAGTCTCAGGCCCTGTTGCCCCTCCGCCCGGGGCGACCAGCCGGCTCCGGTAACCAAGCGGTCGCCGCCGGCGAGAATTTCCAGGGCCAAGGGCTGGGCGCAGGCGGTGGGGCTCCAGGCGCCGCGCGCGGGCGGGGCGGCGTCGACGATCACCTGAAGGCGCCGGCCGAGCAGCTTTTCATAGCCGGCGTGGGGCGCGCTGGGCGATGGGGGCGCGGACAAGGCGCCCAGGTCCTCGGCGTCGCCAAAGGAGGCCGCCGCAATCACCCGGTCGGCGCGGCTTTGCTCGCCACCCTGAAAGCTGGCCAGGCGGCCGTCAGACAGGGTGAAAAAGCGCAGGCCCGCGCCCAGCCGGTCAATGGCGCGGGTCAGTTCGGGCGGGGGCGGGCGGCCGAGCTGAAGCAGGGCGTCATCCAGGGTCAACAGATCGAGCAACAGCTCCATCCCCGCTTCGGGCGAGCGCGAGGCGTGGCCGCCGTCGGCCAGCACCGAGGCCTTCAGCGCCGGCTCCAGCCGCGCCAGCGCCTTGCCCATGATGGCGTCCCCGCCGCGCCCGGCCAGGACTGATCCGGCTACGGCGGCGCTGACCGCCCGCTCGGCGGCCCAGCGCGGCCCGTCGTGCAGCAACAGCAGATGCCGCGCCTGACGCGCCAGGCTGAGCAGCAGGGCGTCCGCCTCCTCGGGCGGACCCAGGGCCGCCAGGCGTTTGACATGACAGGCCAGGTTGAACACCCGCCGCGACAAGGCGATGGGCGCCCACGAAAAGCTGTTCCACACCCCGAATACGCTCTGCCAGCCCTTATACAGCGCCAGGGCCGAGCGCGGCCCCGCCTCGCCCGAGGCCATCAGGTCGCGCAGCCAATCCATCCGGTGCAGTTCGGCGGCAAAGGCCCGCGAGGGCGCCGACCGGTTCCACGGATCGCCTCCCGGCCCCACCGAAAGGTCCAGTCCATCAAAGGCGAACAGGCCCGATAGCACGGCGCGGCCCCGCTCAATATCGGCCGGCCGAAAATCGCGCGGCGCGGCGGCCTGGCCCTCGGGCCTGGGCCGTGAAATCGACCACAGATGGGGCGGCGAGCCGAACCACTCCTCGCGCAATTGCCGGGCCGTCAGCCGGCTGAGCGCCGCCGCCCAGCTTCGGGTAGCCGGAGACATCAACGGCGGCAGGCGGTCCCAAGGGGTCTGGGCGGTCATCCCAGGGCTTCAGACGCGCCAGACAGCTGAAGTCTCTCCTCCCCTATGTAGCGCAGCGGAATGGGGGAGGGGGACCGCCTGAAAGGCGGTGGTGGGGGGTTATGAGCGGCCATTGCCGATAGGCAATGGCATGCGATGGCCAAAGATTTGGCCATCGCCGCGAAGAACGCTCGCAGCAAAGCTGCGGGCCGGGCCGCCGAAAGAAGCCCCTTCCACCACGCTTTGCGTGGTCCCCCTTCCCCGCTTCGCAGGGAAGGAGATGAACTCCAGACGCCGGCTCGAACCCATGTGCAACTGCCCTGCTTCAGCTTGCGCCGCCCCTCGGGCCGCCGGGATGAGCGGTGGAGAAGGTTCAACTCGACCGCCTCATGCTCTGAGCGCGCTGATATTGGCCGCATAGGCGCCGGGCCCGCCCTTAAACACCGCGTTACCGGCCACCAGGGCCGTGGCGCCGGCCGAAACGCACAGGCGCGCGGTCTCGGCGTTCACCCCGCCGTCGACCTCCAGCACGATATCCTTGCCGCAGGCGTCGATCAGGGCGCGCAGGGCCTCGATCTTCTTCAGCTGGGAGGTCATGAAGCTCTGGCCGCCAAAGCCGGGATTGACCGACATGACCAGCACCAGATCGATATCGTCCATCATATAGCGGATGACGTCGATGTCGGTGGACGGGTTGAACACCACCCCCGCCTTGGCCCCCAATTGGCGGATGCGCTTGACCGTGCGGTTGAGGTGCGGCCCGGCTTCCGGGTGCACCGACAGGATATCGGCCCCGGCCTCGCGGAACGCCTCCAGGAACGGGTCGGCAGGCGTGATCATCAGATGCACGTCCATGGGAATGGACACGTGCGGGCGGATCGCCCTCACCACGTCCGGCCCGATGGTGATATTGGGCACAAAATGCCCGTCCATCACATCCACATGCAACCAGTCCGCCCCCGCGGCTTGAACGGCGCGCGCCTCTTCGCCCAGACGAGCAAAGTCCGCCGACAGAATGGAAGGCGCGATGAGCGGCGAAGTCATGGGGATTGGTTACAGGGGTGCGGCGGATGGGGCAAGGCGGGGCTCTCTGAGTTGACTTTGGAAAGATCCGCCTAGGGGTAGGCGCTCGCCATGCCATTGCGGAGATTCGTGACGCTATTCTCCGCAGGAAAAGCGGAGAATTTATTTGCTTTCTGCGGGGGTTGCGGCAAATAATATCCGCAGGAGATGCGGAGAATGCCGAACTATATCCATGAATTGAAGGACTGGCCCAAGTTCCGGTGGAGCGACGATTCGCTAGGACCGAAGCTGGCCGCTGTCCGCCACCATCAAGGTCGTTTGATTGGGCGTATGGAAGGACTCGGCTTCAAACTGCGCGCCGAGGCGATCCTTCCATCGCTCACGGATGAGGTCATCAAGTCGAGCGAAATCGAGGGTGAGGCGCTTGATCGCGCCCAAGTCCGCTCTTCGATCGCTCGCCGCTTCGGCATGGCGGACGGCCGGCTCGCGGCCGTTGATCGCAGCGTTGAGGGTGTCGTCGACATGATGCTCGACGCCACTCAGAAATTCGATCTGCCCCTCACTGAAGAGCGCTTGTTCGGCTGGCATGCCTCGCTTTTCCCTACGGGGCGCAGCGGCATGAATAAAATCGAGGTCGGCCGCTGGCGCAGCGATATGGACGGCCCGATGCAAGTCACCTCGGGCTATGTCGGCCAGGAGCGCGTCCACTACGAAGCGCCGGCGGCCAAGCAACTCAGCGGCGAGATGCGCCGCTTCCTCGAGTGGTTCAACGGCAAGGACCGGGTCGACCCCGTGATCGATGCCGCCCTTGCTCACCTGTGGTTCGTCACGATCCATCCCTTCGATGATGGGAACGGCCGTATCGCGCGCGCGATCGCCGATATGGCGCTGGCCCGGTCCGAACAAACATCCTGGCGCTTTTACAGCATGTCCACCCAGATACGGGCCGAGCGCAGCGCCTACTATGACATCCTCGAAACCACCCAAAAGGGCGACCTAGACATCTCCGCTTGGCTCAATTGGTTTCTCGGCTGCCTTGATCGAACATTTGACCGCGCCGAAATGACACTCGGGTCGGTCCTCGCGAAGGCGAAGTTCTGGGAAGAGAACGCCGCCGCCAAGCTCAATGATCGGCAGCGGCTGATCTTAAATCGGCTGTTTGACGGCTTCGATGGCAAACTGACCTCATCAAAATACGCCATTCTCACAAAGTGTTCTCAGGACACGGCTTCGCGCGACATCGACGATCTCATCAGGCAGGGCATCCTCGCCAAGGCGCCGGGAGGCGGCCGCAGCACAAGCTACGCCTTGGTCGAGCCAGGCCGGCGCCGTGGCCTGCAATTCCCCGACCGGAACCATCACACCGACACCACGCGCGGGACGATCTTCTGGGGCGAAGACGCAGACAAGCGCGTCCGCTGCATCATCAGCCGCGAAGCGCTCGACGATTACTTCTCAGAAGACGACGCGCTGCGGCCGGATGCGGCCTTCAGGGCGCATCGCGCGGAGATCGAGGCACTCGCTAATCGCAAGTACGCGCTTGGCCAACAGGAACCGGACGGCGGTATTGTCATTCGGACCGCCGACATTTCGCGGAGATAACCAGTTGCTGGGGCGGGACGGAAGTGCCTGTCACTGGGCTCTAGGGCTGAGGCAAGAGCACCTATCACCGAAGCTAAGCCGCCCCTGGGATCGGCAAACACGGCATCACTTCGACCCCATCTCCGGGGAAGATGCTGAAGTGCGGGTGGCCTTCGAACATTTTCGCTGCGGCTTCGTGGCTGTCGGCTTCGACGACGATATAGGCGGCGATATTGTTCGAAATATCCGCGATGCCTGACGCCGTAACCCGCTTTGTCTTGCCGAGGGGCCCGCCCGCGAAGACGATCTGGTCGTGGTGCTTGGCCATCCACGCGCCCCAGGCTTGCATGCCCTTGGCGATGGTCGCCTCGTCGAGGGGCCCGCCGCCGGGTTGGCCGGTGTAGATCGCCAAGAACTTCGCCATTGTCGTTTCCTCCGCTGCGTGTTGGAACGACCCTACCCCCGCTCGAACTCCAAGAAAACCGGCGCGCAATCGCCCAGCTTCTTCTGCTCATAGCGCGTGGTCACGTGGTCGCCCGGCGGCAGGCGCCAGTCGTCGGCGCGGTGGGCGGTCCAGGTCAGGCCGGGGGTCTTGAGCGCGCGCTCCAGGGTCCATGAGGCGTAGTCGGCCCAGTCGGTGGCGAATCTCAGCCGGCCGCCCGGTTTGAGCACCCGCACGATCTCGTTCAAGACCGGTTCCTGCACCAGCCGCCGCTTGTGATGGCGCGCCTTGGGCCAGGGGTCGGGAAACAGGATGAATACCCGCTCCAAGCATCCATCCGGCAGGCGGGCGAGCAGGTCGCGCGCATCGGCCTGGGCCAGGCGGACATTGGTCAAGGCCTGCTGTTCGATATGACCGATGGCGCTGGCTACGCCGTTGAGGAAAGGCTCGGCGCCGATCACCAACACATCCGGCCTCGCCTGGGCCTGGGCCGCCATATGCTCACCGCCGCCAAAGCCGATCTCCAGCCACACTTCGGCGGCGTCGGGTTTGAGGGCCTTAGGGTCGATGGGGGCGGACAGGTCCAGGCTAAGCTGCGGCAGGCGCGTGGCCAGCAGGTCCGCTGACCGCGTCTTGATCTGCCGGGCCTTGATGCGGCCGTAGGAGCGCAGCGGGCCGTGGGGTTTTTGGCCGAGGGTCATTGGCGGGGGCCGAATTTGCGGTCCTTTCCCCTTGATGGGGTGAGGAACGGTCGCCGAAAGCGAGCGGACGAACGGGCAGGGATGGGGGTAGGGGTAGTCCGTTTCAAGACAGGGAGCCAGAGGCGCTGCCTCAACTGTTCATTCGGAAAGGACAGCGCGACCACCCCCATCCCTACCCCTTCCCCCCTCGAGGGGGAAGGGAGCGCCCGCTACTCCACCGTCACCGACTTGGCCAAATTGCGTGGCTGGTCCACATCCGCGCCCTTCAGCACCGCCACGTGGTAGGCCAAAAGCTGGATCGGGGCCGACATCACCAAGGGCGCGATCAGGGGGTCGCAGGAGGGGGCGGTCATGACGACGCGGGCGCCGGCGGGGGCCTGGACGGCGCCTTCGGGGTCGGTGATGAACACCACCTGGCCGCCGCGGGCCATGACCTCGCTCATGTTGGAGGCGGATTTCTCATAGTAGCTGTCGTAGGGGGCCAGGATGATCACCGGCGTGTGCTCGTCCACAAGGGCGATGGGGCCGTGCTTGAGCTCGCCTGCGGCATAGCCCTCGGCGTGGATATAGCTGATTTCCTTCAGCTTTAGCGCGCCCTCCAGGGCCAGGGCCGACATGGTCCCCCGCCCCAGGAAGAGCACGTCGCGGGCCTTGGCGATCTCCACGGCCACCGCGCGCACGGCGTCTTCCAGCTGGATGGACTCGGCGATCAGGCGCGGGGCCTCCAGCAGGGCGCGCACCAGGCGTTGTTCCTCCGCCTCGTCGATGCGCCCGCGCGCACGGGCCGCCGCCACGGCGATGGCGGTCAGGACACAGACCTGGGCTGTAAAGGCCTTGGTCGAGGCCACGCCGATTTCCGGCCCGCAGTGGATGGGCCACACCACGTCGACCTCACGGGCCATGGTGGACTCAGTAGCGTTGACCACCGCAGCGCTTTTCATCCCCTTGCCCTGGCAATAGCGCAGGGCGGCCAGGGTGTCGGCCGTCTCGCCGGACTGGGACATGGCGATGGCCAGGGCGTTGGCGCGGATGGCCGGCTCCCGGTAGCGGAATTCCGAGGCGATCTCCACGTCCACAGGCAGGTCGGCCAGCTTCTCGATCAGATATTTGCCGATCATGCCGGCGATATAGGAGGTGCCGCAGGCCACAATCTGGATGCGCTCCAGCGACGTCCAGTCCACGCCGGGAACCGATGCGCTGCCTCCCAGCACGTCGACGTAGGCGGCGATGGTGTGCTGGCAGCCCTCAGGCTGATCATGGATCTCCTTCTCCATGAAGTGGCGATAGTTGCCCTTTTCGATCTGAGCGGCCGAGGCTGCCACGGTCTTGACCGGGCGATCCGCTACGGCGCCGTGGCGGTCAAAGATCAGCGCCTGGGCATGGCCGATGGCCACATAGTCGCCGTCCTCCAGATAGATCACCCGGTTGGTGAAGGGACCCACCGCCAGGGCGTCAGAGCCCAGAAACATCTCGCCATCGCCCAGGCCCACCACCAGGGGGCTGCCGCGCCGGGCGCCGAGCACCAGATGGTCGTGGCCCTCGATCAGCACCGCCAGGGCGTAGGCGCCGTGCAGACGGTCCAGCGCCGCCTTGAACGCAGGCAGGGGATCAAGGCCCGCGTGGATGTTGACGTTGATCAGGTGGGCGATCACCTCGGTGTCGGTGTCGCTGGTGAACACCGCCCCGCCGGCGATCAGCTGGGCCTTCAGCTCGGCGAAGTTCTCGATAATGCCGTTGTGCACCACCGCCACCTTGCCCGCGACATGG
>CAYVHP010000063.1:0-6337 GCA_964451265.1 uncultured Caulobacteraceae bacterium | reverse complement strand
TTACCCCGGTGACGGCCTCGGGAGGCTTCGGAACGATCAGTTACGCCCTGTCCGGCGGGACATTGCCGACGGGCCTCAGCTTCTCGACCGCCACCGGCCAGATCACCGGCACGCCGACCACGCTGCTGTCCGCGACCATCTGCACGGTCACCGCCACCGACCAAGCCACCCCCACGGCCCAGACCTCGTCCAAGACCTTCAGCCTGACGGTCTACCCGCCGGGCCTGACCACGACCCAGGCCGTGGCGAGCACGAGCCTCACGTCCGGAACTGCTGCGACGCCTTTTGCGCCTGTGACGGCGTCAGGCGGGTTCGGCGTGGTCCGCTACGCCTTATCGGGCGGGACATTGCCGACCGGCCTCAACTTCTCCACCACCACCGGCCAGATCACCGGCACGCCGACCACGCTGCTGTCTGCAACCACCTTCACCGTCACAGCCACAGACCAAACCGACCCTACGGCCCAGACCTCGTCCAAAACCTTCAGCCTGGCCGTCAATCCGCCCGGCCTGACCACGACCCAGGCGGTGGCCAACGCGTCCCTGACCGTGGGCGTCGCCGCGACGCCGTTCACCCCCGTGACGGCTTCAGGCGGGTTCGGCGTCATCAGCTACGCCCTGTCGGGCGGAACCCTGCCGACGGGCCTGAGCTTCTCGACCACCACCGGTCAGATCACCGGTACGCCCGGCGCCGCCTTGTCGACGACCACCTTGACGGTGACCGCCTCCGACCAAGCCACGCCCACGGCCCAGACCTCGTCGAAGGCCTTCAATCTGACAGCCGTGATCGCCGCGCCCATCCCCGGCCCGCCTATCGTGGTGTCCACGCTGCAAGGCAAATCGGTCACGGTCGATCTGACGGTCCAGGCGACCAACGGGCCGTTCACGGGCGCGACCATTGTCTCGCTCACGCCCGCCGGCTCCGGGGTTGCGAGCCTGGTCTCCAGCGGATCACCGGGTAATCTGAGCTACAAGCTGACCTTCGTCTCGACAGGTAATTTCTCCGGACCGGCGGTGGTCACCTATACGCTAAGCAACAACAGCGGACCCTCGGCCTCCAACACCGTCACCATCAATGTGCAGGCCCGGCCCGATCCCTCGAAGGATCCGGACGTCCTGGGGCTCATCGACGCCGAGACCAGCGCCGCCCTGCGGTTCGGTCAGGGCCAGATCGACAATTTCGACCAGCACCTGGAGAGCCTGCACAGCGACCCTCAAGGCGGCGGAGACGGCGGCATAGGCCTCGTCAACGGGCTGCGCATCAGCCTCGGCCAACTGGACCAGCACGACCCTTGGGCTCTGGCCCAACGCGACCGCGAGCAGTTATCGGTCGGGTATCTCATGGAAAAGACCCGCTTTATGACCCAGTCGGATCTGGCCCCATCCAAAGGGTCCGTTCCGCACAACGCCCTGCCTTCTAAACTGGGCTCGCCACAGACCAACGGTTCGGGTTCCGCCGTTCAGGGCGCAGCCTCCCCGATCACGCTTTGGGCGGGCGGCTCGATCGACTTCGGCCTGCATGGCGCCGGCTCGGGCGGCCCGAGCTTCAAGTTCTCAACCACCGGCATCAGCGTGGGCGCAGACTATCGGCTCAGCAGCCAGTTCACCTTGGGCGCAGGCTTCGGCTACGGCCATGACGTCAGCAAGATCGGCCATAGCGGCGCCGTCGTGACGTCCAACGACTATGCCGGGGCCGTCTATGCCGATTTCAGGCCGAGCAGGACGACCTTCATCGACGGCGTCCTCGGCTACGCCCAGCTCGATTTTTCTTCCCAGCGACATATCTCCAGCACGGGCGGCTTCGCCAATGGCCGACGCATGGGCCATGACCTCTTCGCCTCGTTCACCGGGGGCTGGAACTGGGACCTAGCCAACTGGCGGGTTTCGCCCTATGGCCGGGCCAATATCATCCAGGGGAGCCTGGACGCCTTCACCGAACAGACCGGCGGAGACTATGCCTTAAGCTACGCCGGCCAGACCCTTTCCTCGCTCAACGGCGTGATCGGTGTTCGCGGCCAGGGCGTCTATGCCATCAAGGGCGGCTTTGTGGAACCGCGCCTGCGGCTGGAACTCCAGCACGACTTTAAGGGGGCCGGCGTCGCATCACTGGCCTACGCCGACTGGACCGGCGGCCCGACCTACACCGTCGCCGTCGATCCGACCGCCCGCGATCATGTCCTGGCCGGCGTGGGTGCGGACTTGAAGCTCAAACAGGCCACGGTCGGACTGGACTACAGTGCGGGCTTCACCTCCGGCCAGCACCAGGAGCAACAGATCTCGGCGAGATTCAAAGTCCAATTCTGAGGATGGTTCGCCTATCGAGCACGCATTGACAAAAAAGGATTAGTTCTCTTTTTGTTCTATTCGAGTCGGTCGTTTTTTGGCAGCATGCGTCTCCTCACGAACGGAGATGATGGATGCAGGCGCGGCGAGATCTTGGGTCGGACGTCGAAGATCAGGCCAAAGCCGGGGCGAGCGGCTTTGCCGACGCCCTCACATTGGGAACCGCCGATTATGCGGGCGCGCTCACTGGCGCGGCCTTTGGTCAGGGCAAGGGACTGAATTTCATGGACCGATACCGGTCCATCCTCGCCGCTAAAAAGGCCCAGGACGCCTATGATGCGCAGCATTTCCCTATAGCGCGTGACCTGGGGTTGGCGGGCGGAACTGGGCTGCTGATCATGGCTTCGGATGGCGTCGCCACCCCGGCCGCTGCGGCACGGCTGGCGCCCCAGACGATCCGGTTGGCCGGCTCAACGGTCCGGCCGGCCATGCAATTGGCCAGGGTCACCGGGGCGGCCGCAGGCGTCGGCGCGGGCGTCGGGCTAACGAGTCAGGTGGCCGCGAGCTTAGTTCGGGACCGTCCAAGCACCATGCCGGAACTTGTTGGCGCCACAGCCGGCGGCGCCTTTGCTGGACCGGCGACCCTGTTCAGGGGTCCGGGAATCGGCGCGGGCGTGGAATCCCTCGTCAATCACGCCACTCAAGCGGCGCTCCTTAGAAAGCCCCTGGATTGGTCCGCCATTCAAAAGGATGCGGCTACCGGCGCCGCCGTTGGCTTTGTGGGTGGGCGCGTAGCCTCTGACGAGGTCAATCGATTGACGCCAGTCGCCAAAGGGAATTTGGGCGAGTGGCTTTCCGGAGCTAAATCCAAACTGCTCGGCGATAAAATCATCGACAAAAAAATGACCTTCAAAGACGGCGGTCGAACGAGGGCCGATCTGATTCTGGAGGGGCTCACGCCCGATACGCCCCGGGGCTTGGAAGCGAAGTTCGGCTTCAATGCAACGCTCAGCTATGCCCAAAAGTACGCCCAGCAAATGCTCGGGCTGCAGGGCCGCTACCATGTCGACCACTGGCTGCCGCAGGACGTGGCGAAGGGGATTGGCGGGCTGCTGGGCGTTTCGGCCAGTCAGGCTAGCTCCAACCGAAATGTGCGCAGATGAATTATTCGGATTTTCCTGGAATTATACTTTTTCTATGGATTTTTATTCGGGTTACTCGATCTTTTATTAGTAATACTTTTGATTTTTTCTGGCCCGGCCAGCAGGAACTAATAACGGCTCGGATCAAGGCGACCCGCAGCGCTGTTGAAACCCAGTTGGTCCCCTTCATCGCTGGCCTGGGATTCATGGAGACTCCCAAGACACGGGCGTGGGGCGGCAGCCTGCCCTCGTTGAGCAATACCTATTCGCGACAGCGGGACGAGTTTTTCGACGAAATCCATTTTCAGTGGGACATGTATGGCGGCCGCACCTTCGCTATTGAATTCTGGACCGATCAAACAGAGCGCATGATTGTACCAGGCGCCAAGCCACCCTTTGTCTCAAAAGCCCGGGGCGTGCCTTACGCGAAGATTCGTCCACGTTTGGCTCGCGATTGGGAGGTTGACGATATCGGGTACGGCCAAGGCGAAACCTTGAGTCAGACCATGTTCACCGCCAAGAAACGCCTGCTTGATCTGGATGAGTATCTCCGCACCGGCGTCACATCAGCTCCGCTCAGCTTGGTTCCCATGGTCATCATAGGCCAGCACCGGCCTTTGGAGCTCTTTCCACCCGCTCCACCGCCGAATCTGCCCGCTCTCCTGAAGCGCTTTCGCAGGTGGTTTTGGAGAGCGATTTTTTAGACTTGCCGAGCGGCGACCAGGGATTTTTTGGGGAGATAAGCGCCAATCACTCAGGTCCTTTGGTGAAGGCGCAGCACACCATCGGCTCAGTCAAACTGTACTTTGGATCATCAGATACTGGTCAGGCCACCTTGGCGATGTTCATCTCGACGTGCAGCCCCGCTGTGACAACCAAGGCGAGCATTCGGGACAGGGGGCACCTGACACTGCATATCCATCACTGGCTGCCGCTGGACGTGGCGAATGGGATAGGCAGTCTGCTGGGCGTTCCGCCGGGCAAGTTCCAACCAGGATTGGCGCAAATGATTTATTGGCAGTGGGCTCTCGGGGTGGTGCTTTGCGCGCCCATTATTCTTTTTCTTTGCCCTTTCATTCAGATATTTTTTGACGGTCTGTGGCCTGGTCGGCAGGAACTATTAGCGGCTCGGGGCAAGGCGATCCGCCACGCGGTGAAAACCGAGTTGGCGGCCTTCATTGCTGAATTGGGATTCAAAAAGAATCGCAAGCCCCTGGCAAGCGACGGCAGCGAACAGCCGTGGGGCAATACCTATTCACGACAGCGGGGCGAGTTTTTCGACGAAATCCATTTCAAGTGGGACCATTACGGCGGCCCCCGTTTCGCTATTGAGTTCTGGACCGATCAAACCGAGCGAATGATTGTCCCGGGCGCAAAGCCGCCATACGTGTATTTGGGCTCGTGCTTCTATTACGCGAGCATTCGTCCGCGGCGGAATCGCCCTTGGGAATGGATCGGGCAAGTCCAGTACGGCCAAGGCCAGAGCTTGAGGCAGGCCATGGCCACCGCCAAGAAACGCCTGCTTGATCTGGACGAGTATCTCCGCACCGGGGTGACATCAGCGCCGCTCAAATTGCTTACCATTGTCACCATGGGCAAGGATCGGCCTTTGGAATTGTTTCCACCGGAGCCGCCGACGTTCCTTGAGCGCTTCGGTAAGTGGGTTTGGCGCAAGAGGTTTTAGGTCCTCCGCGCGCGGCTATCGGCTGTGTGGGGACAGGGCGCCTGTCACATTGCGCCTAGTCATTCAAACACAATCCGTGTGCATTCTCGACTACGTATACCAATACGTATAAACTTCAGCCCATGGTCAAGAAGCTCACCATCACCGTTGACGAGGACGTCTACGACGGCCTGCATCTGCGCATCGGCGCGGGCAAGATCAGCCGTTTCCTCAATGATCTGGCCAGGCCCTTCGTGGCTGCAGACACCCTGGCTGAAAGTTACCGGCAAATGGCGGCGGATGAGGTGTACGAAAAGGACGCCGCAGAGTGGGTCGGCGCCCTGGAGGGCGAGACCTGGCCCCATGGCGACTGAGACACCTGGCCGAGGCGAAGTCTGGTGGGTTGCGTTCGACCCCGCCGTCGGCGGCGAAATCCGCAAAACGAGACCTGCGGTGGTTGTAAGCAACGACGCCGCCAACAACGCGCTCAACCGCGTGCAGGTCGTGCCGCTGACGAGCAACGTCGAGCGGCTCTACGCCGGCGAAGCCTACGCCGAGGTCAATGGCCAGCGCCATAAAGCCATGGCCAATCAGATCGCTACGGTGTCCAAACTGAGACTACGAGGGTTGGCCGGACGGCTCTCGCGAGCCGACCTCGCGGCCGTTGAGCGGGCGATCAGGGTGCAGTTGGGGCTTTAGGGAGCGGTTTAGCGCTGCCGCCCGCCAAATGCGAACTACGCCACCTTGGCGATGTTCATCTCAATGTGTAGCCCCGCTGCGACCACCATGTTTACCAAGGTATCGAGGCCGAACAGGTGGATTTTGCCGCGCAGCAAGTCCGACACGCGCGGTTGCGTCACGCCGAGCCGGCGCGCGGCCTGCGCCTGGGTCCAGCCCTGGGTGCGGATATGCTCTTCGAGCGCCATCATTAGCGCCGAGCGGAGTTTCATGTTCTCCGCCTCCGCAGGGGTGTCTTCGATCGCGTCCCAGACGCTGGCATGGTCAGTCATCGGCCGAATATACAAAATCTTGTATGAACTGAAAGCCGTCTCATACGGGCTGCGCGCAACTCCAAAGTCCGTCATCCTCGGAAAATGCGCAGCATTTGTCCGAGCGACTGTCTTGACGGTCAAGCGTTTTGCCATGGTCTGCGCTCTCTTAGGATGGCGTTGAGGATGGTGAGGAGCTTTCGCGCAACTGCGATGAGGGCCTGTTTTGGCTTTTTTCCAGCCTGTCTGAGTTTTTCGTTG
>CAYVHP010000062.1:0-3946 GCA_964451265.1 uncultured Caulobacteraceae bacterium | reverse complement strand
GGCTGAGGCCTATATCCTGACCAAGGAAGAGGGCGGCCGTCACACCCCGTTCTTCACCAACTACCGGCCTCAGTTCTATTTCCGCACCACCGACGTGACGGGGATCATCCGTCTGAAGGAAGGCGTGGAAATGATCATGCCGGGCGACAACGCCGAGCTGAACGTGGAGCTGATCACCCCCATCGCCATGGAAGAAAAGCTGCGCTTCGCCATCCGCGAGGGCGGACGGACGGTCGGCGCGGGGGTTGTGGCTAAGATCCTGAAGTAATTGCCGTCATCCTCGGGTCGCCATAAGGCGAGCCCGGGGGCGCTTTCCGAGGATGACAATTCAAAAAGAAGCGGCCGTCGGAGCAATCCGGCGGCCGTTTTGGTTTGGGCTGATTGCGCCTCAGGGCGGCTCAAGTGACAGATCGGATAACCGCCGCTAACCTGCGCCCATAGAACAAGCCGTCTTACGGGGCAGGAAATGGCGATAGCACAGTGGAAGGCCGCGCGTGGCGTGTTGGCGGGCTGCTTGGCGATGGTCTGTGGCGCGCCCGCTTGGGCCAATTGCGATCCGAGCGCGCCCAGCAATACGCCCGCTTCCCGCTATGAGATCAAGGGCGCCACCGCCTATGACCGCCAGTCCGGTCTGACCTGGCAACGCTGCAGCGTCGGTCAGCAGTGGAGCGAGGCTGGCGGGTGTGTCGGACCGGTCGAGCAGCTGTCCTGGGATGCCGCGCAAAAGCAGGGAAGCGATGGCTGGCGGGCGCCGACCTTGCGCGAGTTGCAGACGCTGATCTCGACCAATTGTGGGTTTCCCGCGATCAATGAAGACGTCTTCCCCGGCATGGACCGAAGCAATCTTTGGTACTGGTCCAGCACGCCTGGGGATTTGGTCGTGGCGTGGGGCGTTGGATTTGGCCGAGGCGATCCGGATAGCTCCTGGAAGACCAATACCGTCTCTGTGCGATTGGTGCGAAGCGGCCGGCTATGAAGGCATTGCGTTGGACAATGCTGTGGGGGTTGATCTTGTCAGCCACGGCCGGAGCCGCCTTGGCGACGTGCGATCCGGCCATACCCGACAATACGCCGGCCTCTCGTTACGAACTCAATGGCGCAACAGCCTATGACAAGCAGACCGACCTGACCTGGCAACGCTGCAGCGTTGGCCTTCACTGGAACGAGGGCGCCGGCTGCGCCGGCCAGGTTCGCCAGATGACCTGGGACGAAGCCATGAAACAGGGCGGCGACGGCTGGCGGGTTCCCTCGGTCACGGAACTGCAGTCGCTGATTTCGTCCAGCTGCAGATTTCCAGCGATTAATGAGCAAGTCTTTCCAGGCGTCGGGCTGGGCAACTATTGGTTCTGGTCCAGCACCTCAGGCGCCTTGGTCATTGCCTGGGGCGTTGGCTTTGGCCAAGGCGACCCAGACAGCTCGTGGCGGACGAACGTCGTTTCGGTTCGATTGGTCAAAAGCGGGCGATAAGTAGCAAAACCCCGCCGAATCGCTCCGGCGGGGTTTGTTATTCAGCGGCCGTAACCGCCGCGGTTGCGATCATCTCTTGGGGGTGGGCCATCCTGATGAACGCGCTCGGCCACGCCGTCGAAACGACGGTCTAGGTCCTCTCGCATCCAGGGCGCCATGCCTTGCCGCCGATAGCGGTCTTCCAGCCCTTCCAGACCGGCGAGGTCACGGCGGATGTCGCGGGCTTCGCGGCGGCTCATGTCGCCGTCGGCGACCTCATGGTCGATCCGCCGGTTCAGCCAATCGGCCCGGTCGTGAATGGAGATCCATTCTCCCGGGCGACGGCCATAGCCCCAGCCTTGCTGCCCGTAGCGCGGGTCATAGCGAGGATCGCCGTAGCGTTGATCGCCGTAGACCGGATAGGCGTAGCCGGGGGGGTACGCTTGCTGGGCTTGCGGGGGAGGGGCGCCGTTGTTGTTGAGCGCGCCCCCAAGCAAGGCGCCCAGCACGGCTCCGGCGGCCACCCCTCCGGCGACTTGGCCGTTGTTGTTGCTGCCGCGATGATCGTTGGAGCCGTCATCCTGGCCAGGCGGCACAAAGGCCCCAGAGCCTGGGCAGCTGAGCACGCCGTTGTTATTGCTCAGATCTCCCTTGCAGTTGCTGAAGTTCAGGGTGCTGGTCGGATAGCGGCCGTGGATGTTGCGACATTCGGCGGTCACGTCCTGGCCATGCACCTGGACATTGCGGCACGAGGCCTCGAACGACCCCGTGGGTCGGGGCGGCGCGGCCACGGGAGCCGGAGCCGGAGCGGGCGCCGGCGCCCCGCCTTGGCCGCCTTGGTATCCGCCTTGACCGCCGCCACCCTGACCGCCGCCTTGTCCGCCGCCGCCTCGGCCGCCCTGATAGCCGCCATCCGGTCGATTTTGAGCTAAGCCGACGCCGCTGGTGGCGATCATGGCTGCGGCCGAAGCCAACATCAGGTAACGCATGGTCTTAGTCTCCGGGTGAATTCTGTGAGGTCCATAAGGCCGGGTTCAAGCTGAATGCAGGATGACGGGCTATCGGCTGCAGCCGGCCTTTTCTATTTGCGATTCTTGTCCTTACCTAAGACGTCGGCGAGACAGCCGTTCCCTAAAGGCCGTGCAACAAAGAGTTCCACGTATTTCAGCTCTTTGCGCCTTGACGTCCGCCAAGCGTCGGAGTATCCACCGCGCCTCTGTTGGACCGGCTGTAACCGAGGGAAACCAAGGTTAGACGCGGTTCGCGAGACGACCTGACATAGCGCCGACCCTCTTGGTTTTGATTGGGTGGCGTCGTTTTGGGGAACCGGCCCTCGCGGCATCCGCGCGGGCCATTCGTTTTGCGGAATCGCCCGTTCGATGCTGTTCAGGTTCGCCTGGGCTGCTCGGGTTTGGTCTTTGACACGGTATCTGGCGCGCGAACGCTTAAGAGAGAGCGATATGGATCGACAAAATATCCGCATCCGGCTCAAGGCCTTCGATCACCGGGTGCTTGACCATTCAACACGCGAGATCGTCAATACCGCCAAGCGCACCGGCGCGACCGTGCGCGGCCCGATCCCGCTGCCCACGCTCATTGAGCGTTTCACCGTCAACCGTTCGCCGCACGTCGATAAGAAGTCGCGCGAGCAGTTTGAAATCCGCACGCACAAGCGCGTGCTCGACATCGTCGACCCCACTCCGCAGACCGTAGACGCTTTGATGAAGCTCGACCTGTCCGCCGGCGTGGACGTCGAGATCAAGCTCTAGGGGATGGCCGCCATGCGAACCGGCGTACTCGCCAAAAAGCTGGGCATGACGCGCTTCTTTGATGAAGACGGCGCCCATGTGCCCGTGACCGTGCTGTCGCTCGACGGCTGTCAGGTCACCGCCCAGCGCACTAAGGACAAAGACGGCTACGTGGCCCTGCAGTTGGGCGCGGGAGCCAAGAAGGCCAAGAACACCAGCCAGGCTATGCGCGGTCACTTCGCCAAGGCCCTGGTCGAGCCCAAGCGGGTTCTGGCCGAGTTCCGCGTCGAAGAAGCCGATCTGATCGAAGTGGGCGCGGAGTTCACCGCCGATCACTTCGTTCCCGGCCAGAAGGTCGACATTCAGGGCGTGACCGTGGGTAAGGGTTTCGCCGGTGCGATCAAACGCTGGCATTTCGGCGGTTTGCGCGCCACCCACGGCGTTTCGGTCTCTCACCGCTCGCACGGCTCCACCGGCCAACGCCAGGACCCGGGCAAGGTGTTCAAGAACAAGAAGATGGCCGGCCACCTGGGCCAGGACAACATCACCACCCAGAACATCACCGTCTGGCGCGTCGACGTGGAGCGCGGCCTGATCCTGGTCAAGGGCGCGGTTCCCGGCGCGGAAGGCAGCTACGTCAAGGTTCGCGACGCCATCAAGCGCCCGCCGGAAAACGCGCCCAAGCCCGGCGCGATCCGCAAGGCTCAGGCCGAGGCCGCTCCGGCGGCCGCTGAGGTCGAAACGCCGGTGGA
>CAYVHP010000061.1:0-13887 GCA_964451265.1 uncultured Caulobacteraceae bacterium | reverse complement strand
GACCGCGCGGCAGGGAATAGTCGGGCGCCGGGGCGGTCAGCTCGCCAGCCAGGCGGCGGGCGGTCTGCGACCAGGCGAAGGGCCGCTTTTCACCGGCGGTGACGTGTTCCACTCTTGAGGTGATGGCGGCGGCCGGCCGTCCGTCGTCGGCATGGAACATGACGTGCAGAATCCGCGCGTCGGTCTCGCCCATCTCCAGCACGGCCGATTGGATATAGAGCCCTGCGCCCACCCTCGCCTCGTGCAGAAAGCGCACATGGTTTTCGCGCAACTGCAGCGTCGCCGCCGCGCCGGCGGTAAAGGCCCGCGGCATGCCCAGGGCGCCGGCGAGCCCGACCACCGCCTCTGACGCGTGAGCCAGATAGAAGCGCACGTTCATGTGGCCCATTTCATCGATGTGCCAGGGGCGCACCGACCCGCGCCAAGTCTCCACGCCGATCTTCGGGTCCAGCTCAGCCACGGAATGGTCCTTCGAACAGAGCGGAGGGAATCAGGGGAGACAGGCTGAACACCGGCCATGGGCTTCAATGGCCACCGATTGAATGGCGTAACCGCTGTCGGCCGCGACCTGTTTGAGCGCCTCGCCCACCGGCGTCTCGACCTCTTGGGTGCGGCCGCAACAGTCGCAGATGAGGAAGGCCGCCGCATGACCGCCTTCGCCGCGTCCACAGGCCACAAAGGCCGCCAGGCTTTCGATGCGGTGAGCCAGGCCCCGGCGCTCCAGAAACTCCAGCGCGCGATACACTGTCGGGGGTTTGGCGGGACCCTTGCCGCCCTCGCCAAAATTGGCGATCAGGTCGTAGGCTTTCACCGGGTGGCCGGCCTGCATCAACAGCTGCAGTACGCGCCGACGTGCGGGGGTCAGTTTTTGACCCTCGGCCAGACAGCGCGCTTCGGCGTTTTTCAGTTCAGCGGCCAGGGCGCGGCCATTGAGGCCGAGACGCTCGTGCTCGTGATCCAGCGCGTGGTCGTGGGCGGGATGGGCGGCCATACCCCTGAGGTAGAGCCGATGGGCGCCGGCCGCAAGGCTGTCGTCGTTCTCTAGGCCGCGAACAGCTTGGCCCAACGGCGCTTGTCGCGCCCGCGCCAGGCGCCGCGATGGTAGGCGTCAGACATAATCAGCGGCACAACCGTGGTGGCTTCGGCGAACACCATCTGCTCATAGGTGGTCTGCACCTTGCCCCAGGAGGCGGCTTCCTGGAGGGTCGAGGAGGAGCAGGCGCCGTCGCGCACGTCGGCCACGGTGATCTGCACGGCGTAGCGGTGCATCTCCGCTTCCACGCCGAGAATCTCGGCGCAGACCACGGTGTCTTGGGCGAAGTTCTTGGGCACGCCGCCGCCGACCATGAACAGCCCTGTGACGCCCCCGGCGATCTTGATGTCGGTCAGTTCGCGAAAGTCGGCCACCGCGTCGATCATGACATAGGGCTTGCCGGCCTTGGCCCGCTCTTTCTGGTGCTTGACCAGGCCGAAGCCTGCGGACGAATCCACGAAGGCCGGGCAGAAGATCGGCACGTCTTCTTCGTAAGCCGTCTGGATCAGGGAGCCCGGCTTTTTGGCGCCGCCCTCAGCCAGCCACTTGCCCATCTCGTAGATGAACTCCCGTGAGGAATAGCCGCGCGGCTCCAGGCTGTTGGCGATCTCATAGATGGTGTGATCGCAGTTCTGCAGCTCTTCTTCATCGATATAGGTGTCATAGATGCGGTCGATGTAGTGGCCGCGTAGGACGTTGTCGTCGACTTGGCCGGCGGCCTGATAGTGCTTGAAGCCCAGGGCCTCGAAGAAATCCATGTCGACGATGGAGGCGCCGGTGGCGACCACCGCATCGGTCATGCCGAACTTCACCATGTCGCGGTACACATGCATGCAGCCGCCGGCCGAGGTCGATCCGGCCAGGATCAGCCAGGGCGAGCAGGCCTTGTCCTCCAGCGACATGTTGAAGATGTCGGCCGCCCGCGCTGTGTCGCGCGAGGAGAAGCTCATCTTGCGCATGGCGTCGATCACCGGCCGCGCGTCATAGGCGGTGATGTCCACGTGCTCGACGACTTTGGAGAGCAGTTCGGCTTTGGAATTGGACGGAGCGTTCATCGGTCAGGTTTCCCGGAAGGTTGAGCGCCCGTCGAAAGGAAATGCAGCCCTCCGGACGGAGCGACGGAGGGCTGCTGGGTTAGATCGCGAATATGCGACGCTGTTGTTACCGCCGCCGCTTGCGCTGACCGGCCTTGCCGCGGGGACGGGAGAAACGGACCACTTTGCGGGCGTCCTCTTCCTCCGCCTTGGGCGAGGGGATGGCCTTGGGGGCCAGGCCGTACATCGAGGCCATGGGCGCATCATCGACGATGGCGGCATCAGTGTCGCCAAAGCCGTTGAAGCGGGTGTTCATGGCCACGCCATAGGCGCCGAGCATGCCGATCTCGATATAGTCGCCCTCGTTCACATCCGCCGGCAGCCAGAAGGGGCCGGGCATGTGGTCGATGGAATCGCAGGTCGGGCCGTAGAAGCGGAACGGGCGCAGCTCAGTTGAGGCTTCCGCATCGCGCACCAGCTTGACCGGGAACGGCCATTTGGAATGGGTCGCGTCGAACAGGCTGCCGTACGAGCCGTCGTTCAGATAAAGGGCGTCGCCCTTTTTCAGCTCGACCTTGACCAAGATGGAGGAGCCCTCCGCCACCAGGGCGCGGCCGGGCTCGCACCACAGTTCGGTGGTCTCGTGCACCATCATCTCGGCAAAGCCGCGGTGGATGGAATCCACATAGTCGCTCATCGCAGGCGGAACCATGCCGGGATAGACCGAGGGGAAACCGCCGCCCACATCCACCACATCGGCGAAAACCCCGGCGCGCACCAGGGCGCGCGAGGCCTGGGCCATGGCGCCCTGATAGGCGGTCGGGCGCATGCATTGCGAGCCCACATGGAAGGACACGCCCATCAGGTCCTGGGTGGCGCGGCGCGCGGCCAGCAACAGGGTCGGGGCCTCGTGCGGCTCAACGCCGAACTTGCCGCCCAGCGAATACATGGCGCCGCCTTCCGCCGGGGCGGCCAGGCGCACGATCAGGTTCAGATCCTTGGCGCGGCCGGTGGCGTCCAGAATCTTGGCCAGTTCCTCGTGGGTATCCAGCGAGAAGGTGCGCACGCCGTGCTCGAAATAGGCGGCCGAGATGGCTTGGCGGCTCTTGACCGGGTGCATGAAGGCCATACGCGAGCCGGGGGCGTGCTCGGACACCAGCTCGATCTCAGGGACCGAGGCGACGTCAAAGGACCGCACACCCTGTTCAGCCAGGGTCCGGATTGCCCATCCCGAAGGATTGGCCTTCACGGCGTAAAAGACTTCGCCTTTGAAGTTGTCCTGGAACCAGCGCGCCGCTACGGCCAGAACGTCCGGCCGCACAAGGGCGACAGGGCGTTCGGGGGACCGCTCGCGGACCAGGTCCAGGGGATTATGGTACGTGCGCAATTCACGTAACCCCCGTTAGATTGTTGACCCAGACCGGCGTTAGCAGCGTTTGTGGACTTCGGGTCCGCCGGGATTTGCGCAATTAGGCAAAAGCGTCTGAGTTGTAAAGGGCAATTTGGCCCCAAGCCCTGGGCCTGACATGAAAGCTTCGCCGCGCGCTAGCATAGGACGGGTTTTCACGTGCTAGAATCGCCGCCAAATGCCTGCCGCCGCCGCCTTTGACGTTCATGCCGTCTCCAAGACCTTTGGGACGCGCGCCGCTTTGGACGCCGTCAGTCTGACCATTGCGCCCGGTGAAATGGTCGCCCTGATCGGGCCTTCGGGCTCGGGCAAATCCACCCTCCTGCGCACGCTCAACGGCCTCATTCCCATCGATGGCGGGGAGGGCCGCGTTGAGGCTTTCGGACAGTCGGTGCAGGCGGGCGGCAGGGTGAGCGATCATGTGCGCCAAGTTCGCGCGCGCATCGGCTTTGTGTTCCAGCAGTTCAATCTGGTCGGCCGTCTCAGCCTCTACGCCAATGTCGCCCTGGGCACGCTCGCTCGCTTGCCCCCCTGGCGCGGGCTGTTGGGCCTGTGGCCCAAGGCGGAGGCGATGGAGGTCATGTCGGCTTTGGTGCGCGTGGGCGTGGCCGAATACGCCGGTCAGAAGGCCTCCACCCTGTCCGGCGGCCAGCAGCAGCGCGGCGCCATCGCCCGCGTTCTGGCGCAAAAGGCTCAGGCTGTGCTGGCTGACGAACCGGTGGCCTCACTCGACCCGGTGTCCGCCCGCAAGGTGATGGCCCTGCTCAGCGATCTGAACCGCATCGATGGCCTGACCGTGGTGGTCAGCCTGCATCAGGTGGAATACGCCCTGCGCTATTGCTCCCGGGTGGTGGCCCTGAAAGCGGGAAAGCTGGTCTATGACGGGCCAAGCCTGGGCCTTGACCGAGAGCGCCTGGTGGAAATCTATGGGCCTGAAATCCAGGATGTCCTGTGGGAAGGCGAGCAACGATGAGGTCGATCCCGGCTGTTCACGCTCTGTGTGGATGCCTTGCCGCCCTGGCGGTGATGCTGGTGGCCGGTTGCGGTCCGTCGGCTACGGTCACGGACGGCCAGACCGTCACCTTCTCGATCCTGTCGTCCGAGGATCAGCAGTCGATGAGCAAGGTGTGGCAGCCGCTGATCGACGACATGAGCAAGGCCACCGGCCTTAAGATCCAGCCGTTCTACTCCACCAACTACACCGCCCTGATCGAGGCGATGCGTTTTCGCAAGACCCAGGTCGGCTGGTTCTCAGCCTTACCGGCCTTGGAGGCGGTGCGTCGGGGCAATGGTCAGGTGATCGGGCGCATCCTGACCAATGGCGAGTCCGGCGCCTACAAATCGGTTCTGATTACGCGCAAGGGATCGGGCGTCACGCTCGAGGGCCTGCTGAAGTGCGGCAAGCGCTATAATTTCGGCATGGGGGACGCCAAATCGACCTCCGGGACCCTGGCGCCGATGGCCTATATTTTCACCCCGCACAACATCGAGCCGGCGGACTGCTTCAAGACGGTGCGCTCGGCCAGCCATCAGAACAATTTCTTCTCGGTGGCCAGCGGCCTGCTCGACGCCGCCACCAACAATACCGTCGGTCTGATCTTTTACGCCCGCGAGAACCCGGCGGCGGCGGCCAAGGTGCAGGTGATCTGGACATCGCCGGACCTGCCGGAGTCCTCCATCGTGGTGCGCAAGGACCTGGATCCGGCCATCAAGGAGAAGATCCGGGCCTTCTTCCTGTCCTATGGCCAGGCGCCGGGGGCGGAAGGCGAGCATCAGAAGCAGGTGCTGAAGATGCTGACCTATACGGGCTTTGAAGCAGCGGACGATACCTACCTGGACCCCGTGCGCCAGATGGAGGCGGCCGCCAATCTGGGCGAAGCGCGCCATTCGTACGATCCGGCCAAGCTGGCGCGGGCGCAAAAGGCCTTCAACGCCCTACAGGCCGAGATCGCCGCCCGCCCACACAGCGCGCCGGCGCCGTCGGCGGCCCAGTGATCGAGGCGCAGTCCGACCCGCCGGCGCCGCCGGTCCGCTCACTGACCGACCGCGCGTTGGACCTTTTGATCTGGGGCGGCGTGATCGGCCTGCTGCTGGTTTCATTCGGCTCTGCGGACATCGGCAAGCTGCCGTTGTTGTTCACCAACTCAAGCAATATCCGCGAGTTCACCAGCGATCTGCTCAAGCCCGATTTCGAGCAATGGCCGCTCTATGTCGCTCAGATGTGGCTGACGGTGCAGATCGCCCTGTGGGGCACGGGACTGGCTGTGCTGTTCGCCATCCCCTTCGGCTTGCTGAGCGCACGCAACATCGCGCCCATCTGGGTGCAGCAGCCCGTGCGCCGCCTGATGGACCTGATGCGCTCCGTGCCTGATCTGGTGCTGGGAACGATCTTTATTGTCGCGGTGGGCTTGGGGCCTTTCGCCGGCGCCATGGCCCTGGCGGTCAACACCGGCGCTGTCCTGGCCAAGCTGTTTTCCGAGGCGGTGGAGGCCATCGACCCACGACCGGTAGAGGGCGTTCGGGCCACCGGCGCCACCAGGCTGCAAGAAATCGTGTGGGGCGTAATCCCCCAAGTCGGTCCGCTCTGGACCTCCTATGCCCTGTACCGTTTTGAATCGAACGCCCGCTCGGCCACAGTGCTGGGGCTGATCGGGGCGGGCGGCATCGGCCAGACCCTAATCGACTCGATCAACGGCTTTCAGTACCGGAACACGTCAGCGATTTGCGTCGTGATCGTCATCGCGGTGACGCTGATCGATTTGCTGTCCCAGGCGATGCGGCAGCGGTTAATTTAGAGTCGGTATCGCGCCGCCGGTTGAAAACTGAACCACCAAGTTCACCAAGAGAACCGCGCCCATTCAAAACATCATCCTCGGGGCGCCGGAACGGCGAGCCCAAGGACCCAGCAGCGAAGACCTCAACGCGCGATCTTGCGCCCAGCTTTAAGCCTGGAGCGGCTGGGTCCCCGGACAAGCGCTGCGCGCTTTCCGAGGATGACTTGATTTTTGAGCTTGGTGAGCTTTGTGGTTCAATAATCTTGATCTCGGCTCAGCCCGGATCAGTAGTAGTGGCGGCGGTGGTGGCTGATGTAATAGTGGCGCTGGCCTTCCATATAGACCCGGTGTCCGCGGTAGTAGTGCAGGTTCGGGCCGCCGACGACCGCGCCGATCACGCCGCCGACAACCGCTCCGGGCGGGCCGGCAATGACAGCGCCGCTGCCGGCGCCGATGAGCGCGCCCGAAACGGGACCGGCGAAGGCAGGTGCGGCGACAGCCGCAAGGGCGCCGGCCGACGCCAGGGCGATGAGAATCTTGTTCATGGGTATGGGCCTTTGTCCGGCGCCGCAGGGGCGGCCGGGGGGTTACGCATTAAGAACTGCGTCTCATCATCAACGCGCGCCGGCCCCAAAGGTTGCGCGCGGGTCGAAGTTTTCCCGTTCCGAGCCTGTACAGCATATTAGAATTCACGTTCAGGATGGCCGCATCGCTATGCAAAAAGTGCCAATGCAATTCGGACTGCTCAAAAAAATTCTGATTGTCCGGGGATAATTTTCGTTTTTATCTGAATTTGCCGACCCTCGTCGGGCCAAAATTGAGATTTTACGAGAGAAAATCGCGAACGCCGCCAGTATCATACTGGGAATAACTATTAACCCTGCCTCTTTAATCACGGGAATATGGAGATAGCGTGCGAATATGACGCCGCGCTGCGTCAATCTGTGATAGGGTTCGGGCTCTAAAGCGGCTTCGCATATCCTGAAGCCGGCTTTACGGCTGGGTACGGCTTTCGCTTCGCGAGCCTCCGGCGCCCATGAAAGGCCATAGATGGCCGCCGATATCCTGATCGATACGCCTATAGCCAATGCGCTTGCCTTGGCGATGGTGGAGGCGTCGACGGCGCCCCTGCTGTTGCTGGACGGCGAATTTAAGATTGTCGCCGTCAGCCCCACGTTTTTGAACGCTTTTTCCTTGCCTTATCACTCGGCGACCGGTGCGGACGTCTTCTCGCTCGGCTCGGGCGAATGGAACATGGCCCAACTGCAATCCCTGCTCAAAGCCACCCTGGACGGCAGCGCCCAGGTCGGCGCCTATGAAATAGACCTTAAACGCCCGGGTCAGGCGGACCGGCGGCTGGTGCTCAATGCCCGCCGCCTCGACTGCTGCTGACGGTGTCGGATGTGACCGACGCGCGTATCGCCGAGAGGCTGAAGGACGACATGCTGCGCGAAAAGGTCGTGTTGCTGCAGGAAATCCAGCACCGCGTGGCCAACAGCCTGCAGATCATCGCCAGCGTCTTGTTGCTGAGCGCCCGCCGGGTTCAGTCCCAGGAGACGCGCAGCCACCTGGAGGACGCCCACAATCGGGTGATGTCCATCGCGGCCCTGCAGAAGCAATTGACGGTATCGACGCCGGAAGACGTCGATCTGCGCGCCTATTTCACCCAGCTCTGCGATAGTCTCGGCGCCTCGATGATCCGCGACCATGCGCATCAGTCGATCCAGGTTGAGGTCGATGAGGGCGCCGTCAAGGCGGACGTCTCGGTCAGCCTGGGCTTGATCGTCACCGAATTGGTGATCAACGCCCTCAAGCACGCCTTTCCCGACGGCCGGTCCGGTAAGATCACGGTAGGCTACAAATCGCGCGGACCCAATTGGACGCTATCGGTAGCCGACGACGGCGTGGGCATGCCGAGGACGCCGGAGGTCGCAAAGCCGGGATTGGGCACCAGCATCGTGGAGGCCCTGGCGCGCCAGCTTCAGGCCCAGGTCAAGCTGGCGCCCGCCGAGCCCGGCACGAAGGTCTCCATCAAGCACGTTCAGATCGCGGCCTTGGTCGATGATGAGCAGGCGGCGCTATAGGCGCATCGGGTAGGTCCGATCCGGACAGGACCTGCCAAAGATGCTGCCGATTAAAGGGCTTGGGAAAGAAGTGACTACCCGCAGGCAGGACAGCGAGCTCCGTCTTGAACATGCCCGACACCACCAGGATCTTAATCGGCGGCCAACGCTCGGCCACATGGTGGGCGAGCTTGATCCCGTCGAGCGTTCCGGGCAGCTGGATGTCGGTCATCAGGAACTCAATATCCGGGCGCGCGTCGAGCAGCGTTAAGCCTTCTTCCGCATTGTCGGCGGTCAGTACAGTCAGCCCGAGATTCGTCAGCCAATCGGCCAGTTCAAGCTGAACCAGCGCGTCGTCTTCGACGACCAGTATGACTGCGGCGGCTAGCCGTTCAAATTGCATCATCTTCCCGTAACAGCCGCCGAACCATTTAGGTCCATCATTTCAATATAAATATTTTTAACTCGATATATTAACCATATTGGCGGTTATACCGCGCGCGGCTTGCGTCTCAGGCGCGCTAATCGGCGCAGACGGCGCCAGAAGCGAATCTTTTCCAGCTCGGGGTAGGGCTGAAGATTACGCACGAACTCCTCCGCCGAGGCGCGCCAGGAAAAGCGCTCGGCATAGGCGCGCACGGCGGCGCGGTCCAAGGTCAGGGCTTCGAGGCAGGCTTCCTTCAGACCCTGGGTCTGGCTCTTAGCCAGGGCGCCGGCGCCCGAGCCGGGGATGATATCGATGGGTCCCGGCGCGGGAAACGCGGCCACGGGCGTGCCGCAGGCCATGGCCTCCAGGATCACCAGGCCGAAGGTGTCGGTCAGGGATGGGAAGACGAACACGTCTGCGTCTGAGAAATGCCGCGCCAGGTCCTCGCCGAAACGCGCGCCCCTGAACACGACCTGGGGAAAGCGGAGCTCAAGCTCCTCGCGCTGGGGTCCGTCGCCGACCACGACCTTGGTCCCGGGCAAATCCAGCTCCAGGAAGGCCTCGACGTTCTTTTCAACCGCCACCCGGCCCACAGACAGAAAAATCGGGCGCGGCAAGTCTTCATAGACCGGCTCCATGTCCGCCCGGAACAGATCCGTGTCGACCCCCCGGGTCCAGGGCGAGATATTGCGAAAGCCCTGCTTGGCTAGTTCTTCGCGCATGGTGGGCGTGGCCACCATCAGCCGGCCGGACGGCTTATGGAACCAGCGCATATAGGCATAGCCGGCCGATAGAGGCACGGGCAGCCGGGCGGAGACATATTCGGGGAATTTGGTGTGGTAGCTGGTGGTGAAGGGCAGCTTCCATTCCACGCAGATGCGCCGGGCGGCGAGGCCTATTGGGCCTTCGGTGGCGATATGAATGGCTTCGGGCTCAAACGATTTGAACCGCTCCTGCACGGGCTCGTAAGCGCCCATGGCCAGCTTGATCTCGGGATAGGTCGGCAGGGGGAAGGTCTTGAACTGGTCGGGCGAGACCACTTCGACCTCATGGCCCATCTGCCGCATCTCCTGCACCGTGCGGGTGAGGGTGCGCACAACGCCGTTGACCTGAGGCTCCCAGGCGTCGGTGGCCAGTAAGATTCGCATTAAGCGGCGGCCTTGTCCCCCAGGACTGGGGAGTCCAGGCCGGTCTTGCGGTCGATCATCGACCAGGACCGCAGCTTGGCCCATTCCAGCAGTTCCAGACTGCCGTCATGGTGCTCGACGATGGCGGTGCAGCTTTCCACCCAGTCGCCGTCGTTGATGTATTCGACCCCGCCGATCTCGCGCATCTCGGCCTTGTGAATGTGGCCGCAGATCACCCCGTCCACCCCGCGACGACGCGCTTCGTCGGCGACGGCGGATTCATAGGCTTCGATGAACTGCAGGGCGTTCTTCACTTTCACCTTCAGGAAGGCCGACAGGCTCCAATAGCCGAACCCCATCCGGCGTCTCGCCAGGTTGAACCAGGTGTTCAGCATAAGGATGGTTCTATAGGACCAATCCCCCAGGAACGCGAGCCACTTGGCGTGCTGCACCACCCCGTCGAACTCATCGCCGTGGGTCACCAGGAAGCGGCGGCCGTCGGCGGTCTCATGGATGGCGTCGCGGGCGATGATCACCCCGCCGAAGTGGATGCCGCAATAGTCGCGCGCCACTTCGTCGTGGTTGCCGGGCACATAGATCACCGTCACGCCCTTGCGCGCCAGGCGCAGGATCTTCTGCACCACGTCATTGTGGGCCTGGGGCCAGTACCAGCCGCCCTTGAGTTTCCAGCCGTCGATAATATCGCCGACCAGATAAAGGGTGTCGCATTCCAGGTGCCGGATGAAGTCCAGCAGCAGCTCGGCCTGACAGCCTCGCGTGCCCAGGTGAACGTCAGAGATGAAGGCCGCACGAACCTGTTGAACCGGAAATGCGTCGCTCATGGGCGGCGGCCGACCTGTGCAAATTGCCGACGGGGCAGGCGTTCGCTTACGCCTAAGCTCGCGACTAGGCTGATTGCGTGTCGCTTTTGTGAAATGACCGCGCGAGGGGTGGCGGCGCCGGCGCCTGGGGCCTAAGTAGAGCCCCGGAAGGCCAGTTGTCCTCATGCCCACCCCCGCCGCCGCCCTTGAACAGGGTCACACCGCCGCCAAACAGACTCCCAAGTCCCTGCGGACCCGCAGGCGTATTCTGGATGCGGCCATGCGCCTGTTCGCCGAACGCGGTTTTCTGGCCTGTTCCAACGCGGACGTGGCCCAGGCGGCGAACCTGACTCGCGGCGCCATGCTCTACCATTTTCCCACCCGTGAGGACCTTGTCGACGCCGCGATAGATCACATCCAGGAGAGCCGAACCGAGGCGTTTGCGCACGCCGTCCGCTCCCTGCCGCATGGGGGCGAGGTGTCTGATCAGGCGATCGACGCCTACTGGGAACTGCTGCACGAGACCTCCTTTCGCGCTTTCGCCGAGCTTGAGGCGGTGGCTCGCACCGACGCGGATTTGGCTAGGAGAATCGCCCCGGCGCAGGCCGCCTTCGACCGGGCTCAGATCGGCGAGGATCTGCTGGGCCTGCTGCAGGCCGGCTCAGGCGCCCGTTTTCAGACCAGCCGCGACGTGGCCCGCTTTATGCTTGAGGGTTTGGCGCGCGCCAGCCTGACCTATGAACAGGACGAGCGGGTGGAGCGTCTGTTGGGCGTGATCAAGCGGGTGACCCGGGTGCTCAACCGCAAGGGCGCGGTGCAGGAGTTGTGGGAGGATTGAGCCGATAGATCGCCTAATGGGCGTTCTCGGCGCAAGCTTCTCCGGCCCGCCGAGTCATGCTAGCGAACGGATCATGAACGATCCCGCCTTCCTCATCGCCGCTGGATTGGCGGTGGCCTTCGCCGCCCTGGCGGCGTTCGCCCTTGTCCGCGCCGCAACCCTGTCGCGCCGCTTGGCGGTGGCCGAAGACCGGGTCAGCCAGTCCCTGCAAAACGCCGATATCCTGAGGGCCCAGGCCGCCCAATCGGCTCAGGTGGTGGCCGACCAGCTGGTGCAGCGCGCGGGCGAGACCTTCAGGTCGCAGGAAGCCCTGGCCATGGAGCGCATGGCGAGCCAGTTGAAGCCGGTGGCCGAGACTCTGGCCAAGTTCGAACTTCAGGTGGCGGCCATTGAGAAGGCGCGGGCCGAGGAGTCCGGCGGGCTGAAGCAACAGATCGCCGAGTTGCTCAAGGCTTCGGCCGAGACCCAGTTTGAGGCGCGCAAGCTGTCCTCCGCGCTACGGCGCGGCGCGGGAGTGCAGGGCCGTTGGGGCGAGCAGATGCTGCGCAATGTGCTGGAGGCCGCCGGCCTGCAGAACCGCTTTGATTTTGACGAACAGACCAGCACGGACAGCGAGGAAGGTCGCCGTCGTCCCGACGTGGTGGTGCGCCTGCCGGGCGGCGGGGTCTTGGTGATCGACGCCAAATGCTCGCTCAACGCCTTTCTGGAGGCGCAGGAAGCCACCGAGGAGGCCGCCCGCGAGGCTCATTTTCTGCGCCACGCTCAAAGCGTGCGCGAACATGTCCGGGGCCTGGCCGCCAAGGCCTATTGGGACCAGTTCGACCGCTCGCCCGATGTGGTGGCCATGTTCCTGCCCGGCGACGGTTATTTGGCTGCGGCGCTGGAGCGCCAGCCGGACCTTCTGTCCGACGCCATGGCGCAGAAGGTGGTGCTGGTCACGCCCACGACGCTATTCGCCCTATGCAAGGCGGTCTCCTATGGCTGGCGGGTGGAGGATCAGGCCAAGGGCGCGGAGAAAATCGCCGTCCTGGGCCGCGAACTTTACAAGCGCCTCTCGGTGATGACCGGGCATGTCCTGGGGCTGGGCAAATCGCTGGAAGGCGCCGTCCAGAAGTACAACGCCTTTGTCGGATCGCTGGAGAGCCAGGTCCTGACCCAGGCGCGCCGCTTTTCGGAGCATGCGGTGGACCATGAGGGCCGCGACTTGCCCGAACTGGCGCCGATCGAGACCTTTCCCCGGCCCCTGGCCAAGCTGACAACGGGTGATGAGGCCGATACTCCGCCCCCCGCCTTGACGGTCGGCAGGGGCTAACCTACCTCACAGTCATGGCCGTACGTCCGATCCTGACCGTTCCCAATCCTGTGCTGAAGCAGGTGTCAAAGCCTGTGCCCGGCGTGGATGACGCCCTACGCGCCTTGATGGACGACATGCTGGAGACGATGTACGCGGCGCCCGGCATCGGCCTGGCCGCGATCCAGGTCGGCGAGCCGGTGCGGGTGATCGTGATGGATTTGACGCGCGACGGCGAGGAGCCCGGCCCGCGCTATTTCGTCAATCCGGAGATCCTGTGGGCCTCCGAAGAGACAGCGCCCTACGAGGAGGGCTGCCTGTCGGTGCCGGAAATTTTCGACGAGGTGGAACGCCCGGCTAAGGTGCGCCTGCGCTATCTGAACTATCAGGGCCAGGCCGTCGAGGAAGAGGCTGAGGGCCTATTCGCGGTCTGCATCCAGCACGAGATGGACCATCTGAACGGCGTGCTGTTCATCGATCATCTGTCGCGCCTGAAGCGCGACCGCGCCGTGGCCAAGGTCAAGAAGCAGGCGGCGATAGACGCTTGAGGCGGACCGCCGACTAGTTCGTTCCGACCCTACTCCTTGTCGGCGTCGTTTCCGTCGTTTTTGAGCCTTTCCTTGGCGTCATTGGCCGAGGACTTAAGCTCGGCGCCGGCCTTGACCGCCGCTTGTTTGATCGCGGTCCCGGCCTTTTTGACCTCGGGCGCTGCTGCGGCGGCGGCGTCCTTGACCCCTTGGGTCAGTTCGGCGCCGGCCTGTTTGAGCGTGGGGGCTCCATCGCTGGCGGCCTGCGCCAAGTCTGAGGCTGCAGCCTTGGCGTCAGCGCCGGCGGCGGCAAGGTCTGAGGCGACGGGATTTGAGGCCTGATCGGACTTGGAGCAGGCCACAAGGCCCAGGCAAAGGATCGCGGCGGTGACAGCTAGGCGCATGAGGTCCTCATTGAGTTCAGTGTCATAACGATGCGGCCCGGCGCGGGGTTCCCCATGAGCCCGCCCGCCGCTAAACCCTGAGCATGCGCATCGCCTTTCTCGGCACCCCTCAATTTGCTGTGCCCGCCCTGGCTGAGCTG
>CAYVHP010000060.1:0-43536 GCA_964451265.1 uncultured Caulobacteraceae bacterium | reverse complement strand
GTGAATCTGGAAAACGCTCTTGGCGATATCCACCGAAAATCTGCTAATCTGGAACATGGACGGTCTCCTTTGTCTGGTTAGGCACACCAACCAGTCTGGCACATCGATGCCGTCGGGGGGCCGTCCACCCATCATCCTCGGAAAATGCGGAGCATTTGTCCGAGGACCCAGCCGCTCCAGGCTTAAAGCGGGGCGACAAAATGCGCGTTTAGGTCTTCGCTGCTGGGTCCTCGGGCTCGCCTTTCAGGCGCCCCGAGGATGACGTTTCGAGACGTGCGTAGCCGTTCTTCGTGCTCTTCGTGATCTTCGTGGTTCAACTCAAAATCACCCTTTTAGCAGGGCCTCCACCGCCGCGCGCGCTTCGGCGCCCAGGTCGGGGCGGGCTAGGGCGAAGGCGACGTTGGCGCGCAGGAGGCCGATCTTGTCGCCGCAGTCATAGGTCACGCCCTCGTATTCCAGGGCATGGAACGGGCGGGTCTGCATCAGCTTGTGCATGGCGTCGGTCAGTTGAATCTCGCCGCCTGCGCCCTTTTCCTGGTCCGCCAGGATGGAGAAGATTTCCGGCTCCAGCACATAGCGGCCGGAGATGAAAAGGTTGGAGGGTTCTGTGCCCTTAGGCGGCTTTTCCACCATGCCGGTCATGCGGTTCAGCCGGCCGGTTTGCCCGTCCAGGGCGACGATGCCATACTTATGCGCCTCGCCCGGCGCGCAGGGCTCGACCACGATGATATTGCCGCCGGTCTGTTCGTGCGCCTTGATCGCCTGGGCCAAGGGCGGGGTAGGGCCTTCCATTAGCATGTCGGGCAGCATGACGGCGAAGGGTTCATCGCCGACGATGTCGCGCGCGCACCACACCGCGTGGCCCAGGCCCAGGGGCTGCATCTGGCGCACGAAGGACATTTCGCCGGCCTTGGGCAATTCGGCGAGGATTTCCTCCAGCAGCGCGGTCTTGCCCTTGGCCTTGAGCTGGGCTTCCAGCTCGATGTGATGGTCGAAATAGTCCTCGATGGCCTGTTTGCCGCGCCCGGTGACGAACACGAAATGCTCGATGCCGGCGGCGCGGGCCTCGGCCACCACATAGGACAGGATAGGCCGATCCACGACGTTGAGCAGTTCCTTGGCCACCGTCTTGGTGCCCGGCAAAACGCGCGTGCCAAGGCCCGCGACGGGCAGAACGGCTGTACGGACGGGTTTCATGCGGACCTACATGCGATGCGATGGCGGAGGCATAGTGGAAGCGCGACCTTCGGGCAAATGTCGGCGACTTGTGCGCGGGGCTAAGAAAGAACATTGATAGCCTTGTCCTCAGCCCCATCCTTCAGCAAATCGCAAAGGTCTTGGAGCATAAGGTCAAGCTTGCACGTCGAGACACATCCATGACCAAACGCGCTTATTTCGGCACCGACGGCATTCGCGGCCAGGCCAACAAGCATCCCATGACGGCGGAAGTCGCCCTGCGGGTGGGCTTGGCGGCCGGCAAGCTGTTCCGCTCGGCCAGCGATCGGCGCCACCTGGTGGTGATCGGCAAGGACACGCGCCTGTCCGGCTATATGATCGAGCCGGCCCTGGTGGCGGGCTTCACCAGCGTGGGCATGGACGTACGCCTGCTGGGCCCCTTGCCGACGCCGGCGGTGGCCATGATGACCCGCTCCATGCGCGCGGACCTGGGGGTGATGATTTCGGCCTCGCACAATTCTTTCGGCGACAATGGAATCAAGCTGTTCGGGCCGGACGGCTACAAACTGTCGGACAAGCGCGAGCTGGAGATCGAGGCCTATATGGACGAGGGCCTGCAGGAGGGCTTGGCATCGCCGCGCGAACTGGGCCGCGTGCGCCGGGTGGACGATTCCCAGGCCCGCTATGTGGAAATCATCAAGGCCACCTTCCCGCGCAATCGCAGCTTGGCGGGCCTGCGGGTGGTGATCGATTGCGCCAATGGCGCGGCCTATAAGGTGGCCCCGACGGCCCTATATGAGCTGGGCGCCGAGGTGATCGAGATCGGGGTCGATCCGGACGGTTTCAACATCAATGAGGAATGCGGCTCGACCCATCCCAAGGCCATGGCCAAGGCGGTGAAGGAATACCGCGCCGATATCGGCATCGCCCTGGACGGCGACGCGGACCGCTTGCTGGTGTGCGACGAAAAGGGCCAGGTGGTCGACGGCGACCAGATCATGGCCATCATCGCCAAGGCCTTCGTGGAGTCCGGGCGGCTGACCGGCGGCGGCGTGGTGGCCACCGTCATGTCCAACCTCGGGCTGGAGCGCTTCTTGAAAAAGCTCAACCTGACCCTGGAGCGCACCCAGGTGGGTGACCGCTATGTGATGGAGCGCATGCGCCAGGGCGGCTTTAACCTGGGCGGCGAGCAGTCGGGCCACCTGATCCTGTCGGATTTCTCCACCACCGGCGACGGCATGATCGCCGCCCTGCAGCTGCTGGCCGTGATGGTCAAGAGCGGCCAGCCCATGAGCGCCCTGGCCCAACAGTTCGAGCCGGTGCCGCAAAAGCTGGAAAACGTACGCTTCTCCGGCGGCAAGCCCCTGGAACAGGCCGAGGTCAAGGCCGCCATCGCCGACGCCGAAGCCAAGCTCAACGGCTCGGGCCGCCTAGTCATCCGCCCCTCCGGCACCGAACCCCTGATCCGCATCATGGCCGAGGGGGACGACGAGGCCTTGGTGGCGCGGTTGGTGAAGGAGTTAGTGGGGGCGGTGAAGAAGGCGGCGGCTTAGGCCGAAACATGTCAGTCTGCCTCACTAGTACAAAGTTATTCTGTGGCCGTAGCTATCCAGCCCTCAAGTGCATCAAAACCATTTGGGAAGCCAAAGTTTATATCTCGCATTGACCACGACCATGCCGCTTGAATCGCGCACAAGAGTGCGTCCAGTCGATCTCCACTCGCATCTTTAATAAGATCTTCGATTATGTTCTGCGAGGCCTTCACATGGAATTTGTAATGGTCTCCCAGCCCTCCACTCAAAATTCTTTCTAATATTATGCGTCGATTTCGGAGATGTACGCCGCTTTGCTTTCGAATGTTGTCACTTTTGTACCCAGTTCGACCAATAAGCTGCCTTGCCAGTAAGCCTGGATAAGCTTCGACAACGATCCGATCTGGATCCCCAACCTTAAGTCCTGGGATTGAAACGTCTGATCTGAGCAGACGTTGTGCACCCTCGAAGAACATCAAGCCGACCGGCACCCCAAAAAGCTTCTGAGGGCTGATCGACGAAGCCGCAATATCGGTCTTACGGCGATGTTCCTTGTCGCCGAATGGCCGATTCTGACGATAGCCATCTAAGGCGTCGCGAAAGCCTTGTCGCCCCAGCGATCCGGCGTGCTTGACATAGCCTGCCCAATCATTGGGCCAAGCAATGTTCTCGATAAATTTGCGCGACTGGCCAAATGGAAAATCGACACCGGCGATCCACGGTCCCGGCGTTTGAAGAGCATTCTCAAAATGCTCAAATTGAGGCCATTCCTCGAGACTGAACTCCTGAAGGCTGTTCCCATCGAATTTGCAACGAATGCAAGTGAGCGGTTTCCCATGCGATGGCCTAGACGTGAAATCAATGCCAATGACATCCATGGCCGATCCTGGCGAAGGTGGGTGACTTCAAAGTATTCCTAAGCCGCGCTGTTCAGCGGCCGGATCGCCGCCATCTCCGCGCGCGTCGCGATTGCCGCCTTGGACAGGTCGTGCTGCGCTTGCAGGTTCATCCAGTACTGGGCGCTGGTCGAGAATAAGCGGGCTAAGCGCAGGGCGGTGTCGGGCGTCACCGGCTGGGTCTCGCGCGCCAGGCGCTCGATGCGGGTGCGGTCCTTTAGGCCCATGGCCTTGGCCAGGGCGCCGGGGCTCATGTTCAGCGGCGCCAGATATTCCTCGCGCAGAATTTCACCCGGATGGGGCAGGGGTGAGGCAAAGGCGGCGTAGTCGAAGGCTTCAGACATGATCGGATGTAGCGTGATACGCTACAGTTTTCAAGCGGGGGCTATCCGGGAACTGGCCTTCCGGTCCGCCCGGCGCTAGAAGCGCGTCCCTGAACGCTCCGATGGGAGCCAAGACCCGCTAGGACCCATGGCCGGCCATTCCAAATTCAAGAACATCCAGTTCCGCAAGGGCAAGCAGGACAAGCTGCGCTCAAAGCTGTTCTCCAAGCTGTCGCGCGACATCACCTTGGCCGCCAAGCAGGGCATTCCCGATCCCAGCGCCAATGCCCGTCTGCGCCTGGCCGTGGCTAACGCTCGGGCCGAGAGCATGCCCAAGGACAATATCGACCGGGCCATCAAGAAGGGCGCGGCGGGCGAAAACGATAATATGGAAGACATCCGCTATGAGGGCTTTGGTCCCGGCGGGGTGGGCTTGATCGTCGAGGTGGTGACCGACAACCGCAACCGCGCGGCGGCCAATGTGCGCACCATCTTCGGCAAGAACGGCGGCAATCTGGGCGAGACCGGTTCGGTGGCCTTCATGTTCGAGCGGCTGGGCCAGATGGTCTATCCGCCCGCCGCCGGCTCGGAGGACAAGATCATGGACGCGGCCATCGAGGCCGGCGCGCAGGACGCGGAATCGGACGAGGACGGCCACGTCATCTTCGCTGCGTTTGAGGATATGTCGGTGGTGAACGAGGCGCTGGAGGCGGCGCTGGGCCCGGCCAAATCCACCGCCATCGTCTGGCGGCCCAAGACCCTGACGCCGGTGTCGAGCGAGGACGCCGCGACCCTGATGAAGCTGATCGACGCCCTGGACGATGACGACGACGTGTCCAACGTCTATTCCAATGTGGATCTGACCGACGAGCAGTTGGCGGCGCTGGAAGGGTGAGCTTGCGGCATTTGCCGCCGCGTCCTATCTTACCAGCGTCTTACCGAGGTCAAGCCATGTCCGCCGCACCCAAGCTGGTTACAAGGGTATCCACCAAAGGTCAGGTCATCTTACCCAAATCCGTGCGCGAAAATCGCAAATGGACAACGGGCACCCAACTGGTTGTGGAGGAAACCGATGAAGGCGTCCTTCTTCGGCCGGCGGCGCTGTTCCCGCCCACCACGATAGACGACGTCTGCGGCAGTTTGAAATGGTCTGGTCCGCCCATCACGCTTGAGCAAATGGACGAAGCGATTAGCGCGGAGGTTCGCGAGCGCCATGCTCGCGGTCGATACTAACATTGTTGTCCGCCTGCTAGCGGCGGATGACCCTGGGCAGACGGCGCGCGTCCGCGCCCTGTTCGAGACGCAGGACATTCTGCTTCTGACAACGGTGCTGTTAGAGACCGAATGGGTGTTGCGTCGAATCCTGAAGATGGGCCAGGCGGCCGTTTGCGACAGACTTCGTGCCCTTTGCGGCCTTCCCCGTGTGACGGTTGAGGAGCCGGAGCGCGTGGCGAGCGCCCTGACATGGGCCATGGCAGGCATGGATATGGCGGACGCGCTTCATCTGACCGGCTCAGCAAGCTGCGAGGCGTTCATCAGCTTTGATCGCGACTTGGCCGAGGCCGCGGCTGTTGCGGGATGGACTGTGCGCGCCCCCTGATCGCCTTACGACCGTTCCGCTTCCCCCCATCACCCGCGCGGTCCAATCTGCGAACGCATGACGAACGCGATTCGCATTCTGGGGCTGGATCCGGGCCTGCGCCGCACCGGCTGGGGCGTGCTGGCGGTGGACGGGTCGCGCCTGAGCTATGTCGCCCATGGGGTGATCGCGCCCGATGACGCCCTGGCTTTGTCTGACCGGCTGTTGATCCTGTTCGAGGCGATTGGCGCGGTGATCGCCGCCCACGGGCCGCACGAAGCGGCGGTGGAAGAGACCTTCGTCAACAACAACCCATCCTCCACCCTCAAGCTCGGCCACGCCCGGGCCTGCGCCTTGATCGCGCCGGCCCAGGCGGGTCTGCCGGTCGCCGAATACGCCGCCACGGTGGTCAAGAAGGCGGTGGTGGGCACGGGCGGCGCCGACAAGACCCAGGTGGCCTTCATGGTGCGCCGGCTGTTGCCCGCCGCCGGAGACGTGAGCGCCGACGCCGCCGACGCCCTGGCCGTGGCTATCACCCACGCCCATGCCCGGACCGCCCATGCCCTGGCCCAGTCTGCTCAAGGACCTGTCCGCCGAAGCTCCGTCAGGAGCGTAGGAGGATGATTGGCAGGCTGCGCGGGGTGCTGGCCGAGGTCGGCGAGGAGGAGCTGCTGATCGATGTGGGCGGGGTCGGCTATGTGGTCCGTTGCGGTGCGCGCACCCTGTCGCGCCTGCCAGCCGTCGGCGATGAGCTGCTGCTGCACATCGACAGCCAGACCCGGGAGGACGGCACGCGGCTTTACGGCTTCATGGCTCGCGAGGACCGCCACGCCTTCGTCCTGTTGCAGGGCGTGCAGGGCGTCGGCCCCAAGGCGGCCCTGGCGGTGCTGGATGTGCTGTCGCCGGGCGAGCTGGCCGGGGCCATCGCCCGCGAGGACAAGGCTCTGGTGGCGCGCGCGCAGGGGGTCGGACCCAAGCTGGCTCTGCGCATCGTGGTGGAACTGAAGGACAAGCCGATCAGCGGCGATTTGACGTTCGCCCCCGCTCAGAGCGCAGCGCCCGCCATGCACCGGCCGACAGTGGCTGGAGAGGCGGTCTCTGCCCTCATGGGTCTCGGTTCGGCTGAAGCCGTCGCGCGTCGCGCGGTGGAGCAGGCCGTGGCGCGCCTGGGCGAGGACGCCGAGATTTCCGCCGTGATCAAGGCCGCCCTACAGGAGCTGGGACGGTGACGCGGCTTCCCCAAGAGCTTTGCGCGGTTGTGATTTGCCGCCCCCAAACCCGCTCATCCCCGCGAAAGCGGGGACCCAGATATTTCCAGCGTGGTGAGCCCTGGACAGGACTGGGTCCCCGCTTTCGCGGGGATGAGCGGAATGAATGTAAAGGCTCCGCCGGGAGCGAAGTAGGATGACCCGCATGGGCGATCCGGCGGCGTTCGAGCCCTCCGACAAGGCCCTGCGCCCGCAGACCCTGGCTGAGTTTGTCGGCCAGGAGCAGTCCAAGGCCAATCTCAAGGTCTTCATCGAGGCGGCGCGCGGGCGCGGCGAGGCGCTGGACCATGTGCTGCTGTTCGGCCCGCCCGGCCTGGGCAAGACCACCTTGGCCCAGATCGTGGCGCGCGAACTGGGCGTGGGATTCCGCGCCACCTCCGGCCCGGTGCTGGCCAAGGCGGGCGATTTGGCGGCGATCCTGACCAATCTGGAGCCGAACGACGTCCTGTTCATCGATGAGATCCATCGTCTGGCGCCGGCCGTGGAGGAGATCCTCTATCCGGCCATGGAAGATCATGTGCTGGACCTGATCATCGGGGATGGGCCCTCGGCGCGTTCGGTGCGCATCGACTTGTCTCCCTTCACCCTGGTGGCGGCCACCACCCGCGCCGGCATGCTGGCCACGCCCCTGCGCGACCGGTTCGGCATTCCGTTGAGGCTGGATTTCTACACGCCGGCCGAGCTGCAGCGGGTGCTGATGCAGGCCGCGCGCAAGATGGGCGCGAGCCTGACCGGGGAGGGCGCGGCGGAGATCGCCGGCCGGGCGCGCGGCACGCCTCGGGTGGCCGGGCGGCTGCTGCGCCGGGTTCGCGACTTTGCCGAAGCCGAGGGCGAGGGGCCAATCGGCCAGCTGGAGGCCGCGCGCGCCTTGGCCCGGCTGGAGGTGGATGAGGCGGGGCTAGACGGACTGGACCGCCGTTATCTGCGGGTGCTGATCGAGAACTATGGCGGCGGACCGGTCGGGGTCGAGACCCTGGCCTACGCCATCGCCGAGGCGCGCGACGCGGTGGAAGACTTGATCGAGCCTTTCCTGATGCAGCAGGGGTTCATCCAACGGACCCCGCGCGGACGATTGGCGGCGGCGCGGGCCTATGCGCACCTGGGCTTGGCCGCCCCGCCGCAGCGGCCTGGGCAGACGGAGCTGTTTGAGGGGGGTGAGGCGTGAGGGAGGTCGTATCCTTCCCCCTCGAGGGGGGAAGGGCAGGGATGGGGGTGCTCGCGCCATCATTTCGGGGCGGGCTGTGGAGGCGCCGCCTCCCGTGCAAGCTCGTCCATGTCGAGGGCCTCACCCTCACCCCTTCCCCTCTCCCCTCGAGGGAGAGGGAAGACTGCACGGCATGACCCCGCCTCTCCCCGCGTCCGGCTGCTTCGACGGCAAGACCCACCTGCTGCCCGTGCGGGTCTACTACGAGGACACCGATTTCACCGGGGTGGTTTATCACGCCAATTACCTGCGTTATTTCGAGCGCGGGCGGTCGGAATTCCTGCGCTTGGCGGGCGTCAGCCACACGGAACTGCGCGCCTTGGACGATCCGATGGCCTTTGTGGTGGCCCGCATGGAAATCGATTTCAAAAAGCCGGCGCGGATCGATGACGCCCTTGTTGTGCGCACGGCCTATGAGCGGATCGAGCGCGCGCGCCTGCATGTGCGGCAAAGCATCGAACGGGGCGGCGAAGTGATTGCACAGGCGGCGGAGACCATCGTCTGTATCGGTCTGGACGGCCGGCCGCGTCGTCCGCCTGAATCCTTGGTCCTGGCGCTGGCGGCTTGGTTCTTGCAATAAGCGCCTTAGTTTTACCTCAGCGGTGCGTCAAAGCCGCACACTGTCGCCGCCATCGTCTTGATTTGGAGCAACACCCTATGGACGCCACCGACGCCCTCACGGGCGCCCTGTCCGCCCAAAGCTTTTCGTTCCTCGCCGTATTCCTGCGCGCCGATCCGATTGTGAAGTCGGTCCTGGTGGGCCTGGCTCTGGCCTCCCTGTGGTCGTGGACGGTGATCCTCGACAAGCTGTTCCGCTTCGCCGCCTTAGGCGAGCAGGCGGATCGCTTTGAAAAGGCGGTCGATTCGGGCCGGTCGTTGGAAGACCTCGCCGCCGAGGCCGGAGACAAACCCCGGCAGGCCTTGCCGCTGATGCTTCAAGCCGCCTTGAAGGAATGGCGCGAGGCCAAAGCCAAGGACGGCTTGTCCGGCCCCAATGGCGACAGCCAGGCGGCCCTGCTGATTCAGCGGATTGACCGGATCATGGACGGCCTGATCTCTCGGGAGACCCGGCGCATTGAGGAAGGCCTGGGCGCCTTGGCTATCGTCGCCACCGCCTCGCCGTTTGTGGGGCTGTTCGGCACGGTGTGGGGCATCATGCACGCCTTCCAGGCCATAGCGGCGCAAAAGAGCACCAACCTGGCCGTGGTGGCGCCGTCCATCGCCGAGGCCCTGTTCACCACCGCTGTCGGTCTGGCCGCAGCCATTCCCGCCTATGTGTTCTACAACAAGTTCGCCACCGAGGCGGCGCGCTTTACCGGCCGGATGGAAAGCTTCGCCGACGACTTGGCCGCCACGGTCGCCCGCCGTCTGGGCGAGCGGTTCGCCGAGCGGGGCTGACATGACCCTGTCCGCCAGCGACGCCTTCGCCATGGGTCGCCGCCGCCGCAGAGGCGGTCGCCGGCGCGCGGTTTTGTCTGAAATCAACGTCACGCCCTTGGTCGACGTGATGTTGGTGCTGCTGATCATTTTCATGATCTCGGCGCCTCTGCTGACCGTCGGCGTTCCGGTGGACCTGCCCAAGACGGAGGCGGCGGCCGTCAATGACCAGACAGAGCCCCTGACGATCACGGTCCAGGCTGACGGCCGGATATTCATGCAGTCCATCGAGACGCCCTTCGGCGATCTGTCGGTGCGGCTGCGCGCCATGGCGGGGGACGGCTTCGACAAACCGATCTATGTGCGCGCCGACGGCAAGGCGCCCTATGCGCGGGTGGCCCAGGTGATGGCGGCGCTGTCAGTTTCGGGGTTCACTAAGATCAATCTGATCACCGACACGGGCGGCCCCAGTTCCGGCCCCGCCGCGCCGCGCGACAAGCCCAATTGATCCTGAGCATGCAAAGGCAGCGCACCAATTTTGCGCCGGCCATGCTTGCCGCGCTCCTGTTGCACGCCGGCTTGATCATCGGCGGCTTGATGGTTTGGCCATGGTTCAACAAGCCCTTGCCGCCGGGATCGGTCACGTCCGTGACCCTGGTGGCCGGCCCGCCCGCGCCCTTGCGTCCTGCCGATCAGGCGCCGGAACCCACGCCGGCCGCCGCGCCTGAACCGGCTCCAGAGCCTGTCCCGCCGCCCCCGCCCCCGCCGACGCCGGCGCCCAAACCGGCCCCGACACCGCCGCCTAAACCGCTGCCCACGCCCAAGCCCACGCCCGCGCCGCCCAAGGCTATGACCCAACCGGCCAAGCCCGCGCAAAAGGACAGCCTGGACCTGGCGGCGCTGACCTCAAGCCTTGACCGACAGGCAAAATCGAACGCCCGACGGGCGCCCGGGGTCAAGGGACCCCTGCGGCCGGAGACGGCGCTGTCGTCTCGGCTGGACCCGGGGGTTGCAGAGGCGGCGACCAGTGACGCGATAGGCCAAATCAGATCCAAGCTCATCCGCCTGTGGAATCCCAATTGTGGGGTCGAGGGCGCCCGTCGGGTTGTGGTGAAGATCAGGATTGGCCTGACGATCGATGGGCATCTGAGTGGCCAACCACAGATACTGGACGCACCGGCTGCGCCGGATCCGATTTGGCAAGCGGCTGCAGACCGGGCGATCCGCGCCGTTTATCAGGCCGCGCCGTTCCAGGGCTTGCCCAAGGAAACCTACACCGCCTGGCGGGGGTTAGTGCCTATCTTCGATGCCGAAGCCGCCTGTAAATACCCATGATAGTCTGGCCCATCTGCGGAGTGCGCACCCCATGCGTCTGACCCTTTTTAAGTTCGCCCTGGCGGCCATGCTGGCCCTGGGCCTAGCTGCGCCGGCGCCCGTGCGCGCGGACATCGTGGTCAACGTCAATCAGGGGGTCAGCCAACCCCTGCCGATCGCTATTCCGGCCTTCGTGGGCAAGGACGCCAACACCGCCAAGATCGGGGCCGACATCATGTCGGTGATCACGGGCAACCTTCAAAGTTCAGGCCTGTTCAAGGCGCTCGACCCGAATAGCTTCATCGAGCGCAATCTGGACATTGCGCTGCAACCCACCTTCGACAACTGGAAAGTTCTGGGAGCCCAGGGCCTGGTCAACGGCCAGGTGACGGTGGACGCCGACGGGCGGCTGCAGGTGGACTTCCGCCTGTGGGACGTCAATACCGGCCAGCAGTTGCTGGGCGAGCAGTTCACCTCTACGCCGGACAACTGGCGCCGGGTGGCGCACAAGATTTCCGATGCGGTCTATACCCGCCTGACCGGCGAGGGCGGCTATTTCGACACCCGGGTCGTGTTCGTCGCCGAGAGCGGGCCGCGCGATCATCGCGTCAAGCGCTTGGCGATCATGGACCAGGACGGCGCCAATCCCAGTTTCCTGACCGACGGCTCCTATCTGGTGCTGACCCCGCGGTTCTCCACCAACAGCCAGGAAATCACCTACATGGCCCTGCGCGACACGGGGGCCAGCATCTATCTGTTCAACATCGAAACCGGACGCCAGGAAACCATCGGCAAGTTTCCCGGCATGGTGTTCGCGCCGCGCTTTTCGCCTGACGGGGGAAAAGTCGCGTTCTCGGTGGAAAGGGGCGGCAATACTGATGTGTACATCATGGACTTGCGCAGTCGTACGAGCACTCGGCTGACCACCGATCCTTCGATCGATACGTCGCCTTCGTTTTCGCCTGACGGACGCCAGGTCGTCTTTAACTCAGACCGGGGAGGCTCGCCTCAGCTGTATGTGATGAACGCCGACGGGACGGGGGTGCATCGGATTTCCTTTGGGGACGGCCGTTACACCACTCCGGTTTGGAGCCCGCATGGCGACTTCATCGCTTTCACCAAGCAGAACGGTCAGGCCTTCCACATTGGCGTGATGCGTCCGGACGGTTCGGACGAACGCATCCTGACCTCCAGTTATCTTGATGAAGGCCCAACCTGGGCGCCCAACGGGCGGGTCCTGATGTTCTTCCGTGAGACGTCCGGCGGCGGCGCTCACCTTTGGACGGTGGACCTGACGGGGCGGATATTACAGGCTGTGCCCTATGCAGGGCAGGCGTCCGATCCGGCCTGGTCTCCGCTGTTGAACTAAGTGGGTTTCGTGGGAGTTATTTTGACAAGGCTCCACTGAAAAGCTTGTTTAGTGTAATCTGAAATCACCGTCGGCGGCCAAGACCTGCATTTACCCGTGCCGCGACCTGCGCAAAGGAGACTGGGCTCGTGAAATCTAACCTCACCCGCAATATGCGCCTGTTGGCCATACTTGCCGCGACTTCGGCGCTGGCCGCCTGCGCCACGCCTGCGCCGCCGCCCCCGGCTCCGCCGCCCCCGCCGGCCGCTCCGCCCCCGCCGCCGCCCCCTCCGCCGGTGGCGCATGCGCCGCAAGGTCCGACGCCGGGATCGGTGCAGGACTTCGTCGTCAACGTCGGCGACCGCGTCTATTTCGACTACGACCAGTACGCCATCCGCTCCGACGCTCAGCCCGTGCTGGCCGCTCAGGCCGCCTGGCTGTCGCGTTACCAATCGGTGCGGGTGCGTATCGAAGGCAACTGCGACGAACGCGGCACGCGCGAATACAACCTCGCCCTCGGCGCCCGCCGGGCCAATTCCGTGCGCGACTTCCTGGTCGCCCACGGCGTGGCCTCCGGACGTATAGAGACGGTCTCGTTCGGTAAGGAAAAGCCGATCGATCCGGGTACGGGCGACGAGGCCTGGGCTCACAACCGTAACGGCCACACGGCCATAACGGCCGGCGCCATGTAGTTTGGGCCGTCGCCGGTCATGTCGGGCCTTTCCGAATGACCGGCGATGGTTCGGCGTCTCAAGGAACAGGCGCGGGTTCCCTACCGGGGCTCGTGTCTGTCATTTGATTTTTAGCGGAATGTCGCAATTTAGCCCTGCCCGCCGGGGAGTCTCGACCTATGAGCCTATTGTATCCATCACAGCGTCTTTCGGCGGTCTGGACCTTGGCCGTCTGCGCGGTCTTGGCGGGCGGAGCCCTGACGCGCCCGGCCCTGGCTCAGGCCCCCGGCTATCAACAGGCTGTGCCGCCGACCAACCCTAACGAGCTCAGCGGCGACCGCATGTTTGATCGGCGGCTGGACCGTGACGAGCAGGTGCTACGTGATCTGCGGCAGATCGTTCTTCAGGCCAAGGCCACCGGCGCGCCGGTCACGGTCACGAGCGCCGGACCCGATCCGGCCATCGCCGAGATGCAGGGCAAGATCGATGATTTCGCCCAGACCTTGCAGCGCCTCAACGGCCAGATCGAGAGCCTAGAGCATAATCTCGAACTGGCCCGGAAAGGCCTGGCCGACTCGGCGGACGCCAATCGCGAACTGTCCGCCAGACTCGCTAAGCTCGAAGGCGCGCAAGCCGCCACGCCCACGCCTGCTGCACCGACGTCCGCTCAGCCCGGAGTCCTTGGGCAATTGCCCGCCGGCGCCGTCGGCGCGCCTGATCAATCGGCGGCGCCGGGCGGCGCAGACGAAATCCTGACCTATCGCCAGGCGCGCCAGGTGCTGGACACCGGCGACTACGCGGGCGGCGCTGCGGCGCTACAGGACTATTTGGCCCGCTATCCCAATAGCCCGCGCGCTGCGGAGGCCAATTACTGGCTGGGCCGCACCCTGGCGGTGCGCAATATGCACCCGGACGCGGCGGCGGCCTATGCCCGCGCGCTCAAGGGCTGGCCGCAGAGCGCTTGGGCGGGCGATGCGGTGGTGCGCCTGTCCGCCTCGCTGATCGAACTGAAACGCGCAGACGACGCCTGCCGAGCGATGAGTGAATATGACCAACGCTATGCCGGCCAAGCCCCCCAGACCCTGAAAGCCCGCGCCAAGGACGTGCGCACGCGCGCGGCCTGCGGCTAGGCGGTTGTTTCAGGCGCTTGAAGCGTTTGACCGCAGGCTTGATCGGCAAAGCCGCGCGCCCCTGGCGGTGGCTTTCTCCGGGGGCGGTGATTCCCTTGCGCTTCTGATCTTGGCCCGGGCTTGGGCCCAAGGGGCCGGACGTCCCGTTCTGGCGTTGACCGTCGACCACGGCCTTCAAGCCCAAAGCGCCGATTGGACCCGCCGCGCCGCCGAGACCGCAGAGCGGCTCGGCGTGGGATTTCGCGCGCTGAAGTGGGAAGGCGAAAAGCCTGCCGCCGGCGTGCCGGCTGCGGCCCGTGAGGCGCGTCACGGCCTGATTGCGGAGGCGGCCCGACGGGCTGGGGCAGAGGTCATTCTGGTGGGCCACACCCTGGACGATCAGCTGGAAAACGCCCTGATGCGCGCGGCCGGCCAGAGGCTGGGCGCGCTGCGCGAATGGAGCCCGAGCCCTGTCTGGCCGCAGGGACGGGGGCTGTTCCAGTTTCGGCCCCTCTTGGCTCAGCGCCGGGCTGACCTGCGGGCTTGGCTGACGGCTCAGGGCCTGTCCTGGATCGACGACCCGGCCAATGAAGACCTGCGCAGCCCCCGAGCGCGAGCGCGCGCCGGCCTCGGTCGAGGCGAGCCTTCGGCGAACTCGGGGCCAACGGATGAAGGACGAGTTTTGTCCGCTCTAGCGGGCTCCTGCAGCGTAACGCCCTGGGGTGCTGTCACTGTGTCCCGGGAGGTCTTACAGCCGGGCGCACAGGGCGCGCTGCGTCTTATCCAGATTGCGGCGGCTTGCGCCGCGGGGCGGCAAGATCTCCCAAGGCCAAAACGGGCGACGTCGATTTTGCAACGCCTTCAGCGCGGCGAGACCTTCGTGGCGACCTTAGGCGGCGCGCGCCTACAGGCAGGCCGTGATCTTTTCGTCACACGAGAGCCTGGGGAATTTCGTCGCATGCCTGCCCAGCCCCGGACGCTGCAAATGGGACGGTCCATGGTGTGGGACGGTCGATTTGACATGCTTGCACGGCGTGAAGGCCTGGTTGTCATGCCCCTGGCGGGCCACGCGGCGCAACTGGATTTCCAAGAAAAATCAAGGCTTTCAGCGATTGTGGCCCCCGCCAGGGCTGCGCTTCCCCTGGTCGTCGGACCCGGATTGCCACCCACTTGCCCGGTCCTTGCAGGGAAGGAGACACGGCGGTCCGAAGTGACCGCTTTTGGACTGGTGGCGCACAGGTTTATGGCGGCGTGCGGCATGATTGGGCGTGAAGGCGGAACTCTTGTGGTCACCGACATGGCGAATGGCGGGAAGTCATCCTATGTTGGGTCTGAAGCTAAGGGCGTTTGCGAATGACTTTACGGAATGCGGCGATCTGGGTCGTGATCGGGGTTCTCCTGATCGGCCTTTACGGCATGCTCAATCACGGCGCCGGACGCGCCGGGACTGCGGCGGAGCTGACCTATTCCCAGTTGCTGTCCAAGATCGATGCTGGACAGATCAAGAGCGCATCGGTGCGCGGCGAGGTCGTCGAGACGCACGACGCCGCGGGCAAGACCTACACCACGGTCACACCGGCCGATCAGGCGGACGTCATCAAGCGGCTGACCACCACCGGCGCCGACGTGGACGTCAAATCCACCGCGCCCAACGTGGGCCTGAGTCTGCTGATCAACTTCGCGCCCATCATCATTATCGGCGCCCTGTGGTTCTTCTTCATGCGCCAGATGCAAGGCGGGGCGCGCGGGGCCATGGGCTTTGGCAAGTCCAAGGCGCGGCTGCTGACCGAAAACAAGAACCGCGTGACGTTCGAAGATGTGGCTGGCGTTGACGAAGCCAAGGAAGAGCTTTCGGAGATCGTCGATTTCCTGAAGGATCCCGGCAAGTTCCAGCGCCTCGGCGGCAAGATTCCCAAGGGCGCCTTGCTGGTCGGCCCGCCCGGCACCGGCAAGACCCTGCTGGCGCGCGCCATTGCAGGTGAAGCGGGCGTGCCCTTCTTCACCATCTCGGGCTCGGACTTTGTGGAAATGTTCGTGGGCGTGGGCGCCAGCCGCGTGCGCGACATGTTCGAGCAGGCCAAGAAAAACGCGCCCTGCATCATCTTCATCGATGAAATCGACGCGGTCGGACGCCATCGCGGCGCGGGCCTGGGCGGCGGCAATGACGAGCGCGAGCAGACCCTCAACCAGCTTTTGGTGGAGATGGACGGCTTTGAGGCCAATGAAGGCATTATCCTGATCGCCGCCACCAACCGGCCCGACGTGCTGGACCCGGCCTTGTTGCGTCCCGGCCGTTTCGACCGTCAGGTGGTGGTGCCCAACCCCGACGTGAACGGTCGCGAGCGGATCTTGCGCGTGCACATGCGCAATGTGCCTCTGTCGGCCGACGTGGACGTCAAGGTCATTGCCCGAGGCACGCCCGGGTTCTCCGGGGCGGATCTGTCCAATCTGGTCAACGAAGCCGCGCTGCTGGCAGCGCGCAAGAACCGTCGGATGGTGACCCAGCGCGATTTCGAAGAAGCCAAGGACAAGGTCATGATGGGCGCCGAGCGCCGGTCTATGGCCATGACCGAGGACGAAAAGAAGCTGACCGCCTATCACGAAGGCGGCCACGCCATTCTGGCCCTGACGGTGCCCAACACCGACCCCGTGCACAAGGCGACGATCATTCCGCGCGGCCGAGCCCTGGGCATGGTCATGCAGCTGCCCGAGCGGGACAAGCTGTCCATGAGCTTCCAGCAAATGACCTCGCGTCTGGTCATTCTGATGGGCGGGCGTGTGGCTGAGGAGCTGATCTTCGGCAAGGAGCACGTCACTTCCGGCGCCTCGTCCGACATTCAGCAGGCCACCAAGCTGGCCCGTATGATGGTCACCCAATGGGGCTATTCGGACGAGCTGGGCGTGGTCAGCTACGGCGACAATCAGGAAGAAGTGTTCCTGGGCCATTCGGTCTCGCGCACCCAGAACGTCTCCGAGGAGACCGCCCGTAAGATCGATCACGAGGTCAAGCGGCTGGTGCAGGACGGCTATGACGAGGCCAAGCGTATCCTGACCGAACGCCTGGACGACCTGCACACCCTGGCCAAGGCCCTTTTGGAGTTCGAGACCCTGACGGGCGACGAGATCACCAATGCCCTGAAGGGCATCGCCCCGGTGCGTGACGACGCCGACGACACCCGTCCGAGCGGTCCTTCGGTCTCGGTGCCGATCACCAAGCCCTTGCTCCCGACCGCCCCGATCGGCGATCCGGGTCCCCAGCCTGCGTGAGCCTGTCCACGCCCCTGGTCATGGGGGTGGTGAATGTCACCCCGGACAGCTTTTCCGACGGCGGCCGTTTCCTGGATCAGGAGGCGGCCGTTCGCCATGCGATGGCGCTGATGGAGCAGGGCGCCGACATACTCGACATCGGCGGGGAGTCTACCCGGCCCGGAGCAACGCCGGTCTCTGCTGATGAAGAAATGGCCCGCATTCTCCCGGTCATTGAGGCCATCCGCCGCCAGAGCGCAGCGACGATTTCCGTCGACACCATGAAGCCCGATGTGATGCGCGCGGCTTATGCTGCGGGCGCCGATATCTGGAACGATGTGAGCGCCTTAGGAGGATCGCCCGACAGTGCGGCCGTCGCCGCCGACTTGGGCTGCGACGTGGTGTTGATGCACATGCAGGGCGAGCCCGGTACGATGCAGCGCAATCCACATTACGACGACGTGACTGGCGAGGTGACGGCCCGGCTGATGGCGCGGGTCGAGGCGGCTATGGCGGCGGGGGTGCGGCGAGAGGCAATCTGGCTGGATCCCGGCATCGGCTTCGGCAAGACCCTGGAGCATAATCTGGCCCTGTTAGGAGGCCTCCCGGCCCTGAGCGACCTGGGCTTTCGAACCTTGCTGGGGGTCAGCCGCAAGAGCTTTATCCGCGCCATCGATTCGTCCGCGACTGAGGCAGTGGACCGCCTGGGCGGCTCTATCGCCTGCGCCCTGATCGGGGCCGAGGCGGGAGTCAGCGCCGTTCGCGTGCATGACGTGCGCGAAACGGCGCAGGCGCTCAAGGTCTGGACGGCGGTGCGGCGCCGGTAGAGCCGGTTGCGCCGCTGGGCGGGGCGCCCTGCTGTTCGGCCGCTATTCCCAGCGTAGCTACCAGCTCTCTGTAATCGTCGAACAGCGCGGGCCAGCGTCCCCCGCCGGCTGAAGAGGACTGCCCCGTTAGTACCGCGTCCAATCGGTCCAAGCATAGGTCCCAACCGGCCAGGGTCCGGGCCAACAGGCTGGGGTCCTCTATGGTCTGGGTGAGGGTGACTATACAGCGATCACCGTCGGGCGCGAGCGCCCACCGGACAGTCGACGGCGCGCCGAAGGGGCCGCTCCATTCCCATTGGATCAGGCGGGGCGGGTCCAGGGCGGTGATCAAGCCGAGGCTCTGCAAGCCAAGCCGCTCGTGCACAAAGCGGATCACCAGGCCCAGTTTAAGCTCCACCGGCATTTCCGTCCGGTCGAACCAGCGGTTCATCTGACCTGGACCGACGAGGGCGGTCCAAACCCGGTCCTGCGGCAGCCCGAAGGGGCGCTCGAACCGGATCAGCCAATGATCGCCAGTCGCGACGACGGTTCCGGCCATGCAGGCCTCCTGATACCGGTTTCTTCCACAGCCGACGGTGCGCCAAACCCGTCGTCTGTTACAAGAGGCGGATGGATTTCAAAAGCCAAGGCCGCGTTCTGATCATTGCCGGCTCCGATTCCGGAGGCGGGGCGGGAGTTCAGGCCGACATCAAGACCGTGAGCATGCTGGGCGGCTATGCCGCCAGCGCCATCACCGCCATTACGGTGCAGAACACCTTAGGCGTCTCGTTCATTCAATCGGTCCCGGCCGAGCTAGTGAAGGCCCAGGCCATGGCGGTGTTGGAGGACATCGGGGCGGACGCGATCAAAACCGGCATGCTCGGTGATCAGGCCACCGTTGAGACGACGGCTGAGGTGATCGATCATGGCGGGGTCCCAGCGGTGATCGACCCGGTGATGGCCGCCAAGGGTGGCGCCGCCTTGCTGGATCCCGCCGCGCTGTCGGCCTTCAGCCGTCTGCTCATTCCGCGCGCGGCCCTGTTGACGCCCAATGCCCCAGAGGCTGAGGCCCTGACCGGCCTGTCGGTGCGAGACCTGGCGGGTCAAAGGAACGCCGGCGAGGTCTTGTTGAAAGCCGGCGCCAAGGCTGTGCTGGTCAAGGGCGGCCATATTCCCGGCGACCGCGTGACTGATCTTTTGATCACCGCATCGGGTGAGACTTTGCTCGAAGGGCCACGCATCGACAGCCGTCATACTCACGGCACCGGATGCACCCTGGCCTCGGCCTGCGCCGTGGGGTTAGCGCAGGGGCTGTCTCTGGAGGACGCAGTGGCGCGAGCCTGGGCCTATGTCGCAGAGGCGATCCGAACCGCGCCAGGCCTAGGCGCGGGGCAGGGGCCGCTGAACCACGGCTGGCCCCTGACCAAGCCCTGACGCCTGTCCAAATCCCGAAAATGGGTAGGATTAAATTGGACGGCCAAGCTTGAGCCCGCCATGCTCCCCCCGCCGCAGGCAAATGAAGGCCAAGGGCAAACATGAGAGGAGCGGATCATGGGCATGAGTAAGCGTCTTGCAGCCGAATTCATCGGCACGGGTTGGCTGGTTTTGGGCGGCTGCGGCAGCGCCGTTTTGGCGGCGGCCTATCCGGCGCTGGGCATTGGCTTTGTCGGCGTTGCGCTGGCCTTCGGCCTGACGGTGCTGACCATGGCCTACGCCATCGGCCATGTGTCGGGCTGTCATTTGAATCCGGCCGTCTCGGTCGGGCTTTGGGCGGGCGGCCGGTTTCCGGCTAAGGACCTGGCGCCCTACATCGTCGCCCAGGTTCTGGGGGCGGTGGCAGGCGCGGGCGTGCTCTATGTCATCGCCAGCGGGCATGCGGGCTTCGATGTCACGGCGGGCTTTGCGTCAAACGGCTATGGCGAACATTCGCCGGGCGGCTATTCTCTGACCGCCTGCCTCGTGTGCGAAGTGGTCCTGACCTTCGCCTTCCTGTTTGTGATTCTCGGCTCCACCCACGGCAGTGCGCCGAAGGGTTTTGCGCCCATCGCCATCGGCCTGTGCCTGACCTTGATCCATCTGATCAGCATTCCGGTGACCAATACCTCGGTCAACCCGGCGCGCAGCCTGGGACCGGCGCTGTTCGCCGGCGGCTGGGCCTTGCAGCAGCTGTGGCTGTTCTGGGTTGCGCCCCTGGCGGGCGCCCTGATCGCGGGGTTTGTCTATCGCTGGGTCGGGGGCGGGGAGCCCGCGCCGGTTGACGTTACCGGTTAAAGACGCCTTGGGCCCGGAGACGCGGGGGATGCGTCGCCGGGCCTTGGCCTGGGCTTATCGGCCGTAGCGGTGATCGAACCGATGATCGAAGCGGCGGTCGTAACGGGACGGTTCCCAGCGACGATGGATCGGGTGGCGGTCGTAGCGGCGATAGTCATGGAAACGGTCGTAACGGACAGTGACAGCGACCGGGCCATGGCGCGGCGCGGCGGCGGCCGGTATTGCAGCGGAAACGGCGGCCAGGCTGGCGAAGGCGGCCGCGGCCAGGATGATTGTCTTCATAGCTCTACTCCCTTTCTCGGCGCGCCGGGTTCAACCGGCTGGGCCCTGAAACATATCGGCTGCTCGGATTGAGGAGCCGCGCCTTTCAGCGTGGAGGCACCATGCGCCGCCGCTTCTGACGCGGACCTGAACCGCCTTCGTCAGCTCCCGTTCATCTGCAAACCTGCCGCGACGCTGCGCCGCAACATTTTTCGCTAGCACGGCAGCCGCTTTGCTGTATCTACGGCCCCGGGCCACGCCCTCCCAACGGGGCGCTGCTCATCTGTAAGGATGGGAGACAATCTATGACGACCCTCGCAAAGCCGGCGATGCGCCCGGCGCGTCCCGAATTTTCCTCCGGCCCGTGCGCCAAACGCCCCGGATGGAAAGTGGAAAACCTGCAGGGGGCGCTCGTCGGCCGCTCCCACCGCTCAAAACCCGGCAAGGCCCGCCTCAAGGCGGCGATTGACCAGACCCGCGCGGTGCTGGAGGTTCCGGCCGACTATCTCATCGGCATTGTGCCGGCCTCCGACACCGGGGCTATGGAAATGGCGATGTGGTCCATGCTGGGCGCTCGGCCGGTGCAGGTCGCAGCCTTTGAGTCCTTCGGCAAGGACTGGGTCACCGATGTGCTCAAGCAGCTCAAGCTGAAGGACACCGAAGTCCTGGACGCCGACTACGGCAAGCTTCCGGACCTGTCCAAGGTCCGCAAGGACTCCGATCTGGTGTTCACCTGGAACGGCACGACCTCCGGCGTGAGGGTTCCCAACGCCGATTTCATCGCGGCGGACCGTGAAGGCATCACGATTTGCGACGCGACCTCCGCCGCCTTTGCTCAGGCGCTGGACTGGGCCAAGCTCGATGTGGTGACCTTCTCATGGCAGAAGGCCCTGGGTGGCGAGGCGGCCCACGGCATGCTGATTCTCAGCCCCCGCGCCGTGGCCCGGCTGGAAAGCTATAGCCCGCCCTGGCCCCTGCCCAAGATCTTCCGCATGACCAAGGGCGGCAAGGTGATGCTCGACATCTTCGAGGGCGCCACCATCAACACGCCCTCCATGCTGTGCGTGGAAGACTATCTGGATGCGCTGAAATGGGCCTCTTCGATTGGCGGACTGGCGGGACTGCAAGCACGCTCCAACGCCAACCTGGCAGCCGTGGCCCAATGGGTGGAAAAGACGGCTTGGGTCGAGTTTCTGGCTGAAACGCCGCAGACGCGCTCCAACACCTCGGTGTGCATCAAGGTCGTCGACCCGCGCATCACCAGCCTTTCCAGCGAAGCCCAAGCTGAATTCGCCAAGAAACTGGCGAGCTTACTGGAAAAGGAAGGCGTTGCGCTGGACGCGGGGGGCTATCGCGACGCCCCTCCAGGCCTGCGCATCTGGTGCGGCGCCTCGGTGGATACATCGGACGTTGAGGCCCTGACGCCTTGGCTGGACTGGGCGTTTGAGACCCTCGCCGGCGAACTGCAACCCGCCTGAATTGACGCGGGCCTCAGGTCCGCAATCCCGCACACAGAATGGCCGGCCCTTGGATTAGAGTCCAAGGCCGCGGCCGACTTTAGGAGAATTCCATGGCTCCCCGCGTACTCATCGCAGACGAACTTTCCCCAGCCGCTGTCGCCATCTTTAAGGACCGCGGCATTCAGGTCGACGTCAAACCCGGCCTGACGAAGGACCAACTGATCGAGATCATCGACCAATACGACGGCTTGGCCGTCCGTTCGGCCACCAAGCCGAACAAGGTGGTCATCGCCAAGGCTAAGAACCTCAAGGTGATCGGCCGCGCCGGCATCGGGGTCGACAACATCGATATTCCCGCAGCCACGGCCGCAGGCATTGTGGTGATGAACACCCCCTTCGGCAATTCCATCACCACCGCCGAGCACGCTATCGCTCTCATGTTCGCCGTGGCGCGCCAGCTTCCCGCAGCAGATATGTCCACCCAGGCGGGCAAGTGGGAGAAGAACCGCTTCATGGGCGTGGAGCTGTACGCCAAGACCCTCGGTCTCATCGGCGCCGGGAACATCGGCTCCATCGTGGCGGACCGGGCCCTGGGCCTGAAGATGAAGGTGGTCGCCTACGACCCCTTCCTTTCGCCCGAGCGGGCGGTGGAGATCGGCGTGGAAAAGGTCGAACTGGATCAGCTGCTGGCCCGCGCCGATTTCATCACCTTGCACACGCCCATGACGGACAAGACCCGCAACATCCTGTCGCGCGAAGCCCTGGCCAAGACCAAGAAGGGCGTGATCGTGGTCAACTGCGCGCGCGGCGGCTTAGTGGACGAGGCGGCCCTGCGCGAGCTGCTCGACAGCGGCCATGTGGGCGGAGCGGGCTTTGACGTGTTTGTCGAAGAGCCGGCCAAGGAAAATGTGCTGTTCGGCGCCAAGAACTTTGTGGCCACGCCCCACCTGGGCGCCTCCACCAATGAAGCCCAGGAGAACGTCGCTCTCCAGGTAGCCGAGCAGATGTCCGACTACCTGCTGACCGGCGCAGTGACCAACGCGCTGAATAGCCCCTCGGTCAGCGCAGAGGATGCGCCCAAGCTGAAGCCGTTCCTCGCCCTGGCGCAAAGCCTGGGCGCGTTCGCCGGCCAGATGGTGGATGCGGGTCTGAAGTCGGTGGAGATCGCCTATGAGGGCGAAATTGCCAAACTTAACGTCAAGCCGCTGACCGCTGCCGCCCTAGCCGGGGTGTTGAGGCCAGCATTGGAGGACGTAAACATGGTCTCCGCGCCCTCGGTCGCCCGCGAGCGGGGGATCAAGGTGTCGGAGTCGCGCCAGGAAACCTCGCCGACCTATGACAGCATCATCCGCGTCACCGTCGTTTCCGACAGCGATACGCGGTCCTTCGCCGGATCGGTTATGGGCGGCGCGCCGCGGGTGGTGGAGGTCAAGGGCATGGATTTGGACGCGCCCTTCGCACCGGCCATGCTTTATGTGAACAACCTCGACAAACCCGGATTCATCGGCCGTCTCGGCGGTCTGTTGGCGGAGGCGAACATCAACATCGCCACCTTCAACCTGGGCCGGGTCAAGGCGGGTGATGACGCCATCGCCCTGGTCGGGGTCGATCAGGCGCCGTCTGCGGCGCTGCTCGATACGATTCAAGCCCTGCCTCACGTCAAGGAAGTTCGCGCCCTGGTGTTCTGAGGCCTTGGGCTTGACGCCCGGCGCAGCGGCTGGTGTACAGGGCGCGTCTGCGCACCCTCGCTGCGCGCGGGCCTAAAAGCTGAAAAGGTTCTGCCGCCGAGACCTGTCGAAGGGCGGCTGGACCCCTCCCGGCAGGCGAGGAGCCGTATCCATGGCCAATGTGACCGTCGTCGGCGCCCAATGGGGTGACGAGGGCAAGGGTAAGATCGTTGATTGGTTGTCCAATCGCGCCGACATGGTCGTGCGCTTTCAGGGCGGCCACAATGCGGGCCATACCCTGGTGGTGGGAGACAAGACCTATAAACTGTCCCTGCTGCCCTCCGGGGTGGTCCAGGGCAAGCCCTCGGTCATCGGCAACGGGGTAGTGGTCGATCCGTGGGCCCTGCTGGGCGAGATCGAGAAGATCCGCGCCCAGGGCGTGGAGATTACGCCGCAGATTCTCATCCTGGCCGACAATGCCTGTTTGATCCTGCCGCTACACCGGGACCTGGACGGCGCACGCGAGGCGGCGGCCGGGGCGGGCAAGATCGGCACCACCGGGCGCGGCATTGGCCCGGCCTATGAGGACAAGGTCGGGCGCCGCGCGATCCGTGTGGCGGACCTGAACGATCCTGAGGCGCTGAAGGTCAAGATCGAGCGGCTGCTGGCCCATCACGGCGCGCTTCGCAAGGGACTCGATCTGCCGGACTACGACGGCGAGGCGCTGTTGGAGGCTTTGCTGGAGGTGGCGCCGAAGATTCTGCCCTACGCCCAACCCGCTTGGCGTTTGCTGGACGAGGCGATCAAGGACGGCTCACGCGTGCTGTTCGAGGGCGCCCAGGGCGCTCTGCTGGACGTGGATCACGGCACCTATCCCTATGTCACCTCGTCGAACACCGTGGCCGGACAGGCGGCGGCGGGCTCCGGCTTGGGGCCGCGTTCCACCGGCTACGTGCTGGGCATCGTCAAGGCCTACACCACGCGGGTGGGCGAGGGGCCTTTCCCGACCGAGCTGTTCGACGATCATGGCCGGCGCCTGGGCGAGCGAGGCCATGAGTTCGGCACGGTGACCGGTCGGCCTCGCCGCTGCGGATGGTTCGACGCGGCCTTGGTGCGTCAATCGGTTTCAGTCAACGGCATCGATGGCGTGGCCCTGACCAAGCTGGACGTGCTGGACGGATTTGATGAGCTGAAGATCGGGGTCGGCTACGCCCTGGAGGGCAAGGCCTACGACTATCTTCCGGCCGGTCTGAAGGCGCAAAGCGGGCTCAAGCCGGTTTGGGAAACGCTGGAAGGTTGGAGCCAGAGCACGCGCGGCGCGCGCAGTTGGCGCGATTTGCCCGCTGCCGCGGTCAAATATGTGCGTCGGATTGAAGAACTCATCGGCGCGCCTGTGGCCTTGCTGTCCACCAGTCCAGAACGTGAGGACACCATCCTCATGCGCGACCCCTTTGCAGACCGATGAAACGCCGGCGATTAGGGTTTTCGTTGTAAGTGCTCGTTTACTAAGCCTGGCTATACTTGATTGAACAATCGATGTGAGTCTGACTTTGAACCGAGCCGCCGGCACACCCTCCGCCAACAGCGTGAGCCAATTGCGCCGCGTCCTGGTGATCGATGCCAACGCCGCGTCGGCCAAGATGCTGGCGGAGCTGTTGCGTTCGCTCATCCCCAATTGCCAGGTCTTCGGCGCCCATACCGAGGAACGCGCCCTAAGGATGGTGCAAACGGCCGATCCCCAGATCATTTTTGTGGAATACAAGAGCGGCGAACTGGACGGATTGGCGTTCACGCGTTTCCTGCGTCGTAGCGAACTGGCGGTCCGCGAGGCGCCGGTGGTCGTAGTGACCGCCGAAGCGACAGCGGCAGCCATCACCGGGGCTCGCGACGCCGGCGTGCATGAATTCCTACGCAGGCCCTACAACATGGGCGACCTGAAAAAACGTCTGGACGCCATAGTCCTTCGGCCTCGGGACTGGATCGAAGCGGTCAGCTACGTCGGGCCTGATCGTCGGCGGTTCAATTCGGCGGACTACAAAGGCCCGCGCAAACGCCGGACGGAGGGCGCCTCGCCTCAGGCGCAACGGATTGGCCAGGCGATCAAAATCATTCAGTCGGCCGCAGGCGCCTTGGACTCTGATCGCAAACAGGCCATGCGAGCTCTAAGGGCGCAGATCAAACTGCTGTGCGAATTGACTGCAGGCGGCGGGTCTTTGAAGGCTCTGCAAACGGTTTCCTTGTCCCTCGGCGCCTATCTGCACCAAGCGGGGGACGAGCCGTCCAAGGAGCAGTTGGAAACCTTCGTGACTCAATTGCTCGATGCCGCCCCTGATGAAGCGCAGAGCCGGGCGGCCTGAGCCAGACGCAGGAACCCGGCGACATCGATCGTCTCCGCCCTGACTTCAGGATCGATGTCGGCAACCTCGCACAACTGCGCGCCGCCGAGCAGTTTCAGGCTAGATTTCAGCATCTTGCGCCTTTGCCCAAAGGCTTCTCGCGTGACCCCTTCCAGGGATCGCAACAGATCGGCATCCAAGCCCTGGGCCTTGGGAACCAGCTGAACCACGGCGGAGGCGACCTTGGGCGGCGGGGTAAAGGCGCGGGGCGGCAAGTCCATGAGGATCTCGGCGGCCGCCAGGGTTTGGCAGATCACGGCCAGTCGCCCGTAGGCGTCCGAGCCCGTTTGGGCGACGATGCGCTGAGCCACTTCCTTTTGGAACATGAGGGTCAGGGCCTGGAGCTTGAGCGGACCTGTCAGCCACTTCAGCAGCAGCGGCGTGCCCACGTTGTAAGGCAGGTTGGCGACGATGCGGACAGGCTCACCGGGCAGAAGATTGGCCGCCAGCGCCGCTTCGTCGGCCTGGAGGGCGTCGCCGTGAACCACCGTCAGTCGGCCGGGCGCGGCGGCGGCCAAGTCGGCTAGCAGGGGCAGAAAACGGGCGTCCTTTTCGATGGCGAGCACTCGGCCGCCCGCCTCCAGCAGGGCGCGAGTGAGCCCGCCCGGCCCGGGACCCACCTCAATGGTCAAGCCAACGTCCAGCGGCCCCGCCAGCCTGGCGATCTTACGGGTGATGTTCAGGTCCAGCAGGAAATGCTGTCCCAAGCCCTTGTTGGCCCAAAGACCGTGCGCGGCCAAGCTGTCGCGCAGCGGCGGCAGATCGTCCAACGCGGTCATTGGTCGCCCTGGCGACGAGCAGCGATCTGGCGGGCCAGTTTGAGCGCAGCAATCAGGCTGTCCGCCCGAGCGCGGCCCCGTCCGGCAATGTCGTAGCCCACCCCATGATCGGGAGAAACACGCACGATGGGCAGGCCGAGGGTGATGTTCACGCCGCCCCAAAAATCCAGCATCTTCACCGGGATCAGGGCCTGGTCGTGATACATGCACAGCACCGCGTCATAAGTGGCGCGCGCCTGGGGGTGGAACAGGGTGTCGGCGGGCTTGGGGTCGGTGCAATCGATCCCTCGGTCCCGGAGTATGGCGGCGGCCGGCGCGATAATCTCGATTTCTTCGCGCCCAATTGCGCCGCTTTCGCCGGCATGGGGATTAAGGCCGGCCAGAGCCAGGCGAGGATTTTGGATGGCGAAATCCCGAACAAGGGCGGCGGCGGTCACTTCGCCTGCATGCACGATCAGTTCGGTGGTGAGGCGCTCGGGCGCCTTGGCGTAAGGCTCGTGAATGGTCACAGGCACTGTGCGCAGGTCGCCGGCGGCCAGCATCATGATCGGTCCGCGCGGCCCGCTCATGGGCGCGCCGGCGGTCAACTCGCCCAGGAACTCGGTATGGCCCGGAAACTTGAAGCCCGCCGCATAGAGCGGGGCCTTGGAGATGGGGGCGGTGACGACAGCCGACGCCGCGCCCTCAAGCGCCATCCTGACGGCCGTTTCGATCCAAGCGATGATTTGGCCCGCGTAGTCGCTGGACGGGCGGCCGGGAACGGCCCGGCCCGCCAAGGGTATGTCAATGACCGGAAGGGCCTGGCCGAAGGCTGCGGCGGCCTCTGTCGCAGACCCGATAACCGCCAAAGGAACCTGCGAGGAGGTTTCGGCCAAAACCTGCCTGTCGCCCACCACGAAAAACGGGTCGCCGGCTTCGTGAAGCGCCTGCCAGGCCTTGAGCACGATCTCGGGGCCGATGCCGGCGGGATCCCCAAGGCTGACCGCGATGGGACCCGGGGTGGCGCGGCCCGTCACCGCGTTTCGATGGCGGCCGAATTCTTCAGGTCGCGCAGATAGCGCCGCGACATGGTCTGCAATTGTTCGGCGTACATGCGGTTCTCGATTTCAGCGCGGGTCGGGATATTGGCGCCGGCGCTGCGCTTGCCGCAGACAGCCACCAGGTGGAGGCCGACATCGGTGCGGATCGGCTGGCTCACTTCATCGGGCTGCAAGGTTTGGGCGGCGGTTTTGAAGGGGCCGCTCAGGTCGCCGATTTCTGCTTCGCCCAGGTCGGTGGCGATCACGCCTTTGGCCTTGGCCGCCAGCGCGTCCAGGCTGGCGCAGCCTTTGGCCTGGGTGCGAAGTCCTGCAAGGGTTGAGGTTGCAGCGGCGAGCTGGTCTTCGGGGGCGTCCTTGGGCAGGCGGATGGCCAGTTGTTTCAAGCTGACCAGCGTCTGGCTGGCGGCGGCTTGCTTGTCGCGCAGATAGATGATGTAGACGCCGTCCGCCGACAGGATGGGCGCGGATAACTGTCCGGCCCGCAACCCGTCCAGCGCCCTACCCACTTCCGGCGGCTCTTGGCTTGCGGACACCCATCCCGCATCCCCGCCGTTGGCGGCCGTCGGCGCCGCAGAAAACTGGCGCGCCACGGCAGGGAACGGGGCGCCTTTTTGCAGTTGGGCGATCAACTGTTCGGCCCCGGCCTGAGCTTGGGCCATGCCGCCCGCACGCGTGGCGTCAATAAATATTTCGCTGATGAGATACTGGGGTTGGCTGGCTGCGGCGCTCAAATTGCGCAGTTCGGTCGCCACTTGGTCATCGCCGATATGGATATGCGAGCCATACATGCCGCTGACCAGACGCTGCCAACTGATCTGAACGCGGATTTGCTGGCGCAGGGATTCGATATCCACGCCGGCCGAGGCGAACGAGGCCTTGAGTTGATCGTAGGTCAGGTTGTTCTGCCGGGCCAGCAGGGCGATCTCGTCGTCTACATCCTTATCGCTAGCGATCAGGCTGGATTTATTGTCCTTTTGACGCTTCTGCACGCGCATCAATTCCTGCGTCTGCAAGTGCTCGTCAGTCAGGGTGGATAGGGCTTGTTGCTCAATCTGCTGCACCGCCTCCGGGGTCGGGCGAACGCCGGACGTCAGGATCATCAGCCGCATGCGCTGTTGCAGATCGTAGGTCGATATCATGTCGTCGTTGATCAGGGCGGCGACAGCCTCGTTAAGGCCTGGCGCGGGTTTTGGCGCGGCGGCGGCCGGAGCTGGAGCCGCTGCCGGCGCCGCCGGAGCGGGCGCCGGATCGGCAGGCGCGGCCTGAGAATAGGCCAGGCAAGGGGGGATCAGGATCGCCATCATGACGGCCGCGCCGCAACGAAGGCGGCCCTTGCTGGTGAGGTTCGATCCGATTTGCACGACTAAACTCATCTAAAGTCCCGATCGTTGAAGACCCGCGACGCCCAACATAGGAAGCGTGACCCGCACAAGCACCTGATTGGTCGGGGTCAAGGCTCGGTTATAGGTGCCGTTGTGCTGGTACAAGAGCGTGATGCGAATGCACTCGTCCTGATAGTAAATTCCTGCGTCCTGGTTCGGCCACACGCGGGAGGCGATATCCCAGTTCGCGTAGGTGACTATACCCCAATGCTGGGTGAACTGCACCTGAAGGCCGCCCTGCATGTTCTCAACCCTGGCGCCGGCGATATCGATATCGTCGCGCAGATAGCGCAGGAAGCCCGAAACCCTAGAAACATTGGCGTTTGCGCCCACTTCTATCCGGTCCAGCGCCCCGGTGCTCTGGTTCACCAGGGCGCGGGTGTAGGCGGAAAACTGGCTGATGGGCTGAAGCGAAGCGGCGACGACCCAGTCGGACGCGGTGCGGTTCAGGCTCGTGCCCAGCAGCGACGGATCAGGCTGAGCGCGAAGGCTCTCGCCGACCAAGATCTGGCCTGACCCTCCTGAATCTAAACGAAAAGTGGCCCGTCCGCCGACGTTCAGGCGCTGGCCGGATTCATAGTAATCGAAGCCCGGGGACTTGTTGTATTCGAACAGGTTGGTTTCATCGAACAGGAAGGTCTGGCTGTCCTCGTTCGGGATGTTGGAATAGGGCCGGGTATTGGGCGAAATGGCCAGCTGGGCAAGCGGTTCCAACACGATGCTCATGTCGTTCTGGCGCTTGAAGAAGGGCCAGCTTGCATCAATACCGATGGTGCCCAGCGCGCGGGCGGCGGTGTGATCGCCCAGCTGCGTGGGGCTCTGGTTGGACACGTAGTACTCATCGGCCCGGGCATTGGCGAACGGCCGCATGCGGATGCCGGCAGGCAGGATGAAATTGCGGCTCCAGTCCGCTGAGAGGGTGGCCCGTTGGTCGGAATTGCCGGGCCCCTGGTCGGTCAGCACCTGGCGGCTGCGATCAAGCAGCACCGCGTCGCCGGTCAGTTCCAGGGTTCCGCCTAACACAGGACGGCTGGGCTCGTAGTGACCCTCAATCAGCGGCGCCACCAGCGGGAAGGTCCCGTTCTTATCGCCGGGCAGCAGGCCCTGGAAGCTGATGGTGGCGATCGAAAAATAGCTGCGGTCCGTTTGCCGCACGGCATAGGCCTGGCTGATCAGACGCAGATTGTCGGTCGTGTAAAGGCCGCGCGGCACATAGACATTGTTGATGGCGTAGCGCTGGAACATCAGCGGGTCGGTGACCCGCTCAGCGGTGAACCCCAAGGTCCAATTGGCCGTGGGCGCGAACGCGCCCTGCGCCAGCACATAGCTACGCGAGGTCAGGTTATCGTAGCGTGTCCCGATATTGGTGAATTCTTGCTCGTAGGTGTAGCCGAACCGCGCATCGATCACTCCGGAATAAAAGCGCTTGCGATATTCGCCCTGCAACAGGGGGTTGACCTTGGTGTTGAACTGGGGCGCCACCACCAAGTCCTGTGACGGCGATATGACCCACAAATAGGGCTGGGTATAGGAGAAGCCGAGGGTGCTGTTGGCGATGAAGTTAGGCGCCAGGAAGCCTGAACTGCGCTTGGCGGTTGGGTCCGGATGCCAGAATACCGGCGTGTACATCACCGGAATGCCCAGAACCCGGATCACGGCGTTGTGGTAATAGATCAAGCGGCGGGCCGGGTCCTGGACCATCCGCGAGGCCTGAATCGACCAGGTCGGCTCCTTAGGCGTCTGGTCCTGGGCGCATATGTTGCAGGGCGTAAAGATCGCCTTGTTGAGCTCGACGGCGTCCTGATTTCGGCGAATAGCTTCGGCGGCGGAAACGGTGATGTTGCTCTGCAGGTGGGCGGAAAAGGCCACCGCCACGCCGGTGTGAAAGTCCTTGTCCAAGGTCATGACCCGAGCATATTCGGTCGTGCCGTCGGCCCTGACGATCTGTACGTTGCCCCGCGCGGTGCTGACGCCGGTCTCGGCGTTGTAGACCATTTCGTTCGCGCGCAGCGTCCGCCCATTATAGCGCGCCTCGACCGATCCTCGCGCCGTCCAGGTGTGCGCCTTGTCGTCTCGGATCAGGGTGTCCGCTTCAAGGTAGAAGCTGGATTGCCCTAGCAGGTCATCGGCGGAGGGCGCCGAGGGCGCGCCTTGGGCCCGCGCCGCCAGAACGGCGGCCGTGGGCGGGGACGGTTCGCTCAATGGCAGGGATTGGGCGCGGGCGCGCGAGGGCGACAACGCCGCGCAGCTCAACGCGAGCGCGGTGCACCCAGCCAGCAGTCCATTCTTCCAGACTGAAACCATCAAGATCCGTGTCCGCTTCGCGCCATCATGACCTGATCAACCGTCCTCCGCATAGCAAAGCAAGGTCAGACCGGACAAAAGGGCGATTAAGGGCGGAGTCCAGGCCGCGATTAGGGTGGGAACGATATCGGCGCGGCCCAACGCGCCGCATACGGCATTGAAAAAGAAAAAGGTGAAGCCGAGCGCAACCCCGGCCCCCGCCAAGCCCGCCAGACCGCCCAAACGCATGAGGCGTAAGGAAAAAGCGGCCGCCAGTATGGCCATGGCCGCATAGAGCAGGGGCGCGGCCAGCAGTTGCTCGAACGACAAACGATAGCTCGTGGCGGTCAGCCCGGCCTGTTCCGCGCGTCGGATCGTGCCGGGCAGGTCCCAGAATGAAACGCTGTCCGCCGTGGCCTGCTGAATGCCTAGCGGGTCTCGGATGGGGGACGGCACGATCAGGGTGTCGGAGTGTTCCGATTCGCCGCCCGGCCTGACGCTGGAGACATTCTTCATCACCCAGTTTCGGTTCACCAGGCGCGCCTCGCCGGCTTCAACGCGGCGGTCGAATTGCGCGGCGCCGCGCCCGTCGAGCTTGTAAAAAAACACCGACACGCCCTTCAGGACCAGCCCGTTGGAATCATCGCGCGAATGGGCGCGGATCACCACCTGTTCCTGGCCCAGCCCCTGCCGGAGCCACGTCTCCTGGGGCGCCACGACGAGGTAGTCCTTCATCAGCGTCGCCCGCATCTGCCCGTAACGGGCGTTCAGGGCCGAGGCCAAGGGATTGATCGCCGCTGTGCAGATCAGGCCGATGACGAAAGCGGCGAGCGCGGCCGGCGCGATAAATCGCCAGGCTGATATACCCGCAGCCCGCATCGCCACCAGTTCGCTGCGCCGATTGAGGCCGACGTAGGCGTACAAGGCGCCGAACAAAAACACGAACGGCAGGAGCAACAGCAGGACGGATGGCGCTTGCATCAAGGTCAGGGCGATCACCTGCAGCGGCGTGACATCCACGCGCGCGCCCACGTCGCGTGAAATAGCGACAAAATCCACCAGCATCTCGACGGCCGCTATCACGGCAAAGGCGATCAGCAGGGCGTTCAAAACCTTGGACAGGATGTAGCGCTCGATCCGCCAGGTGGTCATTCGGCGGCTCCCAACGCGGGTTGAGCAAAGGGCGACGCAGAGCGCGGCGTCGGTTGCTTGAACACGGTGGAGAGCGCCCACAGGGCCACAGCCGCTGGCGCAGCGTACTGCAGGACGTTGAACCAGATATTGTCGTCGCAGATCGCCTGGATGCCCACGCCCAGGATCCTCGTCGCGGCTGCGACGGCGCCGGTGATCGCAATGCGCCGCCCGTAGCCTAACCGGCTAAACCCGCCCCCCAGCACAGCCGCGAGCGCCAAGCACACCATGGCGAAGTTGTAGAGGGGAGACGAGAGGCGCGAATGGCCTTCCGCGTAAAGCTTCAGGCGGTTGTTTCGCTCCCAGGACTGGCTGAGATCAGGAAAAAACAGCTCGTGCAGATACCGGTCGCTGGTTTTGTAGTGCACGGGCTCGGGCGTGGGGAGGAAGGGCGACAGGTCGAATACGTTTTCGTCGAAGGCCAAATAGTTTAGGGCCCCCGCGCGATTCAAGGACTGGCGCGATCCATGGCGCATGATCAAGACTGGCGAGCCGTTGCGCTGCACGACCTCGCCCTCCTCGGCGTTGAAGGTGTTGGAATCGCCATTTGACGTTTCCTGATCGACAAACAGGCTTTGCAAACGCCCCGGAGGGATCAGGTGGCGGGCATAGACGGTCAAACCCTTGGCGGGCTGGGTGAATTGACCTTCCTTCACCAGCGAGGCGACCAGATCCATGCGGATCTTTTGCAACTCCTCGCGCATGTCCCGCGCGCACAGCGGTTGGATCCACACGTTGATGATCAAGGCGATCAGCGCGGCAAGGCCGGCCAGGCGCAGAGCGGGGGATATGACCCGCCAACGGCTCATGCCGCCGGCGAAGCAGACCACAATTTCTTGCTCCGTATGCAGGCGGTTCAGCGCCACCAGCGCGGCCACGAAGACGGCGATGGGCAAAACCATGGAGATCAGCGCGGGCACGCCCAGAAGCGTGATCTTCAAGAACACGATGGCGCTCTGTCCCTGATGCACGATCAGATCCAGCGCGCTCAGACTTTGACTGAGCACGGCCACGCCGGACAGGGCGAGGGTCGCCAGCAGCGTCGGTCCCAGCAGTTGGCGAAAAAGATATCTGTCGATCAGTTTCATCGGGGCCGCTAAGTCGGCGTTGCAGGCCCCACCCGGGCGAGCCATCTTCTACACGTCCCCGTCGGGCTGCGACAACCGCTTGCTTGAACAAACACGCCGAGCAAGTGCTAGCTCAAAGCTCGATCCGCGAGCGTCACGTCAAAGAGAGCGAACTGAGCATGCAAATCGAATTTGTTGGACCCGGCGCGGTCGAAGGCGCTCCGCTGTCGGCTGTGGCGGTGCTGGTGTTCGAAGGCGCTGTGCTGTCCGCCGCCGCCGAAGCGCTGGATCAGACCACCGGCGGCGCGGTCTCCCGGGTGCTGGCGGGGCGCTTTCGCGGCGCCAAGGGTCAGACCGCCGAACTGCTCGCCCCCTCGGGCATGCATGCGACCCTGCTGCTGCTCATCGGGGCCGGCCCCAAAGACGCCTTTGATACTCAAGTCGCCGAAACGGCCGGGGCCGAGGCGTTCAAGGCGGCCAAGTCGTCCGGCGCGACGCTGTTGGAATTGCGGTTTTCCGGATTGTCCCCTCAGCAAAGCGCGCAAGCCGCCTTCGGGGTGCGCTTGGCCGCCTATCGGTTCGACAAATATCTGACCCGCGAAAAGCCCGAAAAGAAACCGTCGGTGCATGCCGCCCGAGTGATCTGTGCGGATGCTGACGCCGCCTTGGCGGCCTTCCAGCCCTTAGCGGCGCTGGCGGACGCCGTGGCCTTCACCCGTGATCTTGTGTCGGAGCCGGCCAATATCCTCTACCCCGAAGAATTCGCCGCGCGTGTCAAAGCCCTGGAGTCGCTAGGTCTGGACGTCGAGGTGCTCGACGAGGAGCAGATGCGCGCCTTGGGCATGGGCGCCTTGCTGGGCGTGGCCCAAGGCAGCGCCAAGCCGGGTCGGTTGGCGATCATGCAATGGAAAGGCGCCGCCGATCCCAAGGCCAAGCCGGTCGCCTTCGTCGGCAAGGGCGTGTGCTTCGACACGGGCGGCATTTCGATCAAACCCGCCGACGGCATGGAGGACATGAAGTGGGACATGGGCGGCGCCGGCGCGGTGGCGGGGCTCATGCACGCCTTGGCCGGGCGTAAGGCCAAGGTCAATGCCGTGGGCATTCTGGGCCTAGTTGAGAACATGCCGGACGGCAATGCTCAGCGGCCGGGCGACATCGTCACCTCCATGTCCGGCCAGACGATCGAGGTGATCAATACCGACGCGGAAGGCCGGCTCGTTCTGGCCGACGCCCTTTGGTATTGCCAGAAGCGTTTCGAGCCGAAGTTCATGGTCGATCTGGCCACGCTCACCGGCGCCGTGATCATCGCCCTGGGCCACGACTATGCAGGCCTGTTCAGCAATGACGACGCCTTGGCCAATAACTTGACCGAGGCGGGCAAGGCGGAGGCCGAGCCTCTGTGGCGCCTGCCTTTGCCGCCTCAATATGAAAAGCAGATCGAAAGCCCGGCCGCAGACATGAAAAACGTCGGCGGCCGTCCGGCCGGATCCATCACGGCGGCGCTGTTCATCCAAAGGTTCGTCAACGGCCTGCCCTGGGCTCACCTGGACATCGCCTCAACCGCCTGGAAAAAGCCATCGACCAATCCCACCGTGCCCGATGGGGCGAGCGGATTTGGCGTGCGCCTGCTCAACCGTCTGGTCGCTGATCACTACGAGGACTGATTGATGGCCGAGGCTGGGTGCGAGGTCTGGTTCTACCATCTGGAGCGCACCAGCCTCGACCAGGCCTTGCCGGAGCTTCTCAGCAAGACGCTCGCCAAGGGCTGGCGGGCGCTGGTCCGGGCGGGATCGGGCGAGCGCGTTGAGCATATGGACAGCTGGCTGTGGAGCTATCGCGACGACAGCTTTTTGCCGCACGGCGTGGAGGGCGAGCCTGACGCCGCGCGCCAACCGATCCTGCTGACCACCCGGGCGGACAACACCAACGCCGCCCAGGCCCTTTTTCTGATCGATGGCGCCGAGCCGGGCGGCCTGGACGGTTATAGTCGATGTCTGGTGCTGTTCGACGGCAAGGCGGACGACCAACTCGCCCTGGCGCGCACCCAGTGGTCGGCGCTTAAGTCAGGCGGCGCAGCCCTGTCCTATTGGAAGCAGGGCGCCAATGGCGGATGGGAGAAGCAGGGATGAAAGCCTGGGCCTTCGTGATCGCCGGCCTTGCCTTTGGCCTGACCGGCAGCCTGGCTGCGCATTCGGCAGACGCTGTTCCGGTTCCGCCGCCGGCAATCTCGCCTGCGCCAATCCCGGCCGCGCCAGCGTCTGACGCAGACCAATGCGGGGCGACTGAATTGGCCTATCTCATCGGCAAGCCGCGTTCAGAGATTCCTGTGCCGGTCGATCCCTCACGTCGGCGGGTCTATTGCACCACCTGTATGGTGACCCAGGACTACGATCCGACTCGCTTGAACATTGTGGTGGACTCGCAAACGGGGGTGATCAAGGCGGTTAAGTGTGGGTAGCCTTTTGACGGTTGAATTGATCCCGTATCCGCTCTCCCCGGCGGAGGCCGGGGTCCAGGTCGTAAGGCGCCAACCCAACTAAATTCGGCGCCCTATGAAATGGACCCCGGCCTCCGCCGGGGGGAGCGGGGGAAATGCAGCTTAACTGCTGAAGGGTCTACCAGAACATTGAATCAAATGAGATTCTTAGCCGCCTCATAACGTTCGGCCAACTCCAGCCATTCCCCTTCGGCCTTGTCCAGATTTTCCCGGTTGCGGCTGCGGTCCCGGCCCAGTTGGGCCAGCTCATTGGGCCGCTTGAACAGCTTGGGATCGGCCAGGGCTGCATCGATCTCGGCCAACTGCTTGGTCAGGCGCGCCACCTTGGCTTCCATCGCATCCAGGTCTTTCTTGAGGGGCGCGAGCTGGGCCCGGGCCGCCGCCGCAGCGGCCTTTCGCGCGTCTTTGGACACGGCGGTCGGCGCCGCCTTATCAACCCGAGAGGCCTGGCGGGCGCGGGCCAGAACGAACTTGGCGTAGTCGTCCATGTCGCCGTCGAAGGGCTTGATCGACCCGTCGGAAGCTAGCCACAGGCGGTCGGCCACCAGCTCCATCAGCGACCGGTCGTGGGTGATCAGAACCACCGCGCCCTCGTAGTCGTTCAGGGCGTCCAGCAGGGCCCGGCGGCTGTCGATGTCTAAGTGGTTGGTGGGCTCGTCGAGAATCAGCAGGTGCGGGGCTTGGGCGGCGACCAGATTAAGCAGCAGCCGCGCCCGTTCGCCGCCGGACAGGTCCTTGTGCATGGTCTCGGCCTTGGTCGCGCCCAGGCCGTATTGCGCCAGGCGCGCCCGGCGGCTGGCCTCGCTCGCCTCCGGCAAGGTCTGGCGCATCAGGTCCAGGGGCGTGTCCATCGGCTCCAGCGCTTCGATCTGGTGCTGGTGGAACCAGCCGACCTTCAGCCGCCCGTCCCGGTGCATGGCGCCGGACTGTTTGGTCAGGGCCCCGGCGATCAGCTTGGCGAAGGTGGACTTGCCCGCGCCATTGACGCCCAGCAGGCCGATCCGGTCGTCGATATCCAGGCGCAGGGTCAGGTCTTTGAGAATGGTCCGGTCGTCATAGCCGACGCTGACGCCTTCCAGGCGGATCAGGGGCGGGGCCAGGGGGCGTTCGGGCGAGGGCAGGGTGAAGCCCTGCACATGTTCGCGGCCGATGGCGGCGATGGGCGGCAGCTTCTGCAGGCGTTTCAGACGCGACTGGGCCTGGGCGGCCTTGGAGGCCTTGGCGCGGAAGCGATCGACAAAGGCTTGCAGGTGGGCGCGCTCGGCTTCCTGCTTGGTGCGCGCGGCGGCGTTCAGGCGCATCTTCTCGGCCCGCATGCGCTCAAAGTCGTCATAGCCGCCGGTGTAATAGTCCAGTTTGCCCTCGCTGACGTGCAGGATGGAGTCGACCGAGTTGTTGAGCAGCTCCCGGTCGTGGCTGATGACGATGGCGGTGCGTGGATAGCGTTTCAGCCGGGCTTCCAGCCAAAGGGCGCCTTCCAGATCGAGATAGTTGGTCGGCTCGTCGAGCAACAAAAGGTCCGGCTCGGCGAACAGGGCCGAGGCCAGGGCTACGCGCATGCGCCAGCCGCCGGAGAACTCGGCCATGGGCCGGGCCAGGTCGTCGTTGGAAAAGCCCAGGCCGCTGAGGATTTCCGCCGCGCGCGAAGGGGCGCGGTCCGCGCCGATCTCGATCAGCCGCCCATGAATGTCGCCCACCCGTTCAGGCGGGGCGTGCTCCAGTTCCTTCAGCAGGGCGTCCCGCTCCCAGTCCGCCGCCAGCACGGTGTCCAGCAGGCTGACCGGGGAGGCGGCGGCTTCCTGATCCACCGTGGCGATCCGGTGGCCCTTAGGCACGGCGATGTCGCCGGTGGTGGTGTGCAGCTCGCCGAGGATGATCTTGAACAGCGTCGACTTGCCCGTGCCGTTGCGGCCGACCAGCCCCACCTTGGCCCCGGTCGGCACGGTGACGCCAGCCCCTTCAAAGAAGCGGCGTCCCCAGGCGTCGAAGGTCAGGTCGGTGATCTGCAGCATGCGGTCCCGCCTGTGGCCCGAAATGGCGGTGCAGGACAAGCCCGACCTTGCAATGCGGTGAACCTTTTCAGAATGTGCCGCCCCCGGCTTGGCTATCGCCGGATCGGCGGCTATAAGCCGCGCCTCTCATAACAGTGACCGAAAAGCGGACTTCCCTATGGCCGAGCGCACCTTCTCCATCATCAAGCCCGACGCGACCCAGCGGAACCTGACCGGCAAGGTCAACGCCGTGATCGAGGACGCGGGCCTGCGCATCGTCGGCAAGCGGCGGATCAAGATGACCCGAGCCCAGGCGGAAAAGTTCTACGAGATCCACAAGGAGCGCCCGTTCTTCGGCGAACTGGTGGACTTCATGACCTCCGGTCCGGTGGTGGTGCAGGTGCTGGAAGGCGACAATGCCGTCGCTCGCTACCGCGAAGTGATGGGCGCCACCAACCCCGCCAACGCGGCGGACGGCACCATCCGCAAGCTCTATGCGGTTTCGGTGGGAGAGAACTCTGTGCACGGGTCGGACAGCGCCGAGAACGCCGCGCTGGAGATCGTGCAGTTCTTCACGCCGGATCAGATTGTCGGGTGATTAGCCTCGTAGTCTGGTAGCGAGAGGGAGCGCTGGTCGTGCCGGTTATCTTTCGCGATGGCGGCTTCCGGTACTTCTTCTACTCAAACAAGGGCGATCCTCGAGAACCTCTCCATATCCATGTGATGCGTGGCGGAGACGAGGCAAAGTTCTGGCTGTATCCAGCGCCTTCCGTCGCCTATAATCGTGGCTTCAACGCCCGCGTGTTGGCCAGTCTCCTAAAGACGGTGGAAGACCGACGCACCCAGATCGAAGAGGCTTGGAATGACCACTTCGGCTAGACCGATCAGCGTGCGCTTCGACGACGATTCCATGTGGGTCGAACTCGACGACGGCCGCACGCTGGGCGTGCCATTGGCGTGGTTTCCGCGCTTGCTGCACGGTTCTCCTGCTGAACGGGACCAAGTGACGCTCAGCGCCGGCGGCCTGCACTGGGATGCATTGGATGAAGATGTATCCATCGCGGGCATTCTGGCCGGCCGCGGCGACCTGACGAGCGCTCGATCAAGCGCGGCGTGACCTTTTTCAAACACCGTCATCCCACGGTCGTCTGAAAGACGAACCGGGGGACCCAAGCCGCCGTTTCAACCGGCAAGCCGAGCTTGGGTCGCCCGGTCAAGCCGGGCGATGTCCGAAAAGAGAGGGTGTGCGTCCCTGGTTTCAGTCCCTTTGTGGGCTAGACGCCCGCGCACACCACCCCTCCGTCATCCCACGGGCGTCCGAAGGACGAGCCGGGGGACCCAAGCGACATTGGCCAAGCCTTCCGCCCAAGCTAAGCTCCCATCATGGCCGGCTGGGTCTACATCCTCGCCAGCGCGCCTTACGGCACGCTTTACATCGGCGTCACCGCCGATCTGCCGCGCCGCATCTTCGAGCACCGTGAAGGCGTCGGATCGCAGTTCACCAAACGATACGGCGTTCACCGCCTCGTCCATTCCGAATGGTTCGAAGATATCGAGAACGCCATTCATCGCGAGAAGCGGCTCAAGAAATGGAACCGGCGTTGGAAGATCGACTTGATCCAGCGGGACAACCCCAGTTGGGATGATCTCTACGAATGGCTGAATTGCTAGTCGCAGCTTGGGTCCCCCGGTTCGTCCTTCGGACGCCCGTGGGATGACGGGGGGATTTAACCAGGGACCTCTGGCGGACGTTGCGAAGGTCGGCTTGTGGGTGCGGAGTGGAGCCAGTTATGGTCGGCGCATGGATAATCGACCGTCACAGCGCCTTGTTGAACAGCGCCTCCGCAACCGAATCATGGAGGAGTTGCATGGACTCGTCACCTGGCAGCGCTACCTAGCCGAATATGGTGCGGGTGAATATTTCGAAGGCTTTTTTGACTTCGTGCCGTATGAAGGGGTGGAATTAAGCTCCGCCATTACGGAAGCGGAGCGCGCGGCCCTGCTCGAAGTCCACGAGCTTGTCACTGCGGCTTGTGATGAGACGCCACGCATGGTGACGACGGAAATGCTTATCGCAACTGGATGGCCGGAGCGGATAGCACCGGCTGCCCAGCGAGCACTGGATCTGATGTGGGCACGCGGACAGTTCTCCGAAGAGCACGAAGAAGACGAACCCAGCTTGAAAAAGCCGGATAGCGGCAAGTCCGCTCCGGAGTCCTAAGCGACGGACGAAATCACGCGTCCACCGCCTCAAAGACCCCTGCAGAAATCCGCCAACACCTGCGGATAAAGCCTGTGCTCCGCCTCCAGCACCCGCGCAGCCAAGCTGTCCTCGTCATCGCCCGCCAATATCGGCACCCGCGCCTGTCCCAACACCGGCCCTTCATCCACGCCTTCGGTCACCAGATGGACCGTACAACCGGCTTCCGCGTCGCCCGCCGCCAGCGCGCGAGCGTGGGTGTGGAGGCCGGGGTAGGCGGGGAGGAGGCTGGGGTGGATGTTGAGCATGCGGCCGGCCCAGGCGTTCACGAACCAGGGCGTCAGCACGCGCATATAGCCGGCCAGGGCCACCACCTGAACGCCCGCAGCGCGCAGGGCGGCGTCCATCGCTCGCTCATGGGCTTCGCGGTCCGGCCCGAACGGCTTGGTTTCGATGGCCGCAACGGCAATGCCCTGGCCTTCAGCCCAGGCCAGGCCGGGCGCATCGGCTTTGTTGGAGAGCACAAGGGCGATCTGCGCGGGATAGGCGGCGTCTTTGGCGGCCTGGACCAAGGCCATCATGTTGGAGCCCCGGCCGGAAATCAGCACCCCGACGCGCACCCGCCCGCTCACGCCGCTGCCAGCTCCCCACAGACGAAGGCGTTTTCGCCCGCGTTGAGCAGGGACGCCAGCACCGGCTCGGCGTCGGCGGCCTGCACGATCAGCATGAAGCCCACACCGCAGTTGAAGGTGCGGCGCAGTTCATGGTCGGACACGCCGCCGGTCTGTTGCAGCCAGGCGAACACGTCCGGCAAGGGCCAGGCGTTCCAGTCGAAGCGGGGCGCCAGACCCTTAGCGATGCAGCGGGGCGGGTTTTCGATCAGGCCGCCGCCGGTGATGTGGGCGCCGCCCTTGATCAGGCCCGACTTCATCAGGGGCAGGATGCTTTTCACATAGATGCGGGTGGGCGCCATCAGGGCCTCGCCCAGGCTCACGCTCGGCGCGAAGGGGGCCGGCGCGTCCCAGCCTAGGCCGGATCGTTCGACGATGCGGCGGATGAGGGAATAGCCGTTGGAGTGCGGGCCTGAGGAGCCGACGCCGATCAGGACATCGCCCGCCTTCTGGTCGTCCAGGCGCGGCAGCGCCGCCCCGCGCTCCACCGCACCCACCGAAAACCCGGCGAGGTCATAGTCGCCCTGGCCGTACATGCCGGGCATTTCGGCGGTCTCTCCGCCCACCAGGGCCGCGCCGGCCTGGCGGCAGCCCTCGGCGATGCCGGCCACCACCCGCTTGGCGGTTGCCACATCCAGCTTGCCGGTAGCGAAGTAGTCGAGAAACAGCAGCGGCTCGGCGCCTTGCGCCAACAGGTCGTTCACGCACATGGCCACCAGGTCGATGCCCACGGTGTCGTGACGGCCTGATTCGATGGCGATCTTCAACTTGGTGCCCACGCCGTCGGTGGTGGAGACCAGCAAGGGATCGATGAATCCCGCCGCCTTCAGATCAAACAGGGCGCCAAATCCCCCCAGTGAAGCGTCCGCGCCCGGCCGCCGCGTGGCCTTGGCCAAGGGTTTGATCGCCTCGACCAGGGCCTCGCCTGCGTCGATGTCCACGCCCGCCTGGGCATAGGTGAGGCCATTTGGCCGTTCGGTCATGACTGCTCCACGCACACGCTTGGCCGCAAAGCGCGCATAAGCCCTTGCCTAAACCGCGCGTCGGCGGGCTATAGCTAGCCGATGACTTTGATCACCGCCACAGCGGACCTCGCCGCATTCTGCGAACAATTGCATCGCCAGCCCTTTGTGGCGGTCGACACCGAGTTTATGCGCGAAACCACCTACTGGCCCAAGCTGTGCCTTATCCAGGCCGGCGGGCCCGATATCGAGGCGGCCATCGACCCCTTGGCCGAGGGATTGGACCTGCAACCCTTCCTCGATGTCCTGGCCAATCCCAAGGTCGAGAAGGTGTTTCACGCCGCCCGCCAGGACCTGGAAATCTTCTTCAATCTCGGCGTCATGCCCACGCCCCTGTTCGACACCCAGATCGCGGCCATGGCGGCGGGCTTCGGTGAGCAGGTGGCCTATGACGCCCTGGTGCGTCAGATGCTCAAGGTCGAGCTCGACAAATCCAGCCGCTTCACCGACTGGTCCCGCCGGCCCCTGAGCCAGTCGCAATTCGACTATGCCGTGGCCGATGTGACCTATCTGGCCAAGCTCTATCCCATATTGCGCGAGCGGCTCGAAGCCGAAGGGCGGCTGGCCTGGGTGGCGGGCGAGATGCAGGCCCTGGCTGCCCCGGCCAACTATGACGTCAATCCCGAGAACGCCTGGCGACGACTGAAGCCGCGCAAACATGCGCCCAAGTATCTGGCGGTGTTCAAGTCGGTGGCCGCCTGGCGCGAGCGCACCGCCCAGACGCGCGACCAGCCGCGCGGCCGCATCCTCAAGGACGACGCCATCGACGAGGTCGCCACCCAGGCGCCGACGGACGCAGAAGCCCTGAACCGTCTGCGCTCGGTGCCCAAGGGATTTGCCACATCCCGCTTCGGGCCCGATCTGATCGAAGCGGTCAAGAGCGCCCTGGCGGCGCCGGACGACTATGCGCCGGTGCTGGACAAGCCCAAGGCGAACGGCGGCCCGCCTAACGGCGCAGTGGTCGAATTGCTCAAGGTGCTGCTCAAGGCGCGGGCCGAGGACGCCGGCGTGGCCTCCAAACTGATCGCCACCGTGGCCGATCTGGAAAAGATCGCCAGCGATGATGAGGCCGAAACCCCGGCCCTCCAGGGCTGGCGCCTGGACGCCTTCGGCGCGGACGCCCTGAAGCTCAAGCGCGGAGAGATCGCGCTTGTGTTTGATGGAGGGCGGGTGCGGGCGGTTGAGGTAAGGCGGGCGGCGAAGGGCTGAGCGGAAACCCTAGACCGTCAGCTAGGCTCTGCTCCGAAAAACAAAAAGCCACGTCATCCCGGAAACGGCGAAGCCGTTATCCGGGGACCCAGCCGCTCCAGGCTATCGGCTGCGCCGGGATCAACCGCCGCAGCGTTGAGGTCTTGGCTGCTGGGTCCTCTGTATATTGCCTTTGGGGTCAAGCCTTGGCTTGATCCTTGGCGGGTGTAGTCCGTTGGGTCCCTGGTTTGATGCCGTAGTCCCGGCAAGGGCGCGCCCGCCAGTCAGCTTTTCCGAACAGTCGCGCGGGCGGAGCGCAAG
>CAYVHP010000059.1:0-12098 GCA_964451265.1 uncultured Caulobacteraceae bacterium | reverse complement strand
AGACGCATAAAGATTTTCTACCGAAAACGCTCCACCTAAGGCAAAGGGGATTTTGGGAATCAATCTTTCGTTTTCTGCGATAGGGCCGTTTTTTAACATCCAGTCACGAGCGATTAAACGACCGCAGTCCGCTCCACTATTCAAAATTAGGTAATCTGCCCAATTCTCAATGGAATCGGCCAGATAGCTGAATGTTCCAATTTCGCAATCAAATAAAAATACCCCGTCCTTATTCAGGCAAAACTGCATACCAAATATATCTTGCGCAAAAAACGTATATGCATCCACGACGCCACCGTAGCTTTCCCTCCAAAGCTCATTTTTGTTCCATTCATTCAGGCCGTATATGAGGCCGACTGAATTTAGCGGATAAACCATCAGCGACATCTCGAAAGCAAAAAATCCGTTCCGAATACGGAGAAGGTTGATAACTTCTTCAGGCACATTGTCGCTTTGTAAATCACGCGCAAGCGGGGCACCAAGCTCTCGCTCGCATAGAGATGCCAATTTAACAATTGCTTCCATGAATTTAACTATACCATATCGGCTACGGACATACGGTGACAGTTATTCTACCGCCGTTTGGCACATCTTTACATTGCGCGCCCATTGCCGCCCCGGAACCCTTGTTGTCACTTGGGTCAATATGCTTCACGGACGCGCTTTGGCCACCTTCCGTGGTCATTGCTGGCGGATATTCGTCCCGATTCATGCCGGCAATGGTCGGTACGCCTTTGAGAGCAGCGGCGCGTTGGGCTGCTGCATTTTGTCTATCAACGGTCAAGGTCGCAGGATAGCCGGCTGCCTGTGCCTCCTCGATATGCTGTGCTGCCGTTGGGTACCGAGACTTGCTCACCTGGACGACTTTGGCGGTGCCCGCGCCGTTGGCAGCTAGGGTTCCGCTAGCGGCCGGAATCGGATTCGGTGCTCCGATCGCTCTTGGTCCGCTAAGAACTCCACCCTCGGCAACGCTGGACTTTTCAACGATCCCCGTAGCGCGTGCAGCCGTCGTGAAATCTGCCACGCCGCTGACGGCTTTGAACGCACCATCTGTGGCAACGCCGGCTACAACGGTACTGCCATATGTATTTGCAATAGCCCTGGCATCGGTCGAACGAAGGGTCCGGTCCAAAGACTGACCAGCTTGTCCGATCGCTCTTACGCCGCTGGCCCCGAGGATCTTAGCGCCACCAGCCACGTTCGCTGGGGTTGTGTTTGCCACCGCTTGCACGACTTGGCCGGGCGCATTTTTAAGCGCTTGGCCAACCTGGGCGGGATGCTGGATTGCGTAGGTTTCGCCGTTCTGGATGGCCCGGCCACCCCCCAAAACCGTGCCCACGGTCCCGTTATAGGTGCCTTGGGCAACGCCGATCGTTGCAGGAACGACGTTCTGCCCCACGAGGGAGGCAGCGGTTCCAACGCACTTGATGTCTCCAAGACATTGGACTGCTGGATAGGGCGCGGCCTTACTTGTGATGGTGGCGGGGGTCGAGTTGGCTACCCCGATACTTTTGGGGGCTCCGAGAGCCGCGGCATTGAACTGGCCTTGCAGGGAATTCTGAAACGGACGGCTTGAAGCTGCGTCGGATCTTACGGCGGCCCCCGTCTTCTGAGGCGATGGGCCGCTGGGGCTTTCAACAGTGCGAGCTGTGGTCTGAACACCAGCGGGTGTTCGTCGCTGATTGGCTTGCTGCGTCTGCAGCGCTTGAAGCTGCGCCTGGGCTGCCTGTAGCTGGGCTTGTTGCTGCGCTCGCTGCTGGGCCGCTTGTTGCGCCTGAGCTTGCTGTTGTGAGCGCTGCTGAACCTGAGCCTGTAGCTGGTTAGCCTGCTGCTGAAGGGCTTGGAGCTGGGCTTGTTGCTGCGCTCGCTGCTGAGCCTGTTGTTGCGCAGCTTGCGGGGCCTGAGCTTGCTGTTGCGATCGTTGTTGGGCGGCCTGCTGGGCCGCTTGTTGCGCTTTTAGGGACTGAAGCTGAGCTTGAGCGGCCTGTAGCTGGGCTTGCTGTTGCGCCGCCTGCTGTTGCGCCTGGGCGGCTTGAGCAGCAGCCTGTTGCTGCGCTCGCTGCTGAGCTTCCTGTTGTGCTTTTTGCTGGACCTGCGCCTGTAGTTGCTCAGCTTGGCGCTGAAGCGCCTGAAGCTGGGCCTGCTGTTGGGCCCGCGCCTGGGCGGCTTGCTGGGCCTGAGCAGCTTGTTGTTGGGCTTGGGCCGCTTGCTGAGCTTGTTGGGCTCGCTGCTGCGCGGCCTGTTGAGCCGCAGCATTTTGGGCCTGCTGCTGAGCCGCTTGCTGGTTCCTTTGTTGAGCAGCCTGTTGGGCTTGGAGCGCTTGGAGTTGGGCCTGAGCGGCCTGTAGCTGGGCTTGCTGTTGAGCGCGCTGTTGCGCCGCCTGCTGTTGCGCCTGGGCGGCTTGAGCAGCAGCCTGTTGCTGCGCTCGCTGCTGAGCTTCCTGTTGAGCTTTTTGCTGGACCTGCGCCTGCAACTGCTCAGCTTGGCGCTGAAGCACCTGAAGCTGGGCCTGCTGTTGCGCTTTCTGTTGGGCGGGCGTCAGCGTTTGGGCTGTTGCCGGAAGCGAGATCAGCGCGGCGCATAGAGCCGCTAGGCTCGCAAGCGAGCGACGCATGACGATACCCCCCAGGGTTGCGTGTTCAGTGAACGCCGCCGAAGGGTCTAGGTCAATGGACTCTTAAATTGCGGCCTGAAGTGCTCATTCAGCTATGGGACCAGCCGGCCCGCGATTCCTTGGATTTCTCTTAGCTCTACTTCCAGACCGCTAACTGCCGAGTCAGTCGAACCGAACAAGAATGCGCCTGAGGGCAAATCCCATCTGCTGGCAACAAACTCCTGGGCGGCCGCCCGCATCGCCTCCGCGCGAGCAGGGCTCGTCGTGAGAAACAGCGTGCGAACGCTCGGCATAGTGAAGTTTGCTCGATGCAACTCACGCCGCCAGCTCTCGGCGTAGGCGATGAGCTTGCGCAGGACGGTGGCGCGGTAGAGGAACCCCTCACTCTCACGCCCCTGGGCGCTCGGGACAATCGTCATCGTGCCCCGGTCAACTTCGAGAAAAAAGTTGGACTGCATGGTCTTGCCGTCTTCCCGCTCCTGCTGGAGCGCGAAAATCGCGTCCGGCATGAGGTGGACTTCCGCTCTGGCCATGCTCCAGGAAACCGGAACGCTCCAGCGGGAGGGTAGCGCCGCCCGGCGGGTCGTTTCCGGCGCCCTGGCCAACAGCTCGTCAAAGGGAATGAGCGACACATCCGGCCGCGCCCGGCACGCGAGCTCAAGGTCCACCATGAACCGGGTGATGGCGAGGGTGTGCTCCAGGTTTTCGCGGGTGAAGGCGCGATTGCGCGAGCGCCAGTCGGCCGAGCCGGTAGGTACTCCAAACCGCTCGGCAACGACGCGTGCGCCGCTGTTATCGAGTCCATATGCCAGTGCCTGAGTACCACCCTGACGGAAACGGTCGATCTGGGCGACAGGCCGGTCCAGGAATTGGTTGCGATAGAGCCACGTCAGGCGGCGAGACAGCTTGTCTTGGCTGCGGTGCGCAAACAGGCGGTACAGGTCATCGGCGCGAATAAACCGATGGCGATACACCGTGCGCAACAAGGCGAGGTCGTCGTCGGTGAGCCGGATGCTTGGCGTGCCGCCTTCGCGCCGGAAGCGGGGATAAGACATACGGACGGTTCCCATGCGCTAGGCGGGAGCCTCGCTCCAGAACTCGTCCTCGTCGGAACGAGCGGTCTTTGGCGGCAAGCTTCCGCCCGAGCGGGATGCGACTTCGGCATCCGCTTGGCCAGCCTCGATGACATACGGGCTCTTCACGCGCGCCGTCTGAAGGAACGCCTGCACCCGCTCCGGTGAAGCGAGCGCCGGCCGTATCTCGGCTGTCCTGATCTGGACAGGCGGCTTCCCCCGCCGCCGGACGATAGCGGCGCGGTTGGGCAGTTCCCGCAGTTTCAGAATGGCTTGGTGCTGGAGCTCCTCCAGAGAATAGACCGCCGTGGGCATGACCTGACGAATGGACTGAAGGGTCTGGGCGCGGCCCGTAGTCCGGGCTTCGCCCCGCGACGCCGTTTCGCTCCAGCTTGAACCGGAGAATTCGGACTGGTTCGCCGATGTCCCCATCACTTCAGTGGTCCCCGTCAGGGCGCCCCGCGATAGAAAACCCGGCGCGGCGTATGACTCGGTGAGCGTTTGCGAGCTGCCAAATCCAGCGCCTGAACCTGAGTTGCCGCCTGTGGAGACCCCGACCGTGCTGCTATTGGTCCAGCTTTCTGCGCCGAGCCAAACCGCCTCCTCCCCGACCACCACGGGCTTGTCGAGCACATGCTTGGGCCGTTCGAGGTCGAAGGTGCTGCGCATGATTTCGCGGGCCATAACTTCCGCATCGTCATCGGTGAGGCCGCCAAAAACGACCTTGGTTTGGCCGCCGGTCATGACACCGTTGTAGATGCCTTCGGAGCGTTCCCGTAGCTGCCCGAGCCGTTGGTGGCTGAGCACCAAATGCAGTCCGAACTTCCTAGTCTGGTCGAGCATCCGCTCGATGTCGCTAGTGAGGAAGTCGTAGCACTCGTCCACATAGAGCGTGAACGGATGCGCCTTGGCCGCCGCCGGGTCCCGCTCAAGCGCTTGGAGGAATAGCTCGCTGGTCAGAAGCGTGCCGAGCAGGCGTGCGTTGTCGGCCGACAGGGCACCCTTGGACGCCAAGTTCACGATGACGATTTCGTTGCCGTCCATTACGGCCTTGAGGTCAAGCGCCCCATCCTTCTGCCCCACGATGCGGCGCACGATCGGCGAGCTGAGGAACTCCAGCAGCCGGTTGTTGGTGCTCGAAAACTGCTCGAAAAACATGCGTTGAGGCAGGGCTTCAAAATCGCGCCACACAGCGTCAAAGATGGGATCAGGAAGATCCGCAATCAGGCGACGGCGCGCCAGGGAGGAGCTGTTGGTGAGCAGCGGAGCTTCAGCGAGCGTGAGGCCGCGCACAGTCAGGGCGTAGAATACAGCGCGCAGGCACTTCTTCAGGAGCGGCGTGGCGTTGGCGTTCTCGCCGCCCCAGACCTGCGCGCAGGCTGCCACCATAGCATCCACCCGGACGGCCGTTTCGGTGAGGCCGTCGGTGCGCAGCGGATTGAAGCCGGCGCACCAACCCAGTTCGCTCGGCTCCACGACATGGATGCGGCGAAAGTCCTGCATCCCGGTGGCGGCGCACCACTGGAGCACCGCATCCGCCAGAGTGCCGTGCGGGTCGATAAGACAAAGCCCGCGGCCGGCGGTGATGTCCTGCCGGATCATGCTTTCCAGCATTTTGGACTTGCCCGTGCCCGACGCCCCTATGACGTGGACGTGGCGACTCCTCTCCTCGTCCGTGAGGCGCAGAGTCTTATTTTTGCCGAGACCTCCGAGTGCGACGCTCATCAGGACAGGTCTTCGTATAGCTTTTCGACGTGGGTCCGCCGGAGGACTTCTATTTGGTCGAGCCGGTTGCGCTCCTCTGCGCTGAGATTTTCCTCGCCCCCGGCGGCCTCGATGATTTTGGCTCGCTGGCCTCTAAGCACTTCGTCGATTTCCTGCACCTGGCGGAGCGCCTCGGTCAGCTTCTCGGGCGCGCTCATTTCTTCGGGGGATGCCTTCGGGTCCTCCATCATGCGCCGCCGGCGCTTGGCGTCGGCCAAACGGGCATGCAGCTCCTCAATTTCCACGCGTTTGCGCAGATTGTGGATTTCCGCTTCCTGCTTCAGGCTTGCCAGCTCGTTCGTGATTTTGAGCCGTTCGATTTCCCGCAGCTCATCCAAGTGTTCCAGGCGCGTGATGCTGATCTCACGCTGCACCAGAAGCCCGCGCTGCTCATCAAGCGCCCGCAACAGTGCGCTCTTCGCTTCGACGAGCGAGCGATATGCCTTGAGCTGACGTTCCTGAGATCGGTATTTGACGGTGGCAAACAGCGGCACGCCAAAGGGCGCGGGCGGCAGTTGCAAATCATCCCGCAGGGGCTGAACGATCTGGCCAGATAGAGCGCGGCGCGCGGGCACAGGTGCATCGTCGGTCATGCGTTTCCCTGCTCCTTCAAGGCGGCCACACGCGTTGCCGCTAGTTCATGCGCGATGGCGGCCTCGACGAGCGCCGCCTCCGCTTTGAGACGTTCACTGGTCCGTTTGGCCGCTTCCACCTCCCGCTGCACCAGTTTCGCTTCCTCTGAGCGTAGGGCGCGTTCGTGTTTGCGCCATCGATCCGTTAGGGCCCGGACTTGATCGGCGCGCACGCGCTTTTCGACTGGATTATCGCCGCGAATTTTTGCCAGCCGTCCGAAACGCTCGGCGTCCAGCTCAGTACCGGAATCGATGGCCCCATTCACGAGCGCGGCGGCGGGGTGCGGAGTGAGGGAGTAATACCAGTAGAGGATTTTTTCGCGCTGGCACCAGACCCAGAAGGCGACCACTGCCAGAACGAATAGCCGAATCCAGCCCCATATCTTAGCGTGTTCTTGGTCTCGCACTTCCTGCTGAGCCCGAAGGCGCTGCTGAATTCCGGCCTCGTAGTCAGCCGCAGCTTGCCGTTGATGTGTTAGGACGTACTGGTCTTGTACGGACCAAGTGTAGGGAAACATGCCCGGCTCCTGCGGGAAATCACCAGCACCAGGTGAATCGCCAAGAGTCGCGGTGATAGGTGTGGTGCCGTCTGGCAAGAAAATACGGACCCGGTGTACGTTGTAGTGAACGAACGCCTCGGGATTGCCGGAATAGAGCGAGATGTACGGTCGGGAGCACTGGTCCCAAGCGAATTTTGCTGCTTCCAACAAAACGGCGTCGATGACACCGGGCGTTTCAAGCGCACTTTTCTGGAGTCGGACATCAACTGCCCGCTTATCGTCGGTCTCTTTGCCGTCCTTATTGCAACTGACCATTGTCAAATTGCGCTGGCCGACCGCCTCTTCAACGACGGCCTGCGTCGCGACACCGGCTCTGGAATAAGGTGTGACTTTCGGTTCGGCATAGGCGGCCGCCGCAAGGCAAGCGCCCAGCACTGACACGATGATCGGTCCAAACAGCCTCCACCTCATGCCGGATCCCCGTCAGGAGAAGCAATACAACCACCAATTTAGGCAACAGACAAGATTACGATTATATTCTTTAATATACTGTTTTTATTGACATTTTTATCTATATTTGGTACTGTTAATTGCGGAAATTCCACATCTTTTCTGGAGGTCCGCATGGGCAAGTTCTATCTGGACGAGCATACTGGGGTTCGTTTTGACCAAACGCCGGACCACCGCGAAGCGCGAGCGGCTAACTTCTACGCCGGCGTGCTCAGCATGATCGATCTGCTGGAGCGACAAGCTCGGCTAGTTGCCCACATCGCTCTCTTGCGCGGGCAGCCTTCAACGCTGGACATCGCTCTCGCCAACATTGAAAGTCTGCGTCGGGACATCCGTGCCCAGCGGCACCCAGGCCAATCCGCCGCGCACAGCGCATAGGGCCAACAATCACAGCAATCAGCTTTACTCGCGCCACCCTCCCCGGGTGGCGCTTTTTTGATTGGCTAGCTTCAGGCGCGGCAGGTCTTCCGCGCCAGGGCCCTCAGGGAAGCGCAGGTTTTTGGTCTGGTAGTCCCCATTTCACGTTGCGCCTCTCTCAACAACGACGGTGTCAGAGTAGTGGCAAGCCCAGGGCCATCCATTGCGGGTTCATTGCATGCCAACATGGGTTAGGCCGTCACCGAACGTTGACCGTAAAGTGCACGTTGGAACCAGCCGCGCTGGTGGGGCCGAGTTGAAAGCGAACAGGCGCCGCAGCTGCTTGACGCTTCGCAAGTTCGGGTACGATGGCCTGCCCGGAAGTATCCGAGGTGACCTGCGAGATGACCTTTTTCTTGGCCTCAGCAGCGGCAACCGCAGCGGTCACCTTCGTCTCGAAGGCAGCCTTCGTAGCGTCGCTAAATCCGTCAAGGGCCCGGTTGACGGCTGCTGCGTATCGCCATTGCGACTTCACGGCATGACCATCGGCATCGTCGAGTGGATTGGCGTCGCCTTTGAGCTCCGAAAGCTGGCCGTAGGCTGCGTCCAAGTCGAGGTCCCTCGCACCATCTTGGAAAATCCACCAGAGGAGGCCGGCCTCGTCAGGCTGCAACGGCCCCGGCGTCCCGAGCAATGTCCCGAGCCCCTGCAATACGAACTGATCCCGCATGTTCGCGACCTTGGCGAGATCGTCATCCAGCGAAGAAGAGACGTCCAGATGCCCTTTCGCAATAGCCTGAACGGCGAGTGCCGCGATCCGCCGATCCGTGCAAATGGTCTGCTCATCGATCAGTTGGCCTGCGGCAAAATCATAGGTGAATTTCGTTGGGGGGATTGCCGTACTGTCGGTCGTACTCGCGAGTACTTTCTGCGCGTGCGCTGCGAGGGCGTTGTTCACCAGGGTTCGAACGGCATCGATGTTGTCAGCGGAAAAGAGAAAGTCCTTCGTATACAAGTCGATGCTCGCGTACGCCGCCCCGGTGCCGATGCCGAGCGCTGCCAAGGTCTGCTTATCCGCTCTAGCCAAGACCATGATGGACGTTGCAACCGCGCCCACGGCGCCAACCGTATCCCGCGAGACGATTAGCCATTTTTGGGTCTGCCCCGCTGAATCGAAATACGCGTTGCAGTTGGCGTAGATTAGAGCGGACCCCTGCAGAAACATTTGCTTTGCGAGCATTTGACTGTCCATGCTCTCAGGGTCAGCACCTTGTTGCGGTCGTGCATAACTCTCAGCATCCTTAAAAACTTTTGCTGGGCCATCCTGGGGGTTTTGAGTGGTAGGGCCTGTCGTCGTGAAAACAGTGTGCGGCCCTTCGGTCGTCGTCCCGCACCCACTTAGGTAAGCGGCGAGAACGCACAGCATTCCAACGGTCAATTTGCGCATTGCTCCCCCCGGAGACGTTCTGCAAGACGGCGAGTGATACGCCCGCGCGATTGCTTGCGCGCAAGGCAGTTCAGTTACGCGGCGACAAAACCAGGAAAATGCCAGGACTGCCGACCACCTTCGAGGAGGGCGACACAAGAACAAGCTGAGGCGTAGGATACAACTCTACCCGCGCCGGTTGCGCAAGACGGTAAGTTCGAGGCGTCGGTTACGACCCTTCGGATCGAACGACCGGGTCGAGGCGGCGTAAAAGGCACCTCCTAGCCGTAGGCGCATCTATTCGCTGGCCAGGAATCGGTCTCCTATTTGGACTGAATTTGTCCGGTCCTGTCCGAGTGCCCTGGACATGCTGGATCGCACTCAACCGACGCGCGGCCCCGGAGATGACCGTGTCGGCCCTGGTTTCAAGCACCCACCTTCGCAACACCATCGATCAGGCGGGCGAAGCATTCCGTGGTTGCTGGCAAGTCGTCACAAAGCTGAGGTCACCTTCAGGTGGCGAGGAAACTGCCCTAGCGCTGGTGAATTTTCAGACCCAGTTGCTTAAGCCTATCGTTTTGCTCGAAACCCTCCATAGAGAGATCCAACAAGAGCGGAAGCGGCGGATCGCGCGCAAGGCGTCTTATGATTCCGCTCGGTTTGCGCGGCGCATGGAGCAACTGGATGGGTATGCCAAAGCCGTTCGCGAGGCTCTGGCTATTGGCAGAGCGTTAGGCGACGCGTTCGCGTGGTTCTTTTACGAGCGTGACCGGGACCTCATCGCACAACACTTCAAGCACCAGCGCCAACCGTTCCTGCCACCTGGTGATGGAGGTCTCGGAGAGCGCCTAACCCTCGAACGCCTCCAGGGACTAGGCCAGAAGCTGTTGCTAATGCACGGCCTCACAACCTTCCTGCGGATGGGAGACGTTTCGTTCGTCGATCTCGGTTCCGCGAGGGTGGTGTCTGTCGGGGAACTAAAGACACAACGAGTCGGGGAACAGGAGCTTCGCGTCACGCTCGCCCTCATCGCGGGCGACCGTAAGCATCTCCCCAAATTCCCGGAAGCAAAAGTGGATGCCGCTCCAGCCGCGAGGCTTGCGCCCGAGCTCAAGGCGCGCCTCGAAAGGCAGATGAAGCAGATGAAAGCGGCCTACGATACGGTGCGGACATCAACGCCGGACTATTCGTCGGGTTCACAAGGGGAATTCTATTTCGACGCCTTGAGCGAGGCCATCGCTAAAAGCCACACCAAGCACTTCGAATTCGTCCAGGCCGGGCCATCTTTGGTCATAGGCGCCGTTTGTTTAAACCGGTCGCGAGCCCTGAGCGCGAGGCTGATGGGAGAGGGGAAAGTTGTCGATCATCTCATCCTAGGCGCAGAGCGTTGGGCAAGGAGTATCTTCGACGTCGGCCTGGAGCAGAACTCGTTGGTCATCGACGCAATCGGGGTTGGCGATGGGCTGGTCCTTGCCGAAGAGGCCATCCCGTTTCTTTGGTGGCCCTGCTCCGACGAAGTCCTGCAAAAAATTCTGTTCGGCCAGGTGATGGTCGTGACTTTCTACAACCCGGCCCACCTTTGGGGAAATCTGAAGGAGCGCGGCTTTGAACTCACGTGGGACGCGCGGGGCAAGCTCAAGAAAGCGAGCCGCTTGGTCAACGGAAAGACCCAAGAATTATATCATTTCGACTTCTTTCACCGGCTGATCCAGCGTTCCCTACTGACGCCGAAGACCGTCATGCGGATGATTGATGAGACGCTCAACGTGAGCGCGCTTAAAGCTCAGCAGGGTCCGGTCAGGGTCAACATCCGCCCGCTGGTGGCGGGTAGCCCGCCCCGGACGGGCCGTCTCGCTAAGCGCGACGACGGCGTTAGAAAACCAACAGCCTGACTATAGATCATCCGGCGAAAGACCACGGATAACCCGTACCCACTGTTCGAACTCGGCCAAGCCGTGCTTGTTCTTGGCCCAATTGCACGCGAGGTGCGCGATCTGCACATTCTCATCGCTGTAGGCTGGATTCGAACTGTCAATCCGGTCGGCCGACGCCTGGATCATGGGATTAGACGAGGCCGCTGGGAGGGCGCCGCCACAGAGGGCGCAGCGCCCTAGCTGCTCCACCTGCCATTTGCGCACGAGAAGGGCATAGAGCTCCGCTAGCCCCGGGGCCGTTCTGAGCGGAGCCCTTCCCGCAACGAGCTCACCTCCCCTTTTTACCCGTTCGATGATTAGCTGGGCCATCCGGGTGGCCTCTTGTTTGACTGTTTTCGGGACAGTCGGGGCCACGCTCCGACTCATCGCAACGTAGGCTTCAACCTCAGGCGCAAGGTTCAGCTGAAACGGGGCAATGCCGATACCCATAATTGCCGCGCGTTCTTCACCCAATGCCTCTGCGATCGAGCCACGATTCTCGCCGCCTAGTGACCGGTAAGCCTGGGGCGCAAATTCGTATGCAGAGGGATATGGAGGCCCTAAGACGTCCGCGGCTCGAATGACCGCAAGGGAGTGAGGCCACCGGTCTCCGTGCTCCAGCAAGGATCGTTACCACTCGTCCGGGGGCACAATTTTCCTTGTTTCGAGAACCTGATTTGGCTCAAGCACCACAGCGGAGATGAACCTGCTGTGGTGATCTGCGTCATTGGTTTCTGGACCTATTGTGCCCACGTAAATCAACACGTCCCTGCCGGGCTGGAATTCTTTGCGGAACCGCACCCCCACTGACGGACGGGTGAACGAGACACAGGGCCAACCATCTCCGATCTGTCCCCACTCGCTTTTCAGGAACACGTGACCGTCCGAGCTCATTAGGTCCGCAACTTGCACCGTCAAGACTCCGTTCTGGCTGTCCCTGGTCGTTATCCGATCCGGTCACCGAGGCCACCAGCCGACTGCCCGCCGCATGTTGAGTTCCTGCCGGCACGAAGCATTGCTGGTCCGTCCAGGTTCTCAGTCAAGATAGCAGCCAACCGGCAGTGTAGCAGGGGCCGGCCGCAGTCTGGCCAATCGTGGCGGGGTCAGCTCGGATGGTCGAGGTTGCGACCCTCGCGGAAGCGCAAACGCCGATGCGGTTGGTCCATGACCGAGGCACCATTTGGAAGCGTCGCGAAGCGACGCTGACATAAACATCAATAGCGGGCGCGGAACCCCCCAGCGCCGGGTGAGCGCCCGCGGGGGGTGTGCCCCACACCCCACCCCCGGCGGCGCACAACACCCTAGTGAC